>RFVF01000001.1 GCA_009922615.1 Pseudomonadota bacterium
GCTGGACGTGATGATGCCCGGCACGGACGGATTGACTGTGTGCGGCAACCTGCGCGCGCATCCGGCGTTGTGTGACATTCCGATCATCATGCTGACGGCGCTGGATGACCAAGAGACGCGGCTGGCCAGTCTGCGGGAAGGCGCGGATGAATTTCTCACCAAGCCTTTCAACGATCTGGAAATGAAGTTGCGTCTGCGGAATATGCTGGAGATAAATCGCTACCGAAGGATAGAGGACGAGCGGGCTCGGACACAGTGGCTTTTGGACGGATCCAAGGAAGCCTGCCTCATGCTGGACGACCAGCTATCGATCAAATACGCGAACACGCGGGCTAGGGCGCTGCTGGGTCTGCCCGAAGACATGAGCTCAGAGGAGCCGTTGAACTTTCAACTGGCTCTCGGCGAATTTCACACGGAACCCCGGAAGCATTGGAGTGAATGGTTAGCCCAACCGCGTTCTAGTGACGCCGGATTACTGCACTTGCTACGCCCGGCTAGCAATTCCCGACCCAATCTGGCGCTGCAAATGCAGACTCATGTCCATTACCATCGAAGCCGCGCATCCATTTTGGTGAGGCTCACGGACGTCACTGCGGAAACCAACAGCCAACTGATGCGCTGGACCTTCCAATATCACGTGGCTCACAAGCTCTTCACGCCACTGACGGCCATCAAGGGGGGGCTGGAGATACTCGAGGAGACGGCGGCAGCACGGCTGGACAAATCTGAGTTGGAGGCCTTCGAAGCCGCCATGAAGTCCACCAACCGCCTGCTAAGTGACTGCCGTAAGGTAGTAGATTACCTCGAGTTGGGCCACGCCGCGCCGCTGGCTGGCAGATTCCCGGTCAGCGATATGGGAAAACTTTGCACCCAAGTATGGTCGGCTGCCGGCATACGCCTTGGTATTTGTGACCTCGATGCAAAGCTGGAACGCAGTGACTTGGCCATATCGGAGCTCACCCTGACCGCCATCATTGCGGAACTCAGCGCCAACAGCCGGAAGTTCAGTCACGGCGGAGTGCCTCAAATCACCCTGCGAGTCGAATCCACCTCGAAGCAGACTGCGATCTTGAGTTTCACCGATGCGGGCATGCAAATCCAGCCCGAGCAGCTCGCGCATGTGTGGTTGCCGCACTATCAGGCGGAGAAGTCCTTGACTGGGTCAGTGCCGGGCATGGGCATGGGGCTCGCATCTGTGGCCCTGCAAGTGTGGCAGGTGGGGGGGGCGTGCGCCTTCAAGAACAATGAGCATGGCGGCGGCGTCACCGTATCCTTGGAGATCCCACTGGCTAAGCCGGAGCCTCCGGGAAACCTGCAGCCTTAGAACTGATCCCCTAGCAGTGAATGCTGTAGTTTAGCAGGATTCCCGCCCGTTTGAACTCGGTGACGAGCCTAGTCAGTTGTTACTGGGTGATCGTTCGCCAGCAAACTGCACGAGCCGTTTGGCAAACCGACCGGCCAGTCTGCCAGCGCCCTTGGCCGACTGGGGACTTTTAGTTACCGTCGAGGAAAGGGGTAATTGTCGTCTTACGTTTTCAGCCATGATGCGGAGTTCTCACCCGGACGCGGGTGCTTTGGCCGCTGCTTTGCCCCTGACTGACGCCGGCTCCCGCCAAGCCGGCTGCCGGCGCAACTCCCTTAGTAACTTTTGCAGGAGCCCCTGCTTTTCTTGTAAAAAGTAGTGTGGTGGGCTCTCTGGAACCCCCGTTCGCTGGTGAGGAGACGGGACAGATTTTAATAAGTGCGCGCCCCAATGCAGGGTCTTACGAGGCGATTTCTTCAACGAGCACCCCTCACTTTGCTCGCTTTTTATAAGGGTCAGCGCCGCATACAGGTAGCTTTTAGCCATCGCATCGCTGTCATTGGGGCACGCGGAATCAGTTGGAGGTGACACTTTTGGCACGCGGCGAGCTATGGCGTGTTGGCCAAAAGTTACAGCTTACAACAACCTATGAGTAAACGACTGCTATCACTGACATCCACATTTAAGAGTCCCCACCCTGTGACGCGAGCCATGCGCTGCTTTTTGACGGCGCTGATGTTAGCGCTGGGCCTGCTGGATGGCAGGGCGCAATTGCTCGCGCCCCCGTATGGACCGGGATTGTTGCGCGCCGGGCCCCTTAACAAAACCCATCATTTTCCCGATTGGTATCAAGACAAGAGCGGTGTGGCCTTCGAGTTTGGGACCCCCTTGACTCCAGCAGAGCTGGCCGGTGGCTGGGTGTTGCTGCTGGCAACCGACACCGTTGCTCCGGAGACCTACGTGTATCCGCGCGCCAACCCTTCTACCTTTTTCGATGAGCACTTTTATTGGCACGCTGCGGCAACCGACAAGGCCATTCCCGTGCCAACCACTGTCGACCCTTCAGGTTTCACCGCCATTCTGGTGGAAATGGGTCATGAGGGAGCCTTTGCCAGCGGACCGTTGGAGGTGGATGGCGATCAGATCGTGTTCACCCGCATCCGTGTCTTCCTGCGGCAGGTGCCTTATGACGGCGACTACGTTTTAGAAACCCCATATAAGACTTATTTTTTCCCCGGTCTAGTGGCTGGCACGCGGCTCTTCAACACTGATGACTACGGCGTGGCCAAAGCCCCCGAGGGTTTTCAAAGTTCCCTGAACGGTCCGATTGGTCGCTACCTGTTGCCCGCTGCCACCGAAGGCGGCGCAGAGTTGCCTCCCGTTGTCTTTGAGGGGCGGCAATATGCAGGCGACCCGGCGTTGACCTATTTTGTTACCGGCAGTCCGCTCAACAAGAATTACGTCCAGCTGACCGGGCCTAACGGTTTTGTATGGCGCACCAACGGGTTCAGCGTGACGGGGCGCTACAAAACCGGCGCAATCCCCAGTAACGTGACCCTTCAACGCGCTTCCAAGTTCGACCAGCCTGGCGATCAGCGGGTGGACTCCTTTGGCACCACCGCTCCCACCTTGCAGCCCCGCGTGGGCACTGGCCCGATTGTTCCCCCTACCCATTCCAGTTTGACCATTTACCCGGCGCCGCCGCGCGTGGATGCCCAAGGCAACCTCGCTCTGCCTACTGGCGTGGGTGGGCTCGCCATGGCGAACAACGGTCCTCTCGGCAGTTCCCTCTACCTTCAGATTCCCCTTAATCCGATCCCGCCTTTTGTCACGGCTGTGGATGATGCCGGCTTCATTAGCTCGGTGCCTGTGGTGGACACCGTGCTCATCACCAAGGCAGACTACAACGCCAGCACCAAGACTCTGACGGTTGATGCGGTAACCGCCAACTTGAACACGCCCCCCTTGTTCACCCTTAAAGGAATTGATGGCATCGATGCCAATACCACCTTTACCAGCTCCATCCAGATCCCGAATCTAAATGCTCCTCCCAGTCGAGTGACCGTTTTGTCTTCCCAAGGTGGGCAGGCGACCGTGGAAGTCAGCTGTGGCCTGCCGTTAAGCGCGTTCAATCATCCTCCCGTGGCTGCGGATGACCTCGCCGCGACCATTGCCAGGAACCCCGTGGTCATCCCGGTGTTGCTCAATGACGTTGATCAGGACGGGGACCGCCTGACCATTGATTCCGTGGTTCAACCTTCCAAGGGCGTTGTCACCATCACCGATTTGAACACCACCCTGACTTTTACTGCCAATCTGGGCGTGAGCGGTCCGGTAACATTCACTTACACTGCCACCGACCGCCGGGGCGGCTTTAGCACGGCGACCGTCACGGTCAATGTGGACGGCCTTCCGGTTGCTTCTGCCGATACGGCCGTGGCCACCGCCGGTCAGGCGACGATCATCAACGTGCTGGCCAATGATTCGGATCCGGACAACGATCCGTTGACCATCACCAGCGTCACCACACCACAAATCGGCGGTGTGGCTTTGGGCAATGTTTCCATCACGGATGCAGGTAAGACAGTGACCTATACCCCCAATCCGGGGACAATCGGGATCCACACCTTCTCCTACACCATAACTGACGGAAAAGGCGGCTTCGCTACGGCTCAAGTGAATGTCACCATTAATAATCCCCCGGTCGCGAACAGCGATTCCTTTGTGGATCTTGATGGTCAGCCGGTGTTGCTCGATGTCCTGAAGAATGACACGGATATCGATGGCGACCCCATCACCATCATCGCGGTGGGATCAAATCCGCGTGCCACCATCGTGAATAACGGCGGAAACTCTATCACCTTCACTCCGCTCGCTGGTGTGCTGCCCATCGAGACCTTTAGTTATACGATTTCCGATGGCCGGGGCGGTCAGGCGACTGGATTGGTAACGGTCACCCAAAACCATTCCCCTGTTGCCGTTAATGACAATGTGTTCGCCAACGCCGGAGGCGTGCCCAACACGCTCAATGTCTTGGCCAATGACACCGATGCTGACGGAAATCCGCTGACGATCAGCGGCGTCACCCAGCCGAATAATGCCACGGTGGCCGTGTCCGCCGACAAAAAGTCCCTGGTGTTCACGTTCAGCCCGGCCACCACGGCGAACAGCGTTTTCACCTATACGGCCACCGACGGGCTGGGCGGGTTTTCTACCGCCACGGTGAATGTCACCCTTAATCACGCACCGGTTGCGAACCCCGACACGGCCTCGGCCCAGGCCGGCCGACCGGTGATCATCAACGTCCTAGCTAATGACACCGATGCCGATGCCGATGTGCTAAATGTAATCAGCACCACGGTTGCAGGCACAGACACTGCACAGATCAATGCGGACAATACCATCAGCTACACGCCTGGTGCGGCTGCCGTTCTGTCCCCGCGCACCTTCAGTTACACGGTCAGCGACGGCAAAGGGGGCATTAGCGTCGGCCAAGTCACCGTCACGGTAAACAATCCCCCGGTGGCGGTCGCGGATTCTGCTAACACCACCCTCGGTGCGTCAGTCACAATCGATGTTGTTGGTAACGACTCGGATCCCAACGGTAATCCGCTCACGGTCACGGCTGTTACCCAGCCGATTGGCGGCAGCGTCAGCATTGTGACCACCGGCATTCAGGCGGGTAAGGCCGTCTTCGTCACACCCAATGTCACCGGCGTCTTGACCTTCAACTACACCGTATCCGACGGTCAGGGCGGCACTGCCGTTGGCACGGTGACCGTCAATGTGGCGGCTGCGGCCAATCGCGTGCCCTTGGCAGTGAATGACACCGCCACCACGGCCGGTCTCACGCCTGTGACTGTCAGTGTGTTGAACAATGACAGCGATCCCGATGGCGATCCGCTGACCGTCACGGCGGTCACCCAGCCGGCCGCCGGCACCGTGGCGATCAGTCAGGTCGGCAAAGCGGTCACGTTCACCCCGAATGCCAATTCGAGCATCACGACGCAGAGCTTCAATTACACCATCAGCGACGGCCGGGGTGGCACTGCCACCGCCTCCGTGAGCGTGAAGGTGAACGACGCTCCGACCATCACTCAGGCGGATTATGTAGTGAACGGTTCCAAGTGGACCTTGGCTGGCACATCCGGGCCCTCGGCAACCGTGACCCTGAGCGCAGGTGGATCGACCATCGCGGTCGTCACGGCGGACGCCAGGGGGGCTTGGAAAGCGACCCCCACCGTCACGATTCAGACCACGGTCACCACCGTCAGCCTGACCTCCAGCCAGGGCGGCACCGCCAGCAGGACGATAGTGCGCAAGTAGCTGCACTTTGACTCCGAAAACTCGGAAGCTACTAAAAACTGAACCGAGCAGCATTAATCAAGGTGCTCAACCCGTGAAAAGGTTGAGCACCTTTTTAATGTTTTTATGGTTTTCCTGCCGGCACCGGGACGACTTAACGAAGCCACCGCTTCCCAGTTCAGTTCAAGCTTTATCGCTTATACCCATGAACATCAACTGTGGGCGGCGCACAGATTTAACGGCGGGAATTTCAACCGCACCATCCACATCGGCTTGAAACTGATTTGCAGCCGACCTGCCGGAGTTTCAGGGTGATGCCGAGCCCCTGCAGTCGGTGATGACGAACCTGCTGTCGAACGCTATAAAATTTACGCCTGACGGGGGTAGAATAGCAGTGGACCTCGGGACTGAAAACGGGCACCTCTGCTTTGTTGTCCGGGACACCGGCGTTGGCATTGCCCTGGAGGATCAAAGCGGATTTTCGAAAAATTTTACCGCGTGAACAGAACGGGACAGCAAGTGCCCGGCACCGGTTTGGGCCTCACCAAGGTGCGAGCGGTTGTCGAGCACTACGGAGGACGTGTCCAAGTCGAAAGCAAAGTTGATCAGGGTTCCTGCTTTACCGTCTTTTTACCCTTAACCACCGTCCGCCAAGCGACGTTGCAGGAGCCGACGCGGAAGGAGCCGCTCCATTGACAAGTGGAACTGCTGGGCTTCCCCGCCAGTGATCACCCATTTGACCCGAACTAGGCATCACCGGACCTCGAAGCTTGAAACGCTTTAGCCCGACGCTACGTTCCCGCGGATGCGTAGTCCGCCTGGTCACGTTGACCGACCAGGGTTGCTCCGCCGCTGACATGCTCCACGTCCACACCATTGCGAACCTCGACCATCCGGCGCTTCAGCCTTACCTCACGATGCGGCGGCAAGAGGCGCATCGCGAGCAGCGCATCTTCGTGGCCGAGGGCGAAAAAGTCGTGCGACGGCTTTTGAAGAGCGATCTGGGCGTGGTGTCGTTGCTGGTCCACGCGGAATGGCTGGAGGAATTGCGCCCGTTACTGGACCAACGGGCCGCTGAGGAAATCCATGCCTTCGTCGCGCCCAAGGCCGAACTGGAAAAACTCGTCGGCTACCCCATGTATCAAGGGTTGCTGGCCATCGGTCGCATCCCGAAGTCCCAGACGCTTGCCGATGCGCTCCATCGCAACCCATCCCCGCGCCTCTTCGTCGCCGTGGACGGACTCGGCAATGCGGAAAACCTCGGAGGGCTCGTGCGCAACTGCGCGGCCTTCGGTGGCCAGGCCTTGTTGGTGGGCGAAACGTGCAGCAGCCCGTGGTTGCGCCGCGCTGTCCGCGCGTCGATGGGCACGATCTACGATCTCTCGGTGGTGGAGCCGGTGTCGTTGTCCGCCACGTTGCAGGACTTGCGCCTCGCCGGCGTGCGGTGCATTGCAGCGCATCTGCATGCGAACCAACGCACGTTGGCTCAGGCGGACTTGCGCGGGGATTGCTGCGTGGTCTTCGGCAACGAAGGGCACGGCGTCTCCCCGGCGGTGCTCGCCTCGTGCGACGAGGCGGTCTTGGTGCCGATGGCGAATGGCGTGGACTCGCTGAATGTCGGCAGCGCGGCGGCGGTGTTTCTCTACGAGGCCGCCCGGCAGCGGGGCCGCGTCTGACCTTTTGGGATTTGCCAGCACTCGCGCATTCCCGTAGAAAACACGCTCCCGCTGCGGCGGGATCGAATGAAACCAGCAGTCGAACTCTACGATACGACCTTGCGCGATGGCTCGCAGGGTGAAGGCGTCAATTTCTCGGTCGCGGATAAGCTCCGCATCGCCGAGCGCATTGACGCCTTCGGGATTCATTACATCGAGGGCGGCTGGCCCGGCAGCAATCCGAAGGACATCGAGTTCTTCGCACAGGCCAAGCGCCGCAAGTTCAAGCACGCGAAGCTGGCGGCCTTCGGCTCCACTCGGAAGAAGGCCACGCCCGTCGAGCAAGACGACCAAGTCCGCCTTCTCATCGAAGCCGAGACGCCCGTGGTGACGATCTACGGCAAGACTTCGATGCTGCACGTGAAGGAAGTCCTGCGCTGCACGCCGGATGAAAACCTCGGCATGATCGGCGACACCGTGCGTTACCTGAAAGACCACGGGAAATATGTCATCTACGATGCCGAGCACGGCTTCGACGGCTACAAGCTCGACCCCGAATACGCTCTCGCCACCTGGCAAGCTGCCGAGCAAGCGGGCGCGGACATGGTGGTGCTGTGCGACACCAACGGGGGGTGCTTGCCCAGTGAAGTTGCTGCCATCACCAAGACCGCCGCCGGCAAACTGAACTGCAAACTCGGCATCCACACACACGACGACATCGGTCTCGGCGTGGCGAACGCGCTGGCGAGCATCGAAGCCGGCGCGGTTCAGGTGCAGGGCACCATCAACGGCTACGGCGAGCGCACGGGCAATTGCAACCTGACCAGCGTCATCCCCTGCCTGCAGTTGAAGATGGGCAAGGCGTGCTTGTCCGCCACGTCGCTCCGCAAGTTGAAGGAGCTGTCCCTCTTTGTGGATGAAGTGGCGAACCTCCGCCACAACCCGCGCCAGCCGTGGGTTGGCTCGTCCGCCTTCGCGCATAAGGGCGGTGCGCACGTCAACGCCGTGCAGAAGCTCGCGTCGAGTTACGAGCACATTGACCCCGCGCTCGTGGGCAACGAGCGGAACATCCTCGTGAGCGATCTCTCCGGCCGCAGCAACATCCTGCTCAAGGCGCGCGACCTCGGCTTCAAGCTTGCGGACGACGCGGCAGAGACGAAGGCGATCCTGAATCGCGTGAAGGAGTTGGAGCATGCTGGCTACGAGTTCGAGGCCGCCGAGGCGTCGCTTGCACTCCTCATCCGCAGCATCCTCGACCACAACCCCGATCTACTCTTCACGGTGGATGACTACCACGTTTCCATGCGCGGCAACCGCAAGTCCTCCACCAACGAGGCCACGGTCAAGGTTCGCGTCGGGAAGGAAGTTCACCACGAAGTCGCCGAGGGCGACGGCCCAGTGAACGCACTCGATGGCGCGCTTCGCCGGGCGCTGGCCAAGTCCTTTCCGCAGCTCAAGAAAGTCACGCTCACCGACTACAAGGTTCGCATCCTCGACGGCGTGGCCGGCACTGGCGCGAAGACCCGCGTGCTCATCACCTCCACGGACGGCAAGCGCGAGTGGGGCACCGTAGGCGTGAGCGAAAACATCATCGAAGCGAGCCTTCAGGCGCTGGTGGACAGCATGGAGTTCGCGCTGGTGAGAAAGTAGTTTTTAACCACAGAGACACAGAGGACACAGAGAAAGACAACTTGGGTTCTTGCCCCTCTGTGTCCTCTGTGCCTCTGTGGTTCCATAAATCATGACCGAGATTCCCAAAGCCTACGAGCCGCAGTCCGTGGAGGACAAATGGTATGACTTCTGGCAGCGCAACGGCTGCTTCACTGCCGACCCCGCGCGCGTGAGTGAAAAGCGCCCGGCCTATTCCATTGTAATCCCACCGCCGAACGTCACGGGCATGCTCCACATGGGGCACGTGCTCAACAACACCATCCAGGACATCCTCAGCCGCAAGGCGCGTATGGACGGCAAGGAAGTCCTCTGGCTCCCCGGCACCGACCACGCCGGCATCGCCACCGAGGGCATGGTCGCCAAGCAGCTCAAGAAGGAGGAGCACAAGACCAAGCAGGACATCGGGCGCGAGGAGTTTCTCAAGCGCGTGTGGACGTGGAAGGAGAAGCACGGCGGCATCATCATCTCGCAGCTCAAGAAACTCGGCTGCTCGTGCGACTGGACGCGCGAGCGCTTCACGATGGACCCCGACTACGTGCGCAACGTGCAGCGCGTGTTCGTGGACCTCTACAAGAAGGGCCTCATCTATCGCGGCAAGCGGATGGTGAACTGGTGCCCCGCCACGCAGACCGCGCTGTCCGACGAGGAGGTGGAGATGAAGCCGCAGAAGGGCTTCATGTATCACTTCAAGGTCGAGGTGGCCGAATATGCCCCGGGTAGCAGCGGACGTGAGTCCGCTCAAACTCTTCTGGCAGCCAGTCAGAGCCGACTCACGTCGGCTGCTACAGGTGAGGAGAAGAAGGGCGGCCCCGAGATTGATTCCGAAGGTCGCGTCTGGCTGACGATTGCAACCACACGCCCGGAAACCATCCCCGGCGACACCGCCGTGGCCGTGAACCCAAAGGACCCGCGTTACGCGCACCTCATCGGCAAGCACATCGTGCGACCGCTGCCGGCCGAGCTGCCGCGCGAGCAGAAGCTCATCCCCATCATCGGCGACGAGCACGTGGATTTTGAGTTCGGCACCGGCGTGCTCAAGGTGACGCCCGCGCACGACAAGGCGGACTTCGACATCGGCACGCGCCACAAGCTGCCCATCGTGGACATCATGAACGCCGACGGCACGATGAACGACCTCGCCGGCGCAGACCTGCGCGGGCTGGAGCGGTTCAAGGCGCGCAAGCTGGCGTCGGAGAAGCTCGCGGAGCTGGGAGTGCTCGTGGAGGAGAAGCCTTACGAGAACAACGTCGGCTTCAGCCAGCGCGCGGACGTGCCCATCGAGCCACGCTTGAGTGAGCAGTGGTTTCTCAAGTATCCGAGCGTGGGGGTGAGCAAGGCGTGCGTGGCGGAAGGCCAGATGAAGTTCCATCCTGACCGCTGGGCGAAGGTGTATGACCACTGGCTCACGAACATTCAGGACTGGTGTATCAGCCGCCAGCTTTGGTGGGGACATCGCGTGCCGGTGTGGCATAAGCGGATTCATGTCACTGAAGACAATTGGGGGAAGACGCTGGACGCATGGGGGTGGGACGAATGGGTTGCTGGCAACTGGCAACGGCACGCCGAGTCAGACCCGAATGAAGCGACAGTCGTCAGAATGGTCCGCGTCTCGGATGGGACGGAAGTGGACCCGAAGATTCAACCCATGTCTCCGGCAGTGAAGGAGGATGAAGGCGAATATGATGTCTTCGTCGCGACACTTTCGCCCGCGCTGATCAAGAACTTCGAGAGCTGTGGCTTCACCCAAGACCCCGACGTGCTTGACACTTGGTTCAGCTCCTGGCTCTGGCCGTTCGCCACGATGGGCTGGACCGGCGAGAAGGCCAGCGACGCCAACGCCGCAACCCTCCGCGCCTTCTACCCCACCACCGACCTCGTCACTGGGCCGGACATCATTTTCTTCTGGGTCGCGCGCATGATCATGGCGGGCTACGAATACATGGGCGACCTGCCGTTCAAGAACGTCTATTTCACCGGCATCATCCGCGACAAGCAGGGCCGCAAGATGTCGAAGACGCTCGGCAACTCGCCCGACCCGCTCGACCTCATCGCCCGTTACGGCGCCGACGCGCTCCGCTTCGGCACCATGCGCAGCGCGCCGCTCGGCCAGGACGTGTTGTTCGATGAAAAGGACGTCGAGCTCGGCCGCAACTTCTGCAACAAGCTCTGGAACGCCTGCCGCTTCCGCCAAATGCAGGGCGGCGAGGTGCAGGGCGAAATCAACGCCGCGCTGCTCTCTAGCGACGACCGCTGGATTCTCCTCCGCCTCGACCAGGCCATCCGCGAGGTCAGCGACGCGCTCGCGAGCTACAACTTCGCCACCGCCGTGCAATCGCTCTACCGCTTCTTCTGGAGCGAGTATTGCGACTGGTATGTGGAGGCGAGCAAGGCTGCGTTCTTCGGCGAAGACGCCGCGCTCAAGGCGAACAAAGTCGCCGTCATCGACTTCGTCCTCTCGCACTTGCTGCGGATGTTCCACCCGTTGCTGCCGTTCATCACCGAGGAGCTGTGGCACGGGATGGGTTACTCCGCCGACATGCCGGAGGAACAGGGCGGCAAGACCATCATGTTCGCCCGTTGGCCCAAGCCGCTTTCCGCCGAGGAGAAGGAAGCCTGGGGCCTTGACGACACCGTGGAGACGTTCGCGAACGTGAAGTTCGAGCTCGTCACGCAGGGCCGTAATCTCAAGACGCAGTTCAACATCGGCGCAGGCAAAAAGGGCAAGTTCACCCTCAAGCCCGCCGGCAATCTCGCGCCCGGCGAGGCCGAGGTGCTGCGCCTCTTGCTCAGCGCCGAGTCGCTCGACCTCGACCCGAACTTCGCGCCCAAGAAAGGCACGCCCACCGCGCTCACGAAGCTCGGGGAGCTTTACCTGCCACTCGATGGACTCGTGGACGTGGAAGTCGAGCGCGCGCGTTTGACGAAGGAACTGGCGAAGATTCAAGCCGAGATCGAGAAGGTTGAGCAGAAGCTCGCCAACCCGAGCTTCGCGCAGAAGGTTCCGGCCGCTGTGCTGGAAGAGCACAAGCAGCGCCTCGCCGACTGGCAAACGAAGCTGGCGCAGACGAAGGCGGCTATCGAGGCGCTGGGCTGAGCCCTAGAAGGTGGCACCGCGTCCGCCAAGAACTGTAGCGGCGGTCTGCGACCGCCGAGGTATTGGCTAGGACCGACGATTTCGTCGGCGCTCGCAGAGCGCCGCTACAGGTTTGGAACTTCGGAACGCCAAAGCAAACGGGCCAACCTGAGTGGTCGGCCCGTCTGTTGAAAACTGCTTGGAAGCTCGTCGTTACTTCTTCTTCTTTTTCTTCGGCTCTTCCTTCTTCTCGTCGGCCTTGGGCGCGTCGGGCTTCTTCTCGTCCTTCTTGGCGGCGGCTTCGGCTTTCTTGGCCTCCTCGGCCTTCTTGTCGGCTTCAGCCTTGGCGGCAGACGCGGCGGCGAAGGCCTTGAGGTCCGCACCGTTGTCAATACGGGCTGTGGGCAGAGCCTTCTTCAACTCGTCCACGCCAGCGTCCGTCACCTTCGACTCAAAGAGGTAAACGCTCTGGAGTTTTTTTAGCCCGGCAAGCTGCTTGAGGCCGGCGTCCGTGACCTGCGTGCCGACAAGGTTGAGGTATTCGAGGTTCGCCAGAGTCTTCAGGCCGGCGAGGCTGGAGTCCTTCACGGTGGCGTTGGCGAGGTTGAGGCGGCGCAGGTTGGTGAGCTTGCCAACCTTCGCGAGGTCGGCGTCGGTCAACTCAACGCCGGCGGCGTTCAGCTCAATGAGGTTGCCCACGTCCTTGATCTGGTCCCAGACCTTCGCGTCGAACTTCTTGCCGACGACGCGTAGGTTGATGTAGCGCCAGTTGCTGCCCTGCGCGATTTCGCGTGCGGAGATGCCAGCCTTGGCGAGTTCGGCGACGGCTTTGGTCTCGGCGGCGGTGGGCTTGGGCCCGGGGCCAAGGTCGGCTTCCTTCTTTCCACCGCTTGCCGCGCCTACCGCAGTCAGCTTGAGGCCTGTCGGCCAATCGGCACCGGCGTCGATCCAAGCCTTGAGCAGATCGGCGGTGGCCTTGGAAAGTGGCTCGCCTTTAGGCGGCATGATGTCGTCGTGGCCTTTGGGAAGCGTGACGACCTGATAGATGCGGCTATCGGCACCCTTGCCTGGGATGATGCCGGCCTTGCCGCTGTCGCCGCCCTTGAACGCCGCTTCCTTGCTATCGAGGCGGAGCTTGCCCTTTTGCTTGTCGGGGCCGTGGCATTCGATGCAGTTCTTGGCGAGGACGGGGCCGATGTCCTTGGCGAAGTCGGGCTTGCTGGCGGCGAAGGAAGTCGCGGCGCTCAACGCGGCGACTGTGAACAGTGACGTGGTCAGTTTCATGCTTGGTGCGATTTCAGCGAAGGTTCAGACGGAAAGCAAGGCCGGGGCTTCAATAGTCTGCAATGGAACCGTCCTTCAGCTTCGCCCCGGGCCATTTGTAGGTCTGCGGTTTCTTGGCCTCTTCATCGAGAATCTTCTCGACCATGTCCACACCGAGGCCCGGACCTTGCGGCAGCGCGACGTAGCCTTCTTTGTCCACCTGCCAGTCGATGGTGGCGATGCCCCGGGGATTGAAGCCGAAGTTGGTCGGGTAGAACTCGTGAATGAGGAAGAGCGCCGTCGCGGCGATCGCGTGAATGCTCGCGGAAATGCCCAGACTGCTCGCAGTGCAATGCGGCGCAAGCGGCGTCATGTAGGTCTCGGCCAGCGCGGCGATCTTGCGCATCTGGCTGATGCCTCCGGTGTGGCAGCAGTCGGGTTGGAGGATGTCCAGACAACGCTCCTGCAAATACGGGATGAAACCCCAGATCGTGCGGTCGCGCTCACCGGCGGCGAGCGGGATGTTGATTGCGGCCTTGAGGCGTTTGAAGACCTCGATGTTGCCGGGCACAGCGGGCTCCTCGATGAACAACAAGTCGTAGGGCTTCAACGCCCCGGCGAGTTGCATGAGCGTCGCGGGCGGCACGGCGCAATGCGCGTCGAACATCACCACGCCGTCCTGCCCGACCTTCTCGCGCGCATCGGCAATGGCCTTCACCATGCGCTGGATGTCGGCGGGTGAACCGGCGTGTTCGTAGATGCCGTGCGGCGGGACTTTCAGCGCCTTGTTGGTGTGATACACGCGGATGCGATCACGCACCGGCCCACCGAGCAAACTGTAAACGGGCACGCCCCAGAGCTTGCCCGCGAGGTCCCACAACGCGATGTCGATGCCCGCGATGACGTGGACCATGAACGGGCCGCCGCGGATGTCGCGGTGCGCGCGGTAGAGCTTTTGCCACAGATGCTCGATGCGCGTGGGGTTCTCGTCCTTGAGCAGCTCGAAGAGCGAAGTCATCAACGCCATGCCGACGCGCGGATCAATCGCCTTGATCTCACCCCAGCCGCTGACGCCGTGGTTGGTGTCGATGCGGATGTAAACGACGGGATTTATCCACCACATTTTGAAACCCGTGATGCGGATCGAGGACGTCTTGTCCGCGACGGTCATGGCGGGGTTGCGCTCGGCGCTCAAGGCGTCCTGCACCATCCCAAAACCTGTGGCGGCAAGCGCGCCCAAGGCGACGAAATCCCGGCGAGAGGAAGCGGAAGGCTGATTCATGGGGCGAGTTTTCCGCCTCTCCGCCACGAATGCAAGCGCGTCCGTCATCCGCTAGAAAACTTCGACGGGCAGGCCCGTTGTTGCGCGCACCGTCTGGGCAATGCGCGCCAAGCTGCGCAAGGGCAGGTGGCTGCATTCCGAGCGCGGCGTGGGCCGGTTCGCCGAGTAGATTTGCACGAGCGAGATTTTTGCGCCCGCTTCCTTCAGTTCCTTCAAGCGCTGGCTGTATTCGCGGATCTCCTGTTCCAGCGGCTCCTGGCCGCGCACCATTGGAAACAGGCTTTGGATTACCACGGGCCTTTGCTGCGCCAGGGACAGGATGTTGGCGAACACCTTGTCCAGCAGCACGGTGGGCTGGTTGATGCGGTCCATGTAGGCCTGCGTGCCGGCGTCGAGCTTGGCCCACACTTCATCGCGCCCGGTCAGGCCCCGGATGCCCTCAATGACTTCCGGGCGGTTCAGGCCCGTCGCGTTGGTGATGAGCACGATCTTGAAGAACGGCAGCCCGCTGCGGGCGCGGACGTGCGAAACCGCCTGGACCACGTCGAGGAATACCGGGCAGAGCGTCGGCTCTCCATCGCCGCTCAAATTCACCTGCCGCAATTTCAGCAGGTCGGCCGGCAATCCTTGAAATCCCGGGGTCGTGGCCAGCGCTCCGGAATGAACCATTGCCAGCGTGCGGCTCAACTCTCCCGCCATCGCGTCCACATCCAGTTGGGCCGCTCGGCAACGATTCCGGCGATCCACCTCGCAGTATATACAGTCGAAGTTGCACTCCTGGTCCGGGTTGAGATTCACGCCGATGGACAGCCCGCGCGCGCGAGGCGACACCACGGCATACACGAAGCGGTTGCCCAGAAACTCGCGCGGCGAGCCAAAAGCCGTGCCGACCAACCGGGCCGGAACAGTTTTGTCGGCGGGCTTGCGAAGGGCAGGGGGTTCCACGGTAAGCATGGCGTTGGCGGCAGTGGCGGTCAGGGGCGCAGAAACTCGTGTTCCTCTTCGCGCACCACGAGCACCGGGCACGGGGCGACGCGCGCGACGTTCTCCGTCACGCTGCCAAGGAACACATGCTTCAACCCCGTGTGACCGTGGGTCGAGATGATGATGAGATCGGCGTTCAGTTCCTTCGCAGCGGCGGCGATTTCCGAGGCGGGCCGACCGATGCGGGTCTGCTTCGTCGCCGGGACAGCGTCGCCGATCTCCTCCTTGAGGAGCTTGTCCATCGCCTGTTCGGCGGCTTCGCGGACTTGCCCTTCCATCAGCGGCACGTCCACCACGCCAAACTCGCCGACCGCGTAATTGACCTGCGTGACAAACAGTAGCGTGAGGCTCGCGCCGAACTGCTTGGCAAACGGGATCGCGTAGCGCAACGCCTTGCGCGAACATTCCGAGAAATCCACCGGCACGAGGATTCGCTCGATGCAAAAGGGCGAAGCGGCCTTGCCGGGCAGGCCGGACTCCTTCGCCGTGAGTTCCACCACCACGCCATCGCCTGTAGGTTTGACTTTCATGGTGGCAGCCTAGGCCGGACGGGGAAACCGACTACACTGAGCTTGCCAAGGGATGGCCCTCCGTTGACCTCGGCAAAACAATTCCAGCGGAGCGAGCGCGAGGAAATCCTCCGTTGAAATGCGTGGTGTCCGCCGTTAGGTTCCGCGCCGTGCTCGACGACCGGGATTACATGCGCTCCACGGAAGGTTCCTTCCGGCGGACCATCACGTTTTACCTGATCGCGGCGATCGTGGGGCTCTTCTTCGTGCAGTGTTTCCTGCTGCTGGGCCGGTTTAATTTGGCGGACGTGCTGGCCCTGCGGCGCGAGGAACTGTTTCACGGCGAAATCTGGCGGCTGCTCACGTTTCAATTCGTCCACGAGTGCCCGTGGCCGATGCACGTGCTCTTCAACAGCGTGGGGCTCTACTTCATGGGCGTCGTGATCGAGGAGAACTACGGCCCGCGCCATCTGCTTCGGCTGTTCTTTCTCGGCGGCACGCTCGGCGGGCTCGTGCATCTGGCGACCACCTACCTGCCGCATCAGACTTCCGTGGGCGTCATCGGTGCCTCCGGCGGCGTGCTGGCGCTGCTGGGGGCCTACGCTACGTTGAACCCCTGGCGTGAGATGTGTTTTGTGTTTTTGTTTTTCCCCGTGCGCTTGCGCGCCAGCGTGGTGCTTTGGTTTCTGCTGGGCATGGCCCTGTTCGGCATCATCTTTCCCTTCGGGGGCGTTTCCGGCGCGGCCCATCTTGGCGGCCTGCTCTTTGGCATCGGCTACGCGCGCCGCGCGCTGGGTGCCAGCGATGATTTTCCCTTGGCCAAACTGTTCAACTGGGAGGCCGTGTTGCCATCGCGGCGAAACCGTCCGTCCCGCACCTTTGAGCCCAGCCGCAGCAATGGCGGAACCAGCATTGAACTAAGCCGTCCCGCGAAGGCTGGCGAGCCATCCTCCGGCGACTTCATCAGCCGGGAAGTGGACCCCATCCTCGACAAGATTTCCGCCCACGGCATCCACAGCCTGACCGATCGTGAGCGCAAGATTCTGGAACAAGCCCGCGCGGCGATGGCGAAACGGAGTTGAGGCGGAAGTGTTTGCCGCGAAAGGGCGCAGAGAGCCCAAAGAGGAAGCAAAGGGAAACATCCAACGCTCAACGCCCAACTTTCAACGTCCAGAGAGGCAGCGAACACGCGCCGGTTGAACGTTCAGCGTTCGATGTTGGAAGCTTCCGCTTTGAGTTCTCTGCGCGCTCTCGCGGCTAAAGATATTTCTTCGGAATCTCCGCGCCGGCCACGTAGGCGAGCTTCCCGATGTTGCACATCTGATACACGTTGATGCGGAAGTCCGGGCAGGTGCTGACGAGGCAGTAGGCATCGGTCGGCGTGAAGTTGTGCTCCCGGATCAGCCAGTCCATCAAGTGGAACGTCGCCGTCTTCACCGCCTCCTCCAACGGCTTGGCCGCGTGGATCGCGATGAGTGCGTCGGGTTTCTCGATGCGCATCCAGGGCGTTTTCTTCCCCTTCAACACCTCGAAGCGCAGCCGCACCGTCGAGCATGTCTCCGCCGCCGTGCCGGTGAATTCCGTATCGCCCTGGCTGGCGTGGACATCGCCCAGATAGAACTTCGCACCGGCGTGATGCACGGGCAGGAATATCTTGTTGCCGACGGTCACGTCGCGGATGTCGAGGTTGCCGCCCCACTCGCCCTGCCCGTCAATGCTAGTGCAGACCTCGCGGTCCGGCGCGGTGCCGAGCGTGCCGATGAACGGGGTGATCGGCCACGAGATGCGGTCGCTGAAATGCACCGTCCCATCGCGCAGCGTGCCGCTCGGGCCGGGCGTGTGGCGAAAAATCTTGGTCGTGTATTCGCCTGACAACTCCGGCCAGCGTGTGGACTCGCCCAACGGCCCGCGCTTCGGTCCGATGGCCACCCACGAGTAATCCGCCACGAGGATGTCCTCAATGTGCACCACCAACGTGTCGCCCCGCTCGGCGCCCTCGACGAACACGGGCCCGCCGACCGGGTTGGCCATGGCGGGGGTGCGGTCGAAGCCGGGACGGTTGCCGGGGATGGCCTTGTCGGCTTCGGTCTTGAAGAAGCCGCTGGAGGCGTCCCAGGTCTCGATTTCAAAAGACTCGCCCGGCTGGACGCGAAGCTGGGGTTCCTCGCGCCCGTCGAGCGCGAACTTGCGGGCTTGGTCACGGAGGATACGTTGCATGATCGCAGAGTTAGCCAGAGGAAAGCACGAAAGTCCAATCCGCATCCGTCTTGGCACCGGCTGGACGCACCCGCAGGCGGGAGCGCCGACCCCCGACTGGGCCTCCAAAAAGAACTTGTCTCGCTCATACCATAAATGGAGTATTCACCGCGTGATCCAATTGACCAAGCCTTCGACCCAATGGGAGCAGTCTTCAACTCGCTTGGGCGGTCCGCTCGCCGCCTTGGTGCTCGCGTGCGCCGCGCCCGGCGCGCTGGCGCAAAGCGCGGCGCCGGCCACCTATGATCCCGCGTTTGTGCAGCAAATGCTCAAGCGGCTCGACGCGCAGGACGCTGAGATCAAGCGGCTCAAGAGCGAGTTGGCGCGCAACGGAGATGCGGCGGGCTCGGCGGAATCCGCCAAGGCGGAGGCGTTTCCGAGGTTGAGCTTTCACGGCTTTGGAAACATTGATTTCACCGCTCGCAACGCGCAGGACAATACTGGCAAGCGATCCGTGAAGGACACTTTCACACTGGGCCAGCTTGACTTCTTCCTTACGTCGCGGATCAACGAGTCCATGTCCATTTTGAGCGAGGTCGTGATGGAAGCCGGTTCGGACAACAAGATGGGCATCGATCTGGAACGGTTATTGTTCCAGTGGCGGTTCAACGACTACTTCAACATGGACGTTGGCCGGTATCACACGGCGGTCGGCTATTACAACACCGCGTATCACCACGGCACATGGTTTCAGACTGCGGTGGGGCGGCCTACGATGCTGGATTTCGAGGATGGTGGTGGCATCATTCCGGCGCACAACGTGGGCGTGCATTTTCACGGCGACATCCCCTCGGGCAGCGTCGGGTTGGGATACATCTTGGAGGTGGGCAATGGCCGGGCCTACAACGAAGCCGACCCTGGCACCGTGCAAAACGTCGGTGACGTGGACAAATACAAAGCTGTCAACCTAGCGTTCATCGCCCGGCCCGAAGCGATCCCCGGTTTGCAGGTGGGGGCTGGCGTCTATCACGATACGCTGCTGCCGATCTCCAACACGACCGCTGCCGCCGGAACGCCGTTTCTCAATGCCGTCGGGCGGACCGATGAACTGATGTTTCATGCGCACGCGGTTTACAAGCACGGCCCGTGGGAATACCTCAGCGAAGGCTATTTGGTGCGACACAAAAGCGCCGGGGATGTTGCCCATCTGACTCCCGCCGGCTTTGCTCAACTGGCTTACAAGATTGACTCACTCACGCCTTACACCCGGTTCTCGTATGTGCATGCGCTCAACGCCGACCGGGCGTGGCCGTTTGTGGGCGCAGCCGGGTTGCACTACGGTCCTGGCGTCGGGCTCCGTTGGGATTTTTCCACCCTCGCGGCGTTCAAAGTGCAATACGACCTCATCCATAACAGCTTGGCCCCTGACGCAGCGTTTTACACCCTCAATGGTGGCACACTGACCACCGTCAAGGGCTGGGACAGCATGTTCACCGCACAGATTGCCTTCACCTTCTAACTAGCCGTCATGCACACACGCTTCCTTTCGCTCGCTGTCAGCCTGCTCGTCGCCGGATTTAGTGTCCAAGCGGCTGACAAGGCGCAACACCTGGCCATCGTGGTCAACAAGAACAGCAGTCTCAGCGACATCACGAGCGCCGAGCTCGCCAAGTTTTTCAAGGCCGAGAAGAGCAAGGCCCCCGATGGCACCAAACTTGTGCTCGTGATGCAGGAGGCCGGCCGGCCGGAGCGGGAGGCGGCCTTGCAGCACGTCTTCAAGATGAGCGACGGCGAGTTTAACAAGTATTTCCTGCAGGCCACCTTCACGGGCGCGGTGGCCAGTGCCCCCCGGGCTCTGGCCAATGGGCGCGCCGTTCTCAGGTTTGTCAGCGAAAGCCCGGGTGCCCTCGGCTACGTGAAGGGCGACGAGGCTGACGACTCGGTGAAAGTCTTGAAGATTGACGGCAAGGTGCCGGGCGACGCAGGCTACGCGCTCAGTTGCAAGTAGCGCCGGGCTTCGCTGGTGCGTTCGCCGTTGGGTTGGTTGTGGCAGTTTGCGGTTGCGTTAAAGTCCGATGCGCTCTCTCACACTTCGCACATACATCGCGGCGGGTTTCATCATCACGCTGGCGCTCACCTACTGGCTCGGCTTCCAAGCCAAGGAGAAGCTCAAGGAAATCAACACCCATGCCAGCCGCATCAACCAGGAAGCCCTGCCCGGTATTTTCCTGAGCGGGCGCATCGAGACCATCGCCCACGAAACGGGCATGCTCGTGCTGAAGAACCTCCTCTCCGTCAACGAGGACCAGCGGGCGGAATTTGGCGTTCGCATCAACGACAACCTCACCGAGCTGTCCGCCCGCTTTCACGAATACGAGCGCACCGTCCGCGGCGACTCCGCCAAACAACGCTTTGACAAGCTGGACGCGGCGCGCACCGAATACTCGGGCATCATAAAGCAGTTGCTGAAACTCAGCAATGATGGCAAGGCCCAAGAGGCCATGGAGTTGAACGTCACCCGTTTGGTCCCCGCGTTTGAGAACTTGATCAACGCCGCGCGCGCCGAGGTGGCGGCGGGTAAATTGAACAGCGACCTTGCCGCCACCGGCATTCTCAAATCCGTGTCCGGGGCCGAAGAAGGAATCCGAAATACCCTCTACACCACCCTGTTCGTCAGTCTGCTGGTAGCCACTTTGATCATTGGGTTCGCCACCCGGCGCCTCAGCTCGGTCACCGCCTCCATCAACGAAAGCATCCGCCACGTGGCCGGCCAGGCGGTCGCGCTCAACACGGTGAGCGCCTCCGTGTCACACGGCGCGGGGGAACAGAGCATCGCCTTGCGTGACACGCGCAACACGCTGGCCGGACTCGCGGCCATCGCCGACAAGACCGCCGAGCAAAGCCAGCATGCCGAAAAACTTGCGCGCGAGGCCCGCAGCGCCACCACCACCGCCGCCGCCAGCACCACCGAAATGGCCGCTGCGATGAAGGCCATCAAGGACACCAATGCCGAGATGAGCGCTGTCACCAGCAACCTGTCTGCTTCCGCAGGCGAGCTGCAAGCGGCCGTCGATTCCATCCAGTCGGCCAGCCGTGAAGTCGCCAAGTTTGTCTCCACCGTTGACCAGATGGCCGCGCAAACCACGATTCTTGCTCTGAATGCGACTGTCGAAGCCGCTCGCGCCGGTGAGGCAGGGCGCAGCTTTGCCGTGGTCGCCGCCGAGGTGAAGTCCCTGGCGCAACGCAGCGGCGTGGCCGCGCGCGACATTGGAGTGCGCATCAAGGACATGGTCGAACGCGGTGAGGTGGGCGTGCGCGTCAGCTCTCGCATGGTCGAAAGTATCCGCGTCCTCACCCATCGCGCCACCGAGGTGCGCATCGGCGTGGATGAAAGTTCCGCGCGCGCCGCCGAGATCGAGGCGGCGTTGAACCACATCGCGGTGCTGACACAGAACGTGGATGAATTCGTCACCCATGTGGCCAGCGCCGTGGGCGATCAAAACAAGAGCGTCAGCCGCATCACCAACGCCGTCGGGCGCATGAGCGAAGTCACCGAGCACAACACCACCCATGCAGCCAACAGCCTGACGGCCGTGCGGGCGTTGCACGACGAGGTCGCACGGCTTGATGAGGCGGTGGCCCGCCTGCGCAGCCTGGCCGGCGGTTCGCGGAGCAACAGCGCCTTGGCCGCCGTTCCCGTGGCCGCCTCGGTCGCAGCTTCCCCGGCGGCTGTCTCGGGCAACGGGGTGTCCGTGGCCGAAACCGTCGAGCATCGCTGATGGGCGTGGAAGTTTTGGGCGGGGGCGCGGGGGATGGACTTGAAATTAACTGCGGCGGGCTTCGTTGAGTGCGGAGTTGCGACATGGAATCACTGGGTGACATCGTCAAAGAATTTCTGATCGAGAGCCACGAGAACCTCGACCGGCTCGATCAGGATTTTGTCAAGCTGGAGCACGCTCCCGGCGACCGGGAGACACTCGCTTCCATCTTCCGCGTGATGCACACGATGAAGAGCAGCAGCGCGTTTCTCAGCTTGAAACGGCTGGAAGTGCTCGCCCACGCCGCCGAACATTTGCTGGGTCGGCTGCGCGAAGGCAAACTGGTGCTCAACCCGGAAATCGCCAACACCCTGCTCGCCACCGTTGACAATGTCCGAGCGCAGTTGCGCGTTCTGGAAGACACGGGGGCGGAAAGCAAAGGGGACGACACCGAGCTCATCCAGTCGCTGCACCTGCTGGCCGATGGGAAAACCATTGCCAAGGCCCCGGCCCCGGTCGTTGCGCCCGCCGCGCCCGAGACCGCCGCTTCCCAAGTGGATGAGCTAACCCGCGAGTTTCTCATTGAAACCACCGAGAATCTCGATGCGCTTGACCGCAGCTTCGTCCGGCTTGAAAAGACTCCCGGTGATCGCGAGACGCTGGCTTCGATCTTTCGCACCTTTCATACGGTCAAGAGCACGAGTGGGTTCTTCGGTTTTGGCCGCTTGGAGCGGTTGACGCACGCCGCTGAAACACTGCTGGGTAAATTGCGCAGTGGCGAGCTGGCGCTCACGCGAGACATGACGGATGCCTTGCTCGACACGGTGGACGTGATCCGCACGGTGCTCCGGCACGTGGAGGCCACCGGCAAAGAAACCACGCACGAACATCGCGATTTGATCGACGCCTTCGCCCGATTATCCGGCGCGCCGGCCCCCCTGCCTAAGCCGCTGCACGCGTCACAAAAGGCCAGTTCCGTGGTCGATACCGCAGCGGACACCACTCCCGATCCGAACGCGACCGACTCCGCACCCGCCGCTAAACCAGCGGCGGTCGAGGTGAAGATCATGGGCGGCCACGGCCCGGCTGAACCAGCGGCAGCCACCGGCGAGACCCGGCCGCAGAGTATTGCCGACACGAGCATCCGCGTGGATGTTGGCCAGTTGGACAAGCTGATGAATCTCGTTGGTGAACTCGTGCTGGCGCGCAATCGCCTCATGCCCTTCGCGGCGAGCCGGCCCGAGGCGGCCTTTATCGCGGCGACGCAGCGGCTCAACCAGATCACTAGCGAATTGCAGGAGCGGGTGATGAAGACCCGCATGCAACCCATTGGCAACCTGTGGAGCAAAATGCCGCGTCTGGTGCGCGATCTCGCCAACCAATGCGCCAAGCAGGTGAGCCTGGAATTCGAGGGCCAGGACACCGAACTGGACCGTTCGCTCCTCGAGGCGATCAAGGACCCGCTCACGCACATCGTGCGCAATGCGATCGATCACGGCATCGAGACCCCGGCGCGCCGCGCGGAGCTGGGCAAGCCCGCTGCGGGCCGGCTGCACATGCGCGCTTTCCACGAGAGCGGGCAGGTGGTCATCGAAATCAGCGACGACGGCGGTGGCATTGACCTCGCCCGCATCCGTAAAAAGGCGGTGGAGAAAAACCTTTTCACCGAGGAGCAGGTGGCGCGGCTCACGGACCGGCAGGTGCTGGAAATCATTTTCCTGCCGGGCTTTTCCACGGCGGAAAAAACCACCAACGTCTCCGGCCGCGGCGTGGGCATGGATGTCGTCAAGACCAACATCGAGAACATCGGCGGCACGCTGGATTTGCAGAACCGACCGGGGCAGGGGACGACGCTGCGGCTGCGCATCCCGCTCACGCTCGCGATCATCCCGGCGCTGTTGGTGAGCTGCGGCGGCGAGAAGTTTGCCATCCCGCAGACCGGCCTCGTCGAGTTGGTGCGGCTCGATGGTGACCAGGCGGGCGCGGGCATCGAGATGATTTACGGCGCACCAGTCGTGCGGTTGCGCGGCAAGCTGCTGCCGCTGGTCTTTCTGGGCAACGAATTGAAGCTGAACTCCACGCCGCCGCCTATCGGCAACGGCTCCGCGCGCGCGCCGGTCAATATCATCGTGCTCCAGGCCGAGTCGCATCACTATGGAGTCGTCGTGGATGAAGTGCACGACACGGAGGAAATCGTTGTGAAGCCGCTGGGCCGGCTGCTCAAGGGCGTGCCGTGTTTCGCGGGCGGGACGATTCTCGGCGACGGCCGCGTGTCCTTGATTCTCGACGTGGTAGGGCTCGCGTTGCACTCGGGCATCGTGGAGAAAATCCGTGATCGCGGCCTGGGTGAGGAGCCTGCGGCTGCGCCGGTCGCTGCGAGCAACGAGCAGTCGTTGCTGTTGTTCGATCTCGGCGCGGGCGAGCGCATGGCCATCCCGCTCGAACTCATCGCACGGCTCGAACGCCTGCCGCAGGAGGACATCGTCGTGAGCGGTGGCGGCGAAGTGGCGCGTTACCACGGCGAGATTCTGCCCATCCTGCGGGCGAACGATTTTGTCGCCGGCGAGCGGCTGCCCGCCGTCGCACAGCATGGCATCTACGACGTGGTGGTGTTGAACGACCGCGGTCGCCGCGTGGGCCTGGTGGTCGGTCGTATTCACGACATCGTGAGCGAGTCGTTGAAGTTGCAGCCGTGGGCGGGCCGGCGCGGCCTGATTGGCTCGGCCATTGTGCAAAACGAAGTCACGGCGCTGCTGGACGTGCCGGGCATCTTGCGCGAGCTGCAAACCGAGGAAACGCAAACCTCCTGACCCCGCATGGCTGCGACCCAAATTTTCGCCACGTTCATCGTTGATGGACTGCTGTTCGGCCTGCCGGCGGTCGAGGTGCTCGAGCTGACCAATTGCCGCGAGATGACGCGCGTGCCGCTGGCGCCGTCCACCGTCGAGGGCCTGATGAATTTGCGCGGCCAGATCATCCCCGCCATTGATTTGCGCCGCCGCCTCGAGCTCAGCCCGCGCCCGGCGGGGAAGTTGCCGATGAACGTCGTCATGCGCACCGCTGATGAGCCGGTGAGCCTGCTTGTGGACCAGGTCGGCGAGGTGCTGGAACTCGGCGAGGAAACATTCGAAGCCGCGCCCGAGACCGTGCGCGGCGTGGCCCGCGAGCTGTTGCGCGGCGTGCACAAGCTGCCGGGCCGGCTCCTGCTCCTGCTCGATCCGCAGCGCATCATTGACGGCATCGTCGTGGAAAATCGCAAACCTGTCCGTCCCCCGCAGACTTCATGAAAACCTGGCTGCACTCCCTCCGCATCCCCACCAAGCTCTTCCTCATTGGATTGGCGTTCGGCGTCCCGCTGGTTGTCTTGCTCGTGCTCATGGTGGGCAACGTCAACCGAATCATTGCCTTCACCGCGAAGGAAATTGTCGGTAACGAATTCCAGCGCCCGCTTGTGGAATTGCTCGATGCCGTGGGCCGCCATCAGCTTATTGCGCAACGTGTCGCCGCCGGCGAAGCGTCGCTCTCCAGCCAGCTCGCTCCCGCGCAGACGCGGGTGGATCGCGCCTTCGAGGCGCTCGAAGCTGCAGGTGCCCGACACGGCGCCGCGCTGCAATTCACCGATGAAGGCCTGGCCAGCCGGCACCGGAGTTCCGCCCAGCCTTCGCTCATCAAACGCAACTGGCTGGACATCAAATCGCACGTGACCACGATGGCCATTGCCGACTCCACGAAACAGCACGCCGCCCTCCTCGGCGACTTGCGCTCGATGATCGCTCACGTCGGCGATACATCGAACCACATCCTTGATCCGGACCTCGACAGCAATTACTTGATGAATGCGGCGGTCGTCCGGCTGCCGCAAATGCAGCAGCGGCTGGCCGAGCTGATGGTGGTCGCCGAGAGCGGGTTACGCCGAAAAACCAACACGATGAGCGAGCGCATTCAACTCGCTGTTTTCGCGAGCCAGCTACGGGAGGATCTCGCAGGCCTCCGCGCCGACTTGCAGACGGTGTTCAATGAAAACGCTGCGCGGCCAGAACGCAGCCGCGCGCTGCACGTCAAGCTGGACGGGCCGCTGAAGGAGCTGGAAAACAGCGCCGAGCTGGTGCTGACCCACTTGAAAAAGTGCAGCACTGGCGAAGGCAGTTTACCGGAACCCGATGAGTTCTTGTCGGTGGGCCTGAAGACGAGTGCAGCGAGCCTGACGTTGTGGAATGCTGCTTCCGGTGAGCTCGACACGTTGCTGCGCGCCCGCATCCAGCACTATGAAAGCCAGAACGTGGCGCAGTTGGCGGTGTTCTGCTTGCTGGCGGTCGGGGCGGTGATCTTCGCCTGGGCCGTGGCCCGGAGTATCACGCAGCCCATTGACCGTGCAGTGCAGTTGGTGGAAAGCGTCTCGCGCCGCGATCTCACGGTGCGTGTGGATTTGGGCGGCGGCGGCGAGATTGGCCAGATCGGCCGCGCGCTGAATCTCATGGTCGAACAGCTCCGCCTGAGCATCCGGGCCATCGGTCTGAACGCGCAGTCCGTCTCCAGCGCTTCGCAGGAATTAAGTGCCGTAAGCACCGAGGTCAGCGCCAACTCCGAGGAAACCGCCGCGCAGGGCCGCGCCGTTTCCGAGTCCGCCATGCAGGTCAGCCGCAACATCCAGACCGTGGCTGCCGCCACCGAGGAGATGACGGCGAGCATCAGCGAGATCGCGCGCAATGCCAGCCAGGCCTCGAAGGTCGCCACGCACGCCGTCACGGTCGCCGAACGCACCAATGCCACAGTGACAAAACTGGGCGAAAGTTCCGCCGAGATCGGCCACGTGATCAAGGTCATCACTGGCATCGCTGACCAGACGAACCTGCTCGCGCTCAATGCAGCCATCGAGGCCGCGCGTGCCGGCGAGCGGGGCAAGGGCTTCGCCGTGGTGGCCAACGAAGTAAAAGAGCTCGCGCGCCAGACGGCGCTGGCCACGGAGGAAATCGCCGGCAAGGTCAGCGCCATTCAGGGCGACGCGCAGAGCGCCGTGGCCGCCATCAAGGAGATCGCCGCGATCATCAAGGAGATCAACGACATCCAAACCGTAATTGCCGGTGCGGTGGAGGAACAGGCCGCGACGACGAACGAGATTTCCAACAACACTCAGCCTGCCGCCAAGGGCAGCGCCGAGATCGCGCGCAACATTTCCAGCGTCGCTGACGCGGCGCGCAGCACCACGGCGGGTGCCACGCAGACTGCGGCGGCCGCGGGCGAGTTGGCCCGGCTGGCAGTGGAGTTGCAGCGGGTGGTGGATCAGTTCCGGGTTGAAGCCGCCGCCCCCTCATCCGCGCCGCACAGCAATGGGGCGCCGTTGGTGGCCCCTGCGTCGCGGGCTCCCGTTTTGACGCCGCCGGTTTCCCGCAACTGAGTGACGTTGCGTCGCGGGCTTTCCATCTTCTTCCGGCCTCGGTAGCTTCCACCCATGCGCAAGATTCGGGTGTTGGTTGTGGAAGATTCTCCAGTGATGCGGCGAGCCATCATGATGACGCTCGCCAAGGATGCTGCCGTGGAAGTGGTGGGGGCGGCCAAGCATGGACAGGAGGCGCTCGCGTTGCTGCCCGAACTCAAGCCGGATTTGATCACGCTGGACATCGAGATGCCGGTGATGGACGGGCTGGCGACGTTGCGCGAATTGCGGAAGCTGCATCCGAATCTGCCGGTGATCATGTTCAGTTCGCTCACGCAGCGCGGGGCGGTGGCGACGGTGCTGGCCTTGACGATCGGGGCCACGGACTGTGTCGCCAAGCCGGCGAACATGAGCAACCTGTCGGAATCCTGGCAGTGTCTGGAGGAGGAGCTGTTGCCCAGGGTGAAGTTTTACGGGGAAAACGTGATGCTCCGTTCGGAGCGTCCCCCGCGGCCAGCGGCGATCGAGGCTCCCTCGGCGACGGTGACGAGCTTGCGTCGCCGCCCGGTGCATGCGCTGTGCATCGGCGTGAGCACGGGCGGGCCTAACGCGCTGGTGCAGATCTTTTCCAAAATTCCGGACCCGCTGCCGGTGCCGGTGTTGATCGTGCAACACATGCCAGCCATGTTCACCCGGATGCTGGCGGAACGATTGACCAGCGTGGCGCAGATGGAATTTCACGAGGCGGCGGATGGCATGGAGGCCTTGCCCGGCCACGGTTATCTGGCGCCGGGAGGCAAGCATATGACGGTGGCGCAGGCGGACGGGGTGACGCGGTTGTTTTTGAACGAGCAGCCGCCGGAAAACTCCTGCCGGCCGGCGGTGGATGTTTTGTTCCGCAGCGCCGCCAGCACGTTTGGCCCCAATTTGCTCGTGGCCGTGCTGACCGGCATGGGCAGGGATGGCACGCGGGGTTGCGAGGCGGTGCGAGCGCGCGGTGGCCGGGTGCTGGTGCAGGATGAGGCCACGAGCGTGGTCTGGGGAATGCCGGGACAGGTTTGGGAGGCCGGCTTCGCTGACCGGATGTTGCCGCTGGATCAAATGGCGGACGAGTTCATCCGTTACTCCCAGATTGGGCGTTGAGCGATGGTCGTGAACCCATGATTGCCTCAACTCTGACCGCTGCCGACTACCGCTATTTGAGCGAGTTGGTGGAGACGCACTCGGGCATCTGTGTCGAGGACGGCAAGCAGTATTTGTTTGAGGCCCGGCTGGCCAGTGTCGTCCGGCAGCATGGGCATGCCAACATCAACCAGTTGGTGAACCAGTTGCGCGCCTCGGTCACGGGGGCGATCCATCGCGAAGCCGTCGAGGCGATGACGACGCAGGAGACCTCGTTCTTTCGGGACGGTCATCCCTTTGAAGCGCTGCGCAAGGTGATCCTGCCGGAGTTGATTGCTCGCCGGTCCCAGGCGCGACGGCTCACCATCTGGTCGGCGGCTTCCTCGACGGGGCAGGAGCCCTACAGCCTGGCCATTCTGCTCCGGGAACATTTTCCCAGTCTCGCCCACTGGGATGTCAAAATCATCGCCACAGATTTGTGCGAGTCCGTGCTCGGACGCGCCCGGACGGGCCGTTATAACCGGGCGGAGGCGGCGCGCGGGCTGTCGGCTCCGCTGCTGGCTCGCTATTTTCAGGAAGATGCCGATGGTTTTCTCCTCCGGGAGGAAGTGCGGCGCACGGTGGAGTTCCGCCAGTTCAACCTCGCTGGCCCGTGGGGAAGTTTGCCGGAGTTCGACTTGATCCTGCTGCGAAACGTGCTGATCTACTTCGGCCCGGCGGCCAAGCGCCGGGTGTTGGAAAAAACTCGCGGTTACCTCAAGCCCGACGGCTACCTGCTGCTCGGGGCTGCGGAGACGACGCTGCATGTGGATGAAGCCTACGAGGTGGTCCACCTGGAGCGGTCGTCGTTCTACCGTATCGCGCCGCCGCGTCCGCTTAACCGCGCGGCCCGTTGAGGAAGTAGGTCGTGATGTCCCCCACGCCCTTGGCGTGAATCACGCCTCGCTCGGTGAACGTAAACTGGCCGCACAATTCCTCGTAGGTGGTTTGCGACACATGGATCCGGCCGGGCAAGCCGCCAGACTCCAGCCGGGCCGCCAAGTTCACCGTGGAACCCCAGAGGTCATAGCTGAATTTCTTCCGCCCGATGATGCCGGCGACCACCGGGCCGGTGTTGATGCCGATGCGGATGGCGCGCTCCGCGCTCGTCTCCACATTCAATTCCGAGATGGCCTCGATCATTTCCAGAGCCAGGGATGCCACCACTTGGGCGTGGTTCTGCCGGACCACGGGCAGGCCGCCGACGACCATATAGCTGTCTCCGATGGTCTTGATTTTTTCCAGGCCGTGACGCTCCACCAAGTGGTCGAACTTGGTGAAGATCTGGTTGAGCATGTCCACGATCTCGCTGGCGTCCGTGTGCCGGGAAAGGTTCGTGAAGCCCACGAGGTCGGCGAACAGGACCGTGACGGATTGATAGGTCTCGGCGATGGTTTTCTCGCCACCCTTGAGCCGATCGGCGATGGCGCGCGGGAGAATGTTGAGCAGCAGCCGTTCGGATTTTTCCTTCTCGATCTGCAGCATTTCCTTTTCGAGCTGCAACTCCGTCAGGCGCATCCGGTCGAGATCGCGCAGCCGCTTTTTCTCCAGCGAGGAAGTCACCCGCGCCCGCAGCAGCACGGGGTTATACGGCTTGGGCAGATAATCTTCCGCCCCCATTTCGATGGCGCGGACTGCGCCCTCCATTTGCTCCTGGCCCGAGATCACGATGACCGGCAGGTCGCGCAGCACGGCGTCGCTCTTCAGGTGTTGCAACACCTCGAACCCGTCCATCACCGGCATCTCGATGTCCAGCAAGATCAGGTCGAACTCCCGCTGGCTGGCGAGGTCCAGCGCATTGCGGCCGTCCACAGCCTCGGTGATGTTTGGGTAGCCCAAGCCATTGAGCGTGTGCACCAGTAATTTCCGCAACGTTCGGCTGTCGTCCACCACGAGGATCGCAGCAGCCGCGCTGGCCTTGTCATTGGTGATGGCCCGCAACCGCGCAGCATCTCCTTCTGACATGACCCGGCTCTCGCCACCCCCGGAGCGCACCAGAAACATGGTCTGGCTCTCGTCTTGAAGTTTCATGGCGCGGATGGTGGCGGCTCCATTACGGTCACAGCCGTGAGGAGGCTTGCTCCCGTAAAACTAGCAGCGTGGCCCCTTGTGGGAAGCCAAATCGTGGGCATGCTGGCCATCGCGCATCGACCGGACCGGGCGCGGGCGGGGCGACCGCACCCGCCCCGCTGCGCCGGGAGAAATCTCCTTCCTTCGCACCCGCCGCCGAATCATCCTCCCGGAAAATTATGGCGAAAAACTGGATCGACATCTCGGTGGAAATGCGCGACGGCATGGTGCAATGGCCCGGTGATCCCGTCTGCCGGGTGGGTTTGCATGTGAAGTTGGGCGATCCTATCCCGGGCCAGCCCGGCAAGACCATTCCCTGTAACCTCACCACGCTTTCCCTCAGCGCCCACACCGGCACCCACATGGATGCCCCGCGACATTTCGTCGCCAACGGCAAGACCATGGAAACGCTCCCCCTCGATGCCGTGCTCGGCCCCTGCCGCGTCATCGAGTTGAAAGATAAAACCGCCATTACCGTGGCGGAACTCAAGCCGCACAAACTCAAGCGCGGCGAACGCGTCCTCTTCAAAACGCGCAACTCCACCAGGAGCTGGAAGCTGGCCAAAACCGCCGTCTTCGACGAACACTTCATCTACATTCCCGCCGACACCGCGCAATACCTCGTGGACTGCGGCGTGATGACCGTGGGTGTGGATTACCTCAGCGTCGGCGGCTACAACAAGGACGGCGTGGAGTGCCACCAGATCATGCTCGGGGCCAGGCAGCCTATTTGGATTATCGAGGGCCTGAACCTGGCGAAGATCAAACCCGGCAAATACGAACTGGCCTGCCTGCCCTTGAAAATCGTTGGTGCCGACGGTGCTCCCTGCCGCGCCGCCCTGCGCCCGCTCTGAATCGGTGCCCCGCGCCAGCGGTTTTCAACCATCGCGTGGCGGGTGGTAGGCACGAAAGACATCTCGGTTCACCTCTCATCGTCGCTTGGCCTCTGCTGCCAATTCTTTTCGCTGATCCCCGGACGAAGCGGTGAAGTCGGCGAAGAAATCTGGGTGAATGACCTTGCCGACGGCGCGTCAGCTAGGGACAGCATCAGACCCCGTCCATAAAAGCTCGTAACGACTACGACGCCCGGCGTGCTTCCCGCACGGGCTTCACCCTGATCGAACTGCTCGTCGTCATCGCCATCATTGCGATTTTGGCCGGGATGCTGTTGCCTGCGCTGGCCAGCGCGAAGAAGAAAGGCCAGGGCTCTGTCTGCATCAATAATCAAAAACAGTGGGGCCTCTCGGTGCAGCTCTACGCGGGTGAGGGTGATGATCGTTTGCCTTACGCATGGGGACAAGGGGCGCTGCCCAGCACTGGTCAACCTTACTACAACGCCAATGGCGGCGGGTCATTGCTATCTCCCTTTCTGGCGGTGCCGCCTCCCACGCCGACACTGGTGGCCGGGCAGAACCCGGTCGGTGTCACCGGCAACAGCAACTACGATTGTCCCGCGCAGGAACACACCAATCCCAACTACCAACCGACGACCGTCTTTACCTCGGGCAACATCAAGTATGTTGCGAACCAGCGTTACGGCTGAATCCCTATTTGAGCAGTCTTGGCTATGGCTGGGGGGCGCCCGGCACCACTTTTCCAGGCGCCTTCAAAATGACGGCCGTCAACAACCCCAAGGACAAAGTCTTTGCCTACGACACCGCATCCATGACGACGGCGAATGCGGGCTGCATGGTTCACTATGCGTATTCCCTGACGCCCGGAAATTACACGGTAACCGGCTCATCTTATACCGGGGGTGCCAGTGGTGATCCCAGTGATCCGATGAACTACAGCGTCGGCGGGTATTGCATGCCCAACATCGGTATTCCACACGGCAAGCGGACGGGCATTGTTTTTATGGACGGCTCAGTTGAACTAGTGCCCAAGACCAGCCCCATCACGTTTGGTGGCATCCCCACCGGCACGGCCAACGACAACAACTGGGATTTGAAATATTGACCTGGATTTGCCTGTTTGCGTTGGGGGCGCTGAACACATTTATAGTCGTGACAACCCCGCCGAAGATTGGTTCGTTTCTTGCCACATGAATTCTCGGCTTCGTTAACCTATGGACAAAAAATCACTCATCATCGCGATCATCGCCGTTCTGGCCATTGCCGGAGGCACCATTCGGCTGATTATTTCCCAGTCCGACGGGTCCTCCAAAATGAACGCCAAGCCCTTTGAGTATCTGGGCTCCGTGGCGGGGGAGGAAACGGCAAAACTCTTGGGCAACCAAGGCACGGTCGTCGCGGTGGTCGAGGTGATCGAGGGAATGCAGAATCCGGCCAACGAGGCGCAAATCAAAGGGCTCAAGGCGGGGCTGGCCAAGAGCAAGGGCGTGACCCTCAAGGAAGTGAAGGAGCTCAAGCGCGACATGTCCGGTGATCCCCGGTTCTGGCCCGAGGGGCGAGCGGCGCAGCTCGCCGGGTTCGGCACGGGAGCGAGTGCGGTGGTGTTGTTCGTCAATTTCCCCCAGGCCCTGAATCCGCCCGATGTGGCAGCACTCAAGGGCAGCAGTGCCAAGCTGATCGCGGTTACCGGGGCCTCACCCACGCTCGACGCATTGGTCAATCAAGGCGTCGTCCGTGTGGCGATCGCGAATCGAGTGCCCCCCAAGCCGGTGGCCAGCGGTAAGGAAACGCCCGCGCAATGGTTTGAGCGGGTTTACGCCGTCACGAAGACTCCGTGAGGCTATTCTCGGCCGTCATCGGAATCGCTCGCGGGTTTAGGATCGTGGCCTCTGAGCTTCTTTGAATGCTCACCAGTAACCTTGTCCGAGGCGAAGAAGTTTACTGGTTGAGCATCCAGTGGCTGTCAGTGAGATCATTGAAGAGGAAAGGACTGTCGAGACCTCCCTGTTCGGCGTGTCCGTCGAAGAAGGATACCCCTGCTTTTTTTGAGTGGTTAAGTCCGATGTTTGGGAAGGTCCAACCGTTCGGACCGTATTTGGTTGGATCGTTCCGATCGCCCGAGCCAATGTAAGTGGCGTTGGCTCCGCCGGGCGTGTTCCCATAGGGACGACTGTCCGAACAATCATAGGCGAAAACCAAATCGGAAGGATGCTGCATACCGGTCAAACGCCACGCGCGGTGGAGTCCGTTGTTGAACGTGCCACCATTCGCGCTGGTGGGATTTCCGCCAAGCGTTCCGGGGCCGACCCCAACAATGCCGAGATACGGATTTACCCGAAACTGTGGAGTGGTGATCCATGAAAACCCAAAACTGGTCGAATCTAAGACTGGGACAAGTTTGCCTCGCTGCACATTGCCAAGTCCGGGGACGAAGAGGTCTTCCTTGGGGAAACTCACGCAAGTAAAGCTTTTGAGGCCGCCGAGGTAGGGACTCACCATGGACATGCCATTACAAGCCCCATATCCCATCGTGTTGACATTGTAGGGAGGTGCAGCGGCGTTATAGGTCTGAGAAATCCACGCAAACATGAGTCGGTCATCGTTGTCAGCCGGGTAAAGCGTGGAAGCGATGGCAAACTGCTTTACTTGATTAAAACAGGCTGTGCCTTGTGCCTTGGCCTTGGCCTTCGAAAGCGCTGGCAAGAGCATTCCAGCCAGAATCGCGATAATCGCGATGACCACGAGTAGTTCGATGAGTGTAAACCCACTACGGCGTTCCGGATTGCGCGGTGGTCGCATGCTAGTTAACGCGACAGCGTCGCGCGTTGCTTGGATGAAATCTTGGGGACTGAATTCAAACTAACAATCGCCGTCGTTTGGTTCCGAAGCTGCGTGGGCGCTATTTCGACGTCTTCTCCCGGTGCCCCAGCCCCAGGAAGAAAATGATCGTCGCCGAGATGCTCATCGAGAGGCACAGGAAGTAGAGCCCGCCCACGAAGGAGCCGGTGCTCTTCTCCACTGCGCCCAGCACCGTCGGGCCGAGGAAGCCGCCGAGGTTGCCCACGGAGTTGATGAGCCCGATGCTCCCCGCCGCCGCCGCCTCGGTGAGGAAGAGGCTGGGCAGCGACCAGAAGGCCGGCATGTAGGCTTTGAATCCCGCGAACGCCACCATGAAGCACACGACGGTCAGCCACAGTTCCCCGCGCGTGAACGGTGCCAGGCCGATGGCACTCGCCCCGATGAGGATCGGCACCACGGCATGGTAACGCCGCTCCTTCATCCGGTCGGAACTCCAGCCGGCGAAGAGCTGGCTGCCCAACGCGACCAACGGCGGCAGCATCACGAGCCAGGTCAGCTTGTTGAAATCTATCCCATACCAGTCCCGCAGAATGCTCGGCAAAAAGAACTCGATGCCGTAGCTGCCCGTGACGGTGCAGAAGTAGGCCAGCGCGAGCAGGAGCACCTTCGGATGACGCAACGCTTCCAGCACGGTCATCCGGTGGCCTTTGGCCCGGTCGGCGCGCTCGCGCTCCAGCTCTGCCTCCAACGCGTCGCGTTCCTCGGCGGTGAGCCACTTTGCATCCTTCGGCCGGTCCGTCATCGCAAACAGCACAACGATGCCCAGCACCACGGCGGGGATGCCCCAGAAGATGTAAACGCATTGCCAGCCGGCGAGGCCGAAAAAGTGAGGGTGCTGCACGGTCACACCCTTGACCGTTTCACTGGTGCCAATCGCCAGCAGCGCATTGGAAATCTTCGGGCTCATGATCTGCGCGAAGGGGGTGGCCACGAGGAAGTAGGCCAGGGCCTTGGCGCGGTCGCGGCTGGCAAACCAGTGGGTAAGATAGACGATGATGCCGGGGAAGAAGCCCGCTTCCATCAGCCCAAGTAAAAAGCGAACCTGATAGAATTGGAACACGGTGAGGCCATTGGGGCCTTCAAGTTGGGTCGCGAATCCTCCCGCTACATCCGATATCCAACGTTGTATCGCGTCCGGAATCCACTCGGCATTGACTTGCGCCACGAACTTCAGGACCGGAACCAGGCATTTGATCACGAACTCGGCGAATTGCGTGAAGCCGGGAATCCGAAAATGAACAAACGCCGTCAGTGCCGCCACGATGCCCCACGAGATCATGATGCGGCTGATCCATTTCCGCGCGCTCCAGCGCTCGACGATCAACGTGCCGGGAATCTCCAGCAGGAAGTAGCCAAGGAAAAACATTCCCGCCCCAAGCCCGATCACCGCGTTGTCAAAGCCCGGCAAATCCTTCGTCATCGTGAGCTTGGCGATGGACACGTTCGCTCGGTCCACGTAGGCAATGACATAGCAGGCGAAGAGCAGCGGCAGCAGCCGCCAGTAGGCCTTGCGGCGCGCGCGGTCGAGTGGCGAAGCGGGAGGGTCTGTGGCCATGCGGTGCGTTGGGCTGCGACGATGAGGGGAAGGCGGAGCTGACTCAAGGCTTCGTTCGCGAAATCACGCACGGAGTGACGGCTTCAGGCGGCGAGCTTTCAGAGAGCCGATGGCTCTTTGTGCGGATCGTCCCGTGCTTCGTTCGGTTCCACGGCGAGGCCGGGACCGCGTGCGTGACGAAGTTTTCACTGTCCGGGCTTTGCGCATTGTGGCATCAACGCGCAAAATTTACCACGCATGCAACTACCCGATTCGCCGGAGCCCGCCCCGGTCCCCGATTTGCAGCAGCCTCCGCCAGCGCTGTATCCGCCCACGCCGATCGCGTGGCGGCTTGGCATCGGTGGTGCAGTCCTGGCGCTGGGCCTTGCGGCGTATGCGTTGCGCGAAGCCATCGGCCCGCGCGGTCAAGCGGGCGCGGGCGTGTTTTGCTTCTTTGGCCTGGTCGCGATGTTTTCCTCTAATCTCCGCGCGGTGAACTGGCGGACCATCGGCTGGGGCGTGGCGTTGCAAGTCATACTGGCCTTGCTCGTGTTGAAAGTGGAGGCCGTGAACAAGGCGTTCAACGCCGCCAAGGTCGTCGTTGTCAGCTTCATTGAGTTTTCGGATGCAGGTGCCAAATTCGTCTTTGGTAATCTCGCGGTGCCAGGCGATCTGGCGCTGAATCAAGGCAAGGAGTTCCTGTTCATCTTCGCCTTCAAGGCGTTGCCGCCGATCCTTTTCATCTCCGCTTTTTTCACCGTGCTTTATCACTACGGCGTTCTACAGAAAATCGTGCAGCTTATGGCGCGCGTCATGGTCCACCTGATGGGCACGAGCGGTGCGGAGACGCTCTCCGTATCAGCCAACGTTTTCATGGGCCAGACCGAGGCGCCGCTCATCGTGAAGCCCTACGTGCCGCGCATGACGAACTCTGAACTCTTCGTGCTGATGGCCAGCGGCATGGCGCACATCTCCGGTGGTATGATGGTCATCTATATTGGCTACGGGGCCGATCCCGTCGCCGTGCTCACGACTTGCATCATGGCGTGTCCGTGCAGCCTTTACCTCGCAAAATTGTTCATGCCGGAACTGAGCCAGCCAGAGACGGCCGGGACCGTCCACGGTCACGCGGGAAAATCGCCCTATGTGAACGGCATTGACGCCGCCGCGTCCGGCACGAGTGACGGACTGAAGCTCGCGTTGAACGTCGCCGCAATGCTGATCGTGTTCATCGCGTTTGTGGCGATGTTTGACAAGCTGATCTCAATCGTCGCTCACGACCTCTCGCTGCAAAAAATCTTCGGCATGATCTTCTCGCCGGCGGCGTTTCTCATGGGCGTCGAGGAGGCTGATATTGCCAAAGTCGGCACGCTGCTTGGCACGAAGCTGGCGATGAACGAGCATGTCGCCTACCTCACCATGAAAGGATGGAAGCTCAAGGATCACTTCATGACCGACCGTTCGTATCAACTCACCGCCTTCGCACTGACGGGCTTTGCGAACTTTGCCTCGGTGGGCATCCAGCTCGGCGGCATCGGCGCGCTGGCCCCCGATCGCCGGCACGATCTGGCGCGGCTCGGCTTGAAGGCGCTCTTCGTCGGTTTCACCGCCACGCTGCTGAATGCGGCCATCGCGGGGATTCTCCTGCCGTAGTCGCGGACCGGCAACGCTTCACGCGGCGAACAATTCCTTCATCCGCTTGAGCACCGGCGGCACGGCTTCATACGGGTTGGCCTTCGCCTCGAATTCCAGCGCGATGTAGCCCTGATAACGAGCGTCGCGCAGAATCTTCACCTTGCGCGCGAGATCAGCCGGCTCGGATTCCTTCGCGCCCAGCCGGTGAATCTCCGTCTTCATCTGCACGTTTACGGCGTAGGGCGCGATCTTCTCGAAGTCGTCGTAAGGATTTTCCGTGCGGAAGTTTCCCGAATCCAGATTGACGCCGAGCCAGCGGCTGTTGACCTGCTTGATGAGCTTGAGCAAATGCTCGGCGCTGCCGATGGCGTCATGGTTTTCGATGCCGAGGAAAATCCCCTTCTGTCCGGCGTAATCGCTGCACTCCTCCAGTGCGGCGATTACGAGTTTGTCCGCATCCTCGCGCGACAGTTCCTTCGTCTGCCCGGCAAACACGCGCACGTGCGACGTGCCCAGCACGGCGGCGCGGTCGATCCATTGCTTCGTCAGCGCGATCTCGGCATCGCGCTTCTCGCCTTTGGGATGCGAGAAGTTGTTGCCGATGGCCGTGCCGCTGATGGCCACGCCCTTGACGAACGCGTGGCGGCGGATTTGCACGAGATAATCCGTCGCCAACGCCTTTGGGAAAAAATAGCTCGTCAACTCCGTGCCCTCGCACCCGTGCGCGGCGCAGAAGTCGATGAACTTGAACATGTCCATCGCCTGTCCGGCGGGGACGGCCTTGCCCGCGCCGCGCTGGAGTTCGCCGGTGAAATACTCGCGGAACGAATAAGCAGCGAGACTGAGCAGCAGACGGGCCTTGCCCGTGCGGCCCAGCGGCTCGATGGCCCGGGCGACGGGCGCGGCGAGCAAGGTGGCGGCGGTAGCTTGGAGGAATTGGCGACGAGTCGGCGTGTTCATGGTTGGCCGAGGAGCGAAGCAGAAGGCGGACGGGACGGAAATCAGAAAATATTGAGTCCCTTAGCGCGTGCGCGTGTTCCCGAAGAAGCAGGCCGGGGAAATCCAGGTTGACTTGGGGGACGAGCCGCTCGCACGCTTCAAGTCAGCCGTAGTTTGGTGTGTTTGTTTTGAAACGCCCGTTGTGTTCGGGCAGCCGTGCCGTGTCGTGAGAATATGAACCCAGCCGCGCCGTTTGCTTTAGTTGTCGAAGACCACCACGAGGTTGCGGAGAGCTTGCGCCGCGTGCTCGAAAAGATGGGGGTGGTTGCCGTTGTGGCCCAAGATGGCGAGGCCGCGTTAAAGGTCATGAACACCCAGCACTTCGACTTGATCGTCGTGGACATCCTGCTGCCGCGGGTGAACGGTTTGGAGGTAATGCGCGCCATCCGGCAGCTTTCCCATTTGCGGGAAGTGCCCGTAATAGTCATCAGTTGTGTCACCGACGCGGAAGCGCAGGCGCAGGCGGCGGCGATGGGAGCCGTGCATTACCTGTGCAAGCCGTTTGAGATGTTTGAGTTTCAAGCGCAGGTGGAACGCATTCTAAAACCCCAGTTGATGCGACGGCCGTTTGTGGCGAGCACTCCACCCTCCCCAGATGGACCTGCCCACTTACCGTGGCAACCACGACGTTAGTCACCCGGGCGCCGCTCTCGCGAAATATGCGCCCGGGGCCGGACGGCGCTCATCCCTTCTGCGTTTCCTTCGCCCAAGTATCCTTGAGCGTGATTGTGCGGTTGAAGACGGGTTTGCCCGGCACGCTGTCCTTGTCCAAGCAGAAGTAGCCGAGGCGTTCGAATTGATAGCGCGCCGCGGGATCGGCGGCTTGCAATGATGGTTCCAGTTTGGCCGTGATGACTTCGAGGCTCTTCTGGTTGAGCACGGTCTTGAAGTCGCGGCCGTCCGCCTCCGGTTCAGCCTCGGTGAAGAGCCGGTCGTAAAGGCGCACCTCGGCGTCCACGGCGTGCGCGGCGCTGACCCAGTGGATGGTGCCCTTGACCTTGCGGCCAGCGGTCGCGCCGCCGGTCTTGCTGTCGAGATCGGCGGTGCAACGCAGCTCGGTGACCTGGCCAGCAGCGTCTTTCACCACTTCCTCGCACTTGATGATGTAGGCGTATTTGAGGCGCACTTCGCCACCGGGCTTGAGACGGAAATACTTGGGCGGCGGCACCTCGGCGAAGTCGTCGCGGTCGATGAAGAGCTCGCGGCTGAAGGGGATTTTGCGTTTGCCGGCGGCTTCGTCTTCGGGGTTGTTGGTGGCGTCGAGTTCCTCGGTCTGGCCGGCGGGATAGTTCGTGATGACGACCTTGATGGGCCGTAGCACGGCGAGGCGGCGGAGGGCGCGCTTGTTCAAGTCTTCGCGGATGGCGTGCTCATAGACAGCGATGTCGGTGACACTGACAAACTTCGTCACGCCCACGCCGATGGCGAAGGCGCGCAGGGCCTCGGGCGTCACACCGCGGCGGCGGATGCCGCTGATGGTGGGCAGGCGCGGATCGTCCCAGCCGGTGACGAGGCCGGCCTCTACGAGCGCGATGAGCTTGCGCTTGGAGACGATCATGTGGCTGGGGATGAGCTTGGCGAACTCGTATTGGTGTGGCAGTGCGCGGGGCAAATCGAGCGCGCCGAGGATCCAATCGTAGAGCGGGCGATGCACTTCAAACTCGAGCGTGCAGATGCTGTGCGTGATGCCTTCGAGGTAATCGCTCAGGCAGTGCGCGAAGTCATACATCGGGTAGATGCACCACTGGTCGCCCGTGTGATGGTGCGTGGCGTGGCGTATGCGGTAGAGCAGGGGATCGCGCAACCAGACATTCGGCGCGGTCACGTCGATCTTCGCGCGCAGCACGCGCGTGCCGTCGGGGAACTCGCCAGCCTTCATGCGGGCGAAGAGGTCGAGGTTCTCGGCGACGGAGCGGTCGCGGAAGGGTGACGGTTTCGCGGTGCGGCGATATTCGTCGGTGTCCTCGGGTGAGAGGTCGCAGACGAAGGCCTTGCCCTTCTCGATGAGCTGGACGGCGTAGGCGTGGATTTGGGTAAAGTAGTCGGAAGCGTAGAAGGGCTCCAGGGTTTGGGCACTCGGGTCTGGGGTGCCGGCCACAGGCGCGAGGTGGAAGTCTGATTTGCCATTCACTAACTGTGTCGCGGGCGTCGCGCCTCTGGCTTTCAAGCCCAGCTTGTCATCCGCCCAACCGGCGATGAGCCAGTTCACGTCTGCCTGGATGCTCTCGACATACTCGACTTCCTCCTTCGTCGGGTTGGTGTCGTCCATGCGGAGGTTGCACACGCCGCCGAACTCGCGCGCGATGCCGAAGTTGAGGCAGATGCTCTTGGCGTGGCCGATGTGAAGGTAGCCGTTGGGCTCGGGCGGAAAGCGTGTGTGGATGCGCGGGTAGCGTCCCTCGGTGACGTGCTGCGCGACGAGGTCGCGGATGAAATCGCTCGGGGCAGGCGCGGGCGGGGCGGCGTTTGGGTTGCTCATTCGATGCGGGCGAGACGGTAGCAAAGGCATTCCGCACGGCGAAAGAGGATTTCCTGCGTCGCACCCGAAGGCCGCGATTCTCATAAGGGGGGCACGCCAGCTTTTACGATCTTCGCGGTCGTTGCGTAAGGCTCTTTCAAAACCAAGGCTCGACCTTCACCCGTCGCACGCTACACTAGCCTCGTCATGTCAACGATTGCGCCGCCCGCGCCGCCGCAGAAAATTAACCTCCGCCGCCCCGACATCATGTCCGCCGTGCAGGCGCAGGTGGAGTCGCACTATCGTAGCACCTTGGTGGAACGCATCCGCGCCCACGGCAACCAGCTCGCCGCGCCGGGCCTGACCATCAAGCTCGCGAAGGAGTTCGGCTTCTGTTACGGCGTCGAGCGCGCCATTGACCTTGCCTACGCGGCGCGGCGCTCGTTCCCGCCGGAGAAACCGATCTATCTGCTGGGCGAAATCATTCACAACCCCGAGGTCAACGACCAGATCCGCAACCTCGGCATCCGCATGCTGGCCAACAAACCCACGGACGTGGAGCTTGCCGTGTTGCAACGCGAGGACGTGGTCATCATCCCCGCGTTCGGCACCGAGGTCGCCACCCGCCGCAAGTTGGAGGAGAAGGGCTGCTTGCTGGTGGACACCACCTGCGGCGACGTGATGAGCGTGTGGAAACGCGTCCGCCAATACTCGAAGGAGAGCGTCACCAGCATCATTCACGGCAAGGCCAAGCATGAGGAAACCAAGGCCACGACCTCGCAGGCCACGGCCTACGGCGCCGGCCACTACCTCGTCGTGTTCAACCTCGCGGAGACCGATTACGTCTGCGACTACATCCTGCGTGGCGGCGACAAGGCGGAGTTCCTCGAGAAGTTCAAGGGTGCCCACTCGCCGGGCTTTGATCCGGACGAACATTTGCTCGCCGTGGGCGTGGCCAACCAGACGACGATGCTGCGCGGCGAGACCGAGGAAGTGCAGCGGCGCTTCAAGGCCGCGATGGAAAAGAAATACGGACCGGAACAACTCGAAACGCATTTCCGTTTCTTCGACACGATCTGCGGCGCGACGCAGGACCGGCAGGACGCGTTGGAAAAGCTGCTGCAAACCAAACTCGACCTCCTGCTGGTCGTGGGCGGCTACAACTCTTCGAATACCTCGCACCTCGCCGAGATGGGCGAGAAGGTGCTGCCCACCTACTTCATCAAGAACGCCGCGAAGATGGAGTCCGCCGCGCTCATCCGGCATTGGAACCAGCACAAACACGTCGAGGAAAGCACGCCGAACTGGCTGCCCGCCGGCTCCATCACCGTGGGCATCACTGCCGGAGCGAGCTGCCCGAACAACTTGATCGAGGACGCGATCCGACGGCTCTTCGAGCTGCGAGGGATCGCGGTGCAGGAGTTGTTGGCGAACTGACGGAAAGCTCCGCGTTCCGCATTTCCCAATGCCCTGCCCGCGCGAAGAACTTGAAGCCCGCGAGCGCCAGTTCCTTGCGCCGTTCGCGCAATTCTCTGCCGACACGCGCGGGCGCAAGCACGCCGAACCGCCGCCCGAGTGGCGCACGCATTACCAGCGCGACCGCGACCGCATCATCCACTCGCGCGCGTTTCGTCGGCTGGAATACAAAACCCAGGTCTTCCTCAACGGCACCGGCGATCACCTCCGCACCCGGCTCACGCACACGATGGAAGTCGCCGGCATCGCCCGGAACATCGCCCGCGCGCTGCGGCTCAACGAGGATTTGACCGAAGCCATCGCCCTCGCGCATGACCTCGGCCATTCGCCCTTCGGCCACACGGGTGAGGAGACACTCGACCGGTTGATGCGCCAATACGGTGGCTTCGAGCACAACCGTCAGAGCCTGCGCGTCGTCGAGTTGCTGGAGCAGAAATATCCTGGTTTCCCCGGACTAAACCTGACGTGGGAAGTCCGCGAGGGCTTGGTGAAGCACTACTCCGCCTACGATCATCCCAGTAAGCGTCCCGGCTTCGACGCGAAGAGCTCCTCCCTCGAAGCGCAAGTTGCCAATCTGGCCGACGAAATCGCCTACTACAGCCACGACCTTGATGACGGCCTCGATGCCGGCCTGCTCTCCGAGGCCAAGCTCCGCCGCGACGTGAAGGTGTGGGCGCAGGCGGCGCGCCGCACGAAGCGCGAGCATGGCGAACTGCCGGACGAATGCCGCCGCTACTTCATCATTCGCTGTCTAATTGATGACCACGTGCGTGACGTGGTGGAGACGAGCGAGGCGGCGATTGCTCAGGCTGGGGTGAAGTCGGCTGACGAAGTCCGGCTGCACGCCCAGCCACTCATCCGCTACAGCACCGCGCGGCGGAAGTTGAACTTGGAGCTGCGGAAATACCTCTATCAAAACCTTTATTTGAGCGATGCCGTCCACGAACCCCACGTGCGCGCGACGAAGATGCTCGAAGAGTTGTTTCACCACTTGCTGAAGCATCCTGCGGAAGTTGACGCATGGACGCGCAAGTCTGTCAAGATGGCGGGCCGGTCACGCGCGGTGTGTGATTACGTAGCGGGGATGACCGACCGGTATGCAATCGCCGAAAGCGAAAGAATCCGAGCCAACCCGATCAGGGGTTGACCGCTCGATAAAGGTTGTTCCAAATCACGTCGATACCGAGCTTTTCGTCACCGCTAGCTTGCTGTGGAAGCAATGTGTTAGTGGACACAAGCGAAGAGTGCCCGTCGAGAAACACGATGTTTCCACCGCGGCCCCCGTGCCGGATGGCGAAGCTCCGCCACCGGTTCGCTGGATTCACAGAATTAAACCCAGGGGACGCGTTAATGACCTCTCCTGCCGGGTCGAATACGCTATCAAACATCAGCACAGTGTTAGCTGGCTTCAAAATGCTAGCCATGCGGGGCATGTCGGGAAATGCTAGGCTTGGGCCACCAACACCTGATGCGTCAGCCTTTTTCAGATCGATGTTCATGACAAAACTGAAAAACCCGTATTGGCCATTTGGAGTGGGAGCTGAACCCTGTCGGGCGGCTGCACAATGCCATACCTTTCCTTTACCGCCAGGGTATGGCAGGCTCGCGGTGTTGTTAGCATAAACAGCAGATCCGGGAGCAGCCCAGTACGTGGAAAGTGGCTTTTCGCTCATGTAAGTCGGAAGCAAGTTGAACCATGCTGCCGCATCCGAAGGGTTGCCACTAGTCCCCGCAACACCGTAAGTGCCAGCTGCCCCCATGCCATCCCGAGGCATTTTGTCGTCGTAATCGCCTGCGTAAAGCAACTGGCCTAATCCCCATTGCTTGATTCCATTCAAACAACTCGTGCCTTTCGCCTTATCTTTTGCTTTGCTCAACGCTGGCAACAACATCCCCGCCAAGATCGCGACGATCGCGATGACGACGAGGAGTTCGATTAGGGTGAAGGCAAACCGGGGGCGGCCATCTCGGGTGGGCGCGGGCTGGTTCATGGGCTGCGGTTGGTGTTGATTGAGGCGCTTGGGCGCGTCAGTTTCCTGACGCACGATGGTGGGACCGTAGTCAGGGGGCACCAGCCCGGCAAGCGTTGATTCGTTACGGGATGGTGAAACTTATTGAGCATGTCCATGCACCGCATTTCACCGTGCGCGGCGTTGACACGGAGGCAGGGAAAAAGCTCTACTGGCCGGGTATGAAGTGCCATTTTTCTCTGGCCGCTGCGCTGTGCCTCAGTGTCGCGGGCGCGTTCGCGGCTGACGAAGCCACCGTCAAGGCCCCGCGCATCAACGTCCGCGGCCAGCCCACCACCGGCAGCGAGGTCGTCACGCAGCTCAAGCAAGGCGAGAAGATCACTGTGCTTGAAGAGATCGTCCATCCCAAGCCCGGCAAGGACGAGCCGGCCAAGTGGCTGCGTATCGCACTGCCCGCCAACACGCCGGTGTGGGTCAGCACGCACTTCCTCACCAACGGCGTGGTGGCTGTGCCGCGCTTGAACATCCGCTCTGGTCCGGGCGAAAATTTCAGCGTCATCGGTCGCATGCCCAAGGGTTCGGCCATCAAGGAACTTCGCCGCAGCGGTGACTGGCTCGAAATCGAGACGCCGCCCAACACCTTCGCCTACATCGCCGCCGACCTCGTCACGCGCAACGCCGCTGCGCCGGCTCCGTTGCCACCTTCGGCCACCTCGCAGCTCGCCGGCAAAGGCAAAGCGCCCGGCAAGGCCGGTGACAAATCGGGCAAGCAGTTGGCCAAGGCCACGCCCAAAGGCCCGCCCATCGCCGCGCCGGACACCAAGCCCACGCTGGAGCCGGTGGAGGTCAAGCCGATTGGCACTCCGCCCGTCGCGTTGGCTCCCGGAGTGGCCGCGGTCAAGCCGCCCGCGGTCCCGCCGCCGGCGGCTGTGTTGACTCCCGTGCCGGCCACGAATCCGCCCGTCGTCGTCGCCGTGGCCGAACCGAAGCCCGAGCCCGCGAAGGTCCCGCCGCCGGCGGCGTTGACTGAGAATGTGCCACCGCCCGCCGACCCGTTCGAATCCACCGGTCGTTACAAAGTGGATCCTGAGCCCAAGAGCAGCGGCATCGGCGGCTGGTTCAAAAACTTGTTTGCCAAGAAGCCCGCCGAGCCCAAGGCCAAGGCCGCGCCCACCACCAAGCCGCCCTTGGATGAAGGCCCGCTGCCGATGCGCATCGTCACGCGCGAGGGCATCGTGGCGCGTTCGTGGAACATCCAGACGCCGAGTGACTGGGCGTTGCAGGACGCTGAATCCGGCCGTGTCATCAACTATCTGTGGAGCTCATCCACGAACATTCCGTGGAAAACGCTCAAGGGCCGCACCGTCGTTGTCACCGGCGAGGAAGCGCTCGACGTGCGGTGGCCGAACACGCCCGTGTTGAAGATCGACACGCTCAAGACGTTGGAGGAGTAAGCGAAGGGTGCGGGATTAAGATCAGGTCTGGATTAAGAGCAGAACAGCAAGCTCCCGATCCTCCGTCCCTTCCTGCTCTTACTCCTGCTCATCATCTCAATCCCTGCATGACCAACCTCATCGACGGCCGCGCTATCGCCGAGCAGATTCACGCCGAGACGACTCAACGCATCCTGGCGCTCAAGTCCCGCGGCATGCAGGCGGGTCTCGCATTCGTGCGCGTCGGCGAGGACCCCGCTTCCCGCGTTTACGTGGGAATGAAGGAGAAGACCAGTGAACGCCTCGGTATCAAGTCCACGACCACTGTCCTGCCCGAGGCCACCACGCAGGCCGAACTGCTCGCGCTCATCACAAAACTCAATGCCGACCCCGGCGTGCACGGCATCCTCGTTCAGGCTCCACTGCCCGCGCACATTGATCAAGCCACCATCTTCGCCGCCGTCTCGCCCGCAAAGGATGTTGACGGCTTTCATCCCGTCAACGTCGGCAAGCTCATGCTCGGGGACACGACGGGCTTTGCGCCTTGCACACCGGCGGGCGTGCACGAACTGCTCATCCGCAGCGGTGTGAAAATCGCCGGCGCGGAAGTCGTGGTGCTCGGGCGCGGCAATATCGTCGGCAAGCCCATGACCGCGATTCTCTGCCAGAAGGCTAAGCACGCCGACGCGACCGTCACACTCGTCCACTCGCGCACGCGGGATGTGGCTGCGCATTGTCGGCGGGCGGACATCATCGTTGCCGCGATGGGCGTCGCGCATTTCGTGAAGGCGGACATGGTCCGCCCCGGAGCCGTGGTGATGGATGTGGGCGTCAACCGCATTCCCGATGCGACGGCGAAGAACGGCTCACGGCTGGTCGGCGACGTTGATTTTGCCGCCGTTCAACCGCTCGCCGGATTGATCACGCCAAATCCCGGCGGCATCGGCCCGATGACCATCGCGATGCTGATGCGCAACACCGTCAAAGCCGCCGAGGTGGCGGTTAGCTATTAGCGATTAGCTTTTAGCCTTTGCTCTCTCTCCCACACTAACCGCTAACTGCTAACCGCTAACCGCCCGCTCCTCATGAACGTCACTCGTATCCTTCCCGATCTCCAATGCGCCCTTGTCTGCGAAGATGTCCGCCAGGAGGTCAGCGGCAATTTCATCCTCCTTGGCGTCGCCGCATTTTTGCGGGTGCCGCAGGTCCCCATCGTCGCGTCGCGGCTCTGCGTCTTTTCGCGCTGGTGTGCAGGTGTGGGCAACTTCGTCGAATCCGTCCGCCTCATCGCGCCGGACCAGACCACCGTGCTTCGCGAAGTGAAGGTGAAGTTTGGCTTGCAGGATCCGGCACACAGCGCGACGAACTTGTCCGTCTTTGCGCAGCTCGAAATCACCGCCGGCGGCATTTACTTCATTGAGGTGCTCGTGGATGACGTGATGAAGCTGCGTTTCCCACTACCCGTCGTCGTCACGCCGCCGCCGAGCCAGGGGGCGCCGGCCGCGCCGCCGGCTGCCTGAAGCCGCGCGAACTTCCATTGCCGCCTGCTCCCTCCGCGTGGTTTCATCGGGCAGCTTGAGTGAATCGCCCGAACTGCCCGTCTGGCAGCCGCTGACCTTCGGCGGTGTCGCCAGCTTTGCCCGCGCTCGCTGGGGGCGGCTGCTCCTGCTGCAAACCATCGTCGCTGCATTCGTCGTGGCTGCTGGGGTGGTCTTCCTCAGCCGCTGCTGGTTTCCCGTGATGACGCAGGCGACGCAAGACCTGACAGCGTATGGGGCCGTGCGGGGCGGCCAGCTCGCGTGGCCCAAGACGGAGGCAGTGGTGCTCGCGGAGAATCGCTTCCTCAGCCTCGTGGTGGATCTCGCCGACAGCGGGGCCACTGGCCAGGTGGCGGATTTGCAGGTGGAGTTCACCCGTGACCGCATCAAGTTCGCCTCCCTGCTGGGTTACACCGAACTGCCTTATCCCGTCGGCTGGGCGATCGAGTTGAACCGGCAGACACTCGACCCGTGGTGGAATGCCTGGCGGCCCGCGTTTTTGTTTGGCGGCATCGTCGCGACGCTGGTGTTTTTGTTCGTGAGCTGGTTTGTCTTGGCGACGCTTTACGCGCTGCCTGTGTGGGTGCTCGCGTGGATCGCTCGCCGCTCGGCGTCATTGGCCCAATGCTGGCGCATGGGGGCAGCGGCTCTGCTGCCCGGCGCGATCTGGCTGGGCGGCGCGATCCTGCTTTACGTGGGGGAACAGCTTTCGCTCGTCGGGCTGGGCGCGGCTTTCGGCCTGCACTTCGTGATCACGTGGGTCTATCTGCTGGGCGCGCCGTTCCACCTGCCGAAAAAGTCTCGTGCGATCTCGGCGACGGAGAAGAATCCCTTCACGCCCGCATCCCCGGCACCGCCCGGGTCGGCGCCCGCCGCCGCCCGGAGCGAAAACCCGTTTCATTCGCCGCCGCCGTCGGCGAATAACGGGTGATTGCGTCGGCGGATTTTTTTCCGTTACGCTGCCGCCATGATTTTTCCGGCGTGCCAACGCCTGCTTCCCCGGCTGCTCCTGCTGCTGGCCGTGTGCTTGGCCGGGTGCATTCCCACGCGGGACGGCACGCAGGACGAGCAGCGCGAGCCGCTCTTCCTGCGCGGGCAGGAGTTGCGCCAGCAGCGTGATTATCGCGGCGCGGCCGAGGCCTTCGCGCGCGCGCTGGCGGCCAACCCCCGTTCCGCCTCCGCACACTTCGAGCTGGGGCTCCTTTTCGAACTGCAGCTCAACGATCCGGCGACGGCCATCTACCACTTCGAGCGCTTCCTCAAGCTCCGCCCGGCCTCGGACCGTGCGGAGATCGTTCGTCAGCGCGTGAACAACTGCAAAATGGAACTCGCCAAGCTCTTCCTCATCGCGCCCAACGCGCCCTCCGTGCAGAAGGAAATGGACAAGCTCAAATCGGAAGTCGAGCGGCTGGGCCTCGAAAATAACCAGCTCCGCCGACAGCTCGAAGCCGCGTCTGCCTCAGCCACCGCGCGAGGAACTGCCACTTCGGCCCCGCCGGTTTTGGCTGTCACCCCGCCGCCAGCCCCGAAGATTATCCCTGCTACCAACGTGGTCGAGGTCGCGCCCAAATCCAGTGTCTCGAAGCCGACGGATAATTCCCCCAAGCCCGCCAAGCCCTTGCCGCCATCAGCGGCCCCGGCTGCCGCTTCCCGCACTCACACGGTCAAGCAGGGCGACATCCCGGCCACCATTGCCAAACAATATGGCGTCAAACTCGAGGCGTTGATAGCGGCGAACCCGAACCTGGATCCCAAGCGCATGAAGATCGGGCAGACGGTCAGCATCCCTGCTCCCTGACCTCGCCGGAATGAGACGCCTTGCCTACTTCGCGATCACCGCGTTCTTCGTCACGATGAACGTGTTGCTCTGGCGTTCGGAATTTCGCGCGGTGGGCGACGGCACGCCGGTTCCGCTGGCGAAGGTGTGGGAAAAAATCCTTCGCGCTCCCGACGATTCGGACCTGGAGATTTTCCACCGCAAGAAAAAGGTCGGACACCTGCGCTGGGCGGCCAATGCCGGGGAAGCGGCAACAACGAACGCCGCTCCGGCCAGCGACAATTTGGAGGAGGGCATGGTCCGCAAGGTGGGCGGCTACACCATCGACATCCTCGACGGTCGCTTGGATCTCGGCGAGGGGCGCAAGCGTTCGCTGCGGTTCACCATGAACACGAGCTTCTCCACCAACCACCAGTGGCAGAACTTCGCCGTGCAGATTTCCCAGCGTCCCATGAGCCTCGGGCTCAACGCCTCCGCCACCAACGAAACGCTGGTCGTGGACTTCCAGCAAGGCGACGAACGGCTCAATCGCACCTTAACCTTTGCCCAGCTCCGGGATCCCAAACTGCTGCTGCAAGAAGTCGTCGGGCCGGTCCCCCTCGGGTTGCTCACGGGCGGCGTGCTCGGCGGCTTGGGCGAAGCGGGCGCCTCGCCGGAACTCGCCGCCCTGCCCGCCTTACAAAAAATGTCGCTCGGCGTGCAGTGGGATTCGCGCCAGGACTGGCTCAAGATTGGCAGTGCGAAGCTCCGTTGCTACCGGCTCCACGCCAGCCTGCTGGAGAAACACCACATCACCGTTTACGTCAGCCGCGTGGGCGAGCTCCTCCGCGTCGAGCTGCCCAACGACATCGTCCTCCAAAACACCCGGATGCTTCTGCTGTGATCGAACTCGTCAACCTCACCAAACGTTTCGGCGAACTCACCGCCGTCAACGACGTGACGCTCACCGTCAACCGCGGCGAGTTCTTCGCCGTGCTCGGTCCCAACGCCGCCGGCAAGACCACCACGATCAAGATGATCACCGGTCTCATCAAGCCCACCAGCGGCAGCGTCCGCGTGGCGGGCCACGATGTGCAGACCGAGCCGCTCGAAGTCCGCCGCCGCCTCGCCTACGTGCCGGACTTTCCATTCCTCTACGACAAGCTCACGCCGTGGGAATTCTTTCGCTTCATCGGCCATCTCTTTCAGATGTCGGAGGATCGCATCGAGGCCGCCGCCCGCGTCCTGATCCCGCGCTTCAACCTCGAGCCTTACCTGCGCAAGCCCGTTGAAGGCCTCTCCCACGGCACCCGCCAGCGCGTTGCCATCGCCGCCGCGCTGCTGCACGACCCCGAGGTCTTCGTCATCGACGAGCCGATGGTTGGCCTCGATCCGCACCACGCGCGCGTGGTGAAGGACATTCTCAAGGAGCGCTCCCGCACCGGCATGACCGTCTTCCTCTCCACGCACCAACTCAGCGTCGCCGAGGAAATGGCCGACCGCATCGGCATCATCCACCAGGGCAAGTTCGTCGCCGTCGGCACCAGCGAAGAGCTGCGCAAGCAAAGCGGCTCCGACGGCGTGCTCGAACACTCCTTCCTCGCGCTCACCAAACAGGAGGCCAACCTCAGCGAAGAAAACGCGAAGCTGAAGGCCGCTTGAGCCACAGATTTCCACAGATGAAACACAGACCTGACGAAGTTGAATTAGGAAAGCAGGAAGGCAGGAAAGCGATTTTTCCTCCTGCCTTCCTGATTCTTTATGGGTGTTTCATCTGCGTGCAGCTGTGGCTAATACACATTCCTTGTGAGCAAAATTGTCGGCATTGACCTCGGCACCACCAACTCGCTCGTCGCGACGGTGGATTCCGGCATCCCTTACGTCATCGCGGACACGGACGGTCAGCGTCTCTGCCCGAGCGTCGTGCATTTCTCCGCCGCCGAAGCCGCGCCGCTCGTCGGCCACGCCGCCAACCGCGTGCGCGTGCTGCAACCCGCCACGACCGTTTACTCAGTCAAGCGCTTCATGGGCCGGCGCGGCGCGGACATCGCGCGCGAGGAATTGCAAGTCACTTACCCCGTGCGCGGCGAAGGCGCGGGCCCGGTCACGATTCCGATTCACGGCCGTGACTTCACGCCGGAGGAAATCTCCGCCGAGGTTTTGAAACGGCTGAAGCTCGCCGCCGAAGCCGACCTCGGCGAACCCGTCACGCGCGCCGTCATCACCGTCCCCGCCTACTTCAACGACGCCCAGCGCAACGCGACCAAAAGGGCAGGGGAGCTGGCCGGCTTCACCGTCGAGCGCATCGTCAACGAGCCCACCGCCGCCGCGCTGGCCTACGGGCTCGACCGCTTGCAGGAACATTCCAAGATCGCCGTGTATGACCTCGGCGGCGGCACCTTCGATCTGTCGATCCTCGAACTGAACAATGGCGTCTTCCAAGTCCTCTCGGCCAACGGCAACACCCGCCTCGGCGGTGACGACCTCGACCAACGCCTTGTCGCCCACCTCGCCACCCTCATCAAATCCAGCGGCGGCCCCGACTTGACGAGCTCTCAACTCTCCACTCCGAACTCTCATCATCTCCCCCTCCTCGCCCGCCTCCGCGAAGCCGCCGAGGCCGCCAAGATCCGCCTCTCCACCGAGACCAGCGTCGAGATTGCGCTCCCGTTCCTCACGCCGGATTTCAGCTTCAGCTATCGGCTCACGTGCGAAGAATTGGAGCGGCTCACGCGCGACATCGTGGAGCGCACGCGCCCGCACTGCCTGCGTTCCCTCGCCGACGCCAAGCTCGAAGCCCGGCAACTCGATCAAGTCATCCTCGTCGGCGGCCAGACGCGCATGCCCCTCGTGCGCCGTCTCGTCAGCGAATGGTTCAGCTGCGCGGAGTTCGAGGAGGAGCGCGGCGGCGTCCGCCTCGGCGATCGCTTCCACGAGCGCACCGGCCCGATGCTCAACACCTCGCAGAACCCCGACGAAGCCGTCGCGCTCGGCGCCGCCATTCAAGCCGAGATCCTCAGCGGCGGCTTCAAGAACGTCCTCCTGCTCGATGTCACCCCGCTCTCGCTCGGCATCGAAACCTTCGGCGGCTTGATGAACATCATCATCCCGCGCAACAGCACCATTCCCGTGAAGGCCGGCGAAGTCTTCACCACCGCCGTCGATCACCAGCGCGAGATGCTCATCCACGTCCTGCAAGGCGAGCGCGAGCGCGCCGCCGACAACTGGAGCCTCGGTAAATTCGCCGTGCAGTTCGAGCGCGCCCCGCGCGGCGTCCCGCGTGTCGGCGTCCAGTTCGAGATCGACGCCAACGGGATTCTCCACGTCCTTGCGCGCGACCTGAAGACCGGCGTGCAGCAAGTCGTGCAGATGAAATCCGCCGTGGACGTGGCCGACACCGAGGTGCAGCGCATGGTCGAGGAATCCGTCGAGCACGCCTTCGAGGATTTGTCCGCGCGCCGGTGGATTGAGGCGAAGTTGAAAGCGCAGGAAGTCCTCACCGCCGCGCAAGCCGGCCTCGCCGAGTGCGCCACCGAACTCGACCCCGCCTACCGTGCGCAAGTCGAAGCCGCCATCCACGCCGTCACCGCCGCCCTCGCCACCGAGCAGCCCGCCACCCAGACCGGCGAGCTGGCCCGCCTCCAGGCCGCCCACGCCGCCCTCGACGCCGCCACCCAACCGCTCGCCGAAATCCTCATGGACAAAGCGATGGAAGCCATGCTCCGCCAGCGCGGCGCAATCACCTGACCGGCCACCCGGATTGACCGTCTGGAAATCGCCGCCGACGGTCTGGAAATCGGGAATTACAAGAAGGAAACTTCCGCTAACACAGTGGAAATCGCCATTTACAAGAAGTCCATTGCCGCTAACCGACCGGAAATCGCCCCTGACAACGTGGAAATCACCACCGACAAGGCGGAAATCGCCGCTGACAGAGTGGAAATCGGCACTGACACCGTGGAAATGGACACTTACATGAATGGAATCGCTGGTTTTTCGGTGCAAGCCAGCATTGCGTTCATGGAAACCACTGCTGACAAGGCGGAAAACGGCAAAAAACCAACCGTGAGCGATGAGTGGTTGATGGGAACCCACTCGAACTAGGACCATTCTCCTTCAGCCAGGCAGCGAGAATGTTCCGCCTTCTGCCTTGGGCAGAAACCCGTCTCATCGATGACTTAATTGGTGGCTTACTGTCTCCCTGTTCGGGAGCGATGGCGCGTGTATTTTTCAGGCCATTTTTAACCGCTTATTCCATGCTGGTATCGCCTGTGATTCATTCTGGCAGAACGGTCCCTGACACGCACATTCCGTGCATTCAGCAAACCAGCGGCGAGAGGTGTCAGTGGCTTCGAGCTTAGGACATGGCTCCCATTCGACCGTGATTTTGGACGCGCCACAGAACGGGCACGGCAGTGGACTAAACGTGCGACCCTGCGAACCACGCCCGGTAACAGCGTCGGCGAGCTCGGCCGGTCTGCCCGGGGGGTGGTCGATCATGCTGATTCGTTTACAGGGTTGGTGGCTTAATCTCATAGCACTCCTATAAATGCACCCATTCACCGTCCGGGAGCGGAACGGGCTTGCAGCGGCGCAAAAACCTTTGCCGGCCCTTCATTTCCAACTCATAGTCCCAAACCTCCGAATCAAGCCTGAGAGGTTCTAGAGTTTCGGCAAAGATCTTCTCACGGTCCGCGAAATCATCCTTGGCGCTTTCTGCCAAAAGTCGTGCATTAATGCCTGCCAATGACTTGGCCGGGATGTGGATGAAAGGGCTCATTGGCGAAAACCACTATAACTAATGGATCTACGAGCAAAACGTCATGGCACAAAAGCGGCCCATCCTGCCGCGCCCGTAGTTTTCACGCCATATACATACACAGGAGCCGAGGTCAGAGTCATACAAAACAATACCCGCTGCCCGCCAAACAATTGACCATGCGGATACAGTGCCTCAGTTCTTTCGTCTGCGTAAATACCCCGAACGGATTACCCCCGCACCGATCCGCCCTGGCGCCAGCAGCCAGCCACCGCTTCCGCGCGGGAATGAATTCCCAATTTGGCGAAGATGCGCCGCGCGTGTGTCTTGACTGTTTCCACGCTTATTTTCTCCTGCTCGGCAATCTGATGATAGGCAAGCCCTCGGCCCAAGTAGTCCAAAATCTCTTGTTCGCGCTCCGTCAAACTAGGATGCTGCGACAAACCCGGCGGAGGAGGACGGAAGTTTCGGCGGATTAACCTGCGAGTCAATTGAGGAGAGAGGGCGGCACCACCGGCGAGCACGGACTCAATCCCATGGGCCAGCGCCTCAATGCCGGTGCCTTTAATCAAGAACCCGTCCGCCCCCCATCCGAGCGTTTCCTCTAAAGCCCTGTCCGAGTCGTCACAGGTAAGCATCAGCACCGCCGGAACTGCTGCGCCCCTCCCTTGCCGCTTCAAGTGGCGCAAAAAATCGACGCCAGACATGGTCGGCATGTGCAAATCGAGCAACACCAAGTCCACAAGCTTGTGACGGAGCGCCTCAAGTGCCTGGACACCCTCCGCAAAGACACCACAGCACTCCATGCCATACTTTAACCAAGGTGTCGGCCAAAGTAGCGGCAACCTCGTAATCGTCATCGACAAGCGAGAATTTTACCCGCCTCAGCGAGGCGTAGCGAGGCGGGCTAGGGGCGTGGTTCATGCCAGCAGTTCAACGCAAGTGTTGCCAAGAGGCAGTCGGACGACTTAGCCACCATAAATAGTCAGTGGCACTGTCGCAATTTGCCGTGCTCGCCTTTGCTTTTGGCGCGCAACTACAGGAACTAATGGTCCTGCCGGGACTGCTTAGGATCTTGCCTCGGTTGAGGAGGGGAGGGATCTCAACTTTGCGACCTTACTTTGCAAGGCATTTCGATTGGCCTTTGGGCGCCGTTTTTTCCGTTTGACGGCAGGGGATGGGTTTTTACTTTTTCCGGCGAAATCTCCCGCTTTAGGACCTCGTCACCGAGGGGCGGTGGATCAGGAAAAAATCAAATCGCAGAAAGGAAGGACATCATGAACTCACGTCTCCAAAATCAGCTCGCGATGGTCGGCTCGTGCATCACCATCGCCAACAGCGCCGAGCACAAGCTCGTGTGGGACGGCAAAGACCCCGCCGACTTCGGCACGGATTTGCCGGCAGTCCAGGCGGCCTACGGAGCCGTCACTGCCAAGGCCGCGCAGGCGGAGGCGGCCAGCGGCGGGGCCGCCGATACCAAGACGGTGGCCGAGACCACGCTGGAAGATGCGGCGTTTGTCCTGGCCCGCGCACTGGCGGTGCATTTCAAGAAGACCGGCAACCTCACGGACCGCGCGAAGGTGGACGTGAGCAAGCGCGAGATCATGAAATTGCGCACGCAGGAGCTGGTGAACAAGACCACGGTCATCCGCGACCTAGGCACCACGGCCGTGAGCCAGCCGGATGCGGCGAAGCGCGGCGTGACGGCCGCGCGCGTGGCGGCGCTCACCGCCGCCATCGCGGCATTCAGCAGCGTGATGAACGCGCCGCGTGGGGAGATCGTGAATCGCAGTGCGCTACTGCGCGAAGTGGAGACGGACATCGCGGCGTTGCTCGACGCGGTGAGCGATCTGCATGATTTGGTGTTGCAGTTCGATGGCACGGACGAGGGGAGATTGTTCATCGAGGCTTTGAAGCGCGCCCGTATCATCGTGGACAGCGGCGGCGGACATAGCGCTCCCGCGCCCACCCCAACACCGACGCCGACGCCGAATCCTTGATCTGGGGTGCGGCACACGGGCTGCGCGTCACGCGACACTCAAGTGTCCGAGCGCAAGCAGACCATAAAAGGTGTATTCCGCGTCGAGATGATCGTCGGCCCAGTGGCCGTGGAAGCCGCCTTCGGCGGACCAGAGTGTATCAATGAAATCAAGGCAGCGCTCGCGTTGAGCCGGCGTGAGGCGGCGGTCGAGGCTTGCAAGCGCGTGCAGCGCGGTGGCGGTGGAGAGCAGGTCGGGCATCGGCGCACCGGGCACGGCGGTGAAGCCGCCTTGCGGATGCAGGCGTGCGAGCAACCAGTCGCCGACGGCGGAGTTGATGGGCAGGTGTAAATGCCTCAGGAGAGTGACGGCACCCGCGGTGGGGTTGGTGGAGCCGATGGGCAGCCCGGGGGAGTTGTTCCACGCGTGGTCGGGCGTTTCGAGGCGCTTGAGGCTTTGCACGATGCGCAGCGGCTTGGGCGGAAGTTTGCCGAGGTCTTGATACGCACCGAGCGCGAGGAAGGACCCGTAGGCGGTGCCGTGGGTTTTCTTCGCGTCGTTGTCATAGCCGCCGTCTGGCTTGCGGAAGGTTTCGAGGCGCGAGAGGAGGGCTTTAGGCAGGCCGGTGGGCATCCGCTTCTTTCCCAGCGAAGCCCAACAGCGCGCGAGGGAGGTGAGGTGGACCAAGTCCAGACCTTCACCTTCGCCAAAGGACTTGAGCCACGTTTCCAACTGCGCGTCAGGAATAGGAAGGCCGAGTGACTCGCAGCCGTTGAGCGTGAAGACGGTGTAATAGAGGTCCGGCCGGTCCGAGCGGTCGCGGCCCGCGCCGTCGGCCGTCCACTGGCGGCGGTAGAACTCGCGCACGAGTTCGGCGGAATCGCCGAGCAACTGCGCGCCGAGCCGGGCGACTTGGATGAGTTCGAGACGGACGCTCACGGGCGGGAGCATCGGTGGATGCGGGCGGCGAGTCAGGCAGAATTCTTCCGGCGGCTCGGGGCTTGATGCCGTGCCACGAGTCCCGCACACTGCGCGGACTTGACCATGAAACGCATTCTTCCGCTCCTGCTGCTCGCCTTCGCGTTCACCGCGCGCGCTGCCGACGAGTTCAAGATCACTCCCTACCACGAGGTGCAGCCCGGCGTGCCGCAGGGCAAGCTCATCAAGATGCCGGAGTGGCGCAGCAACATCTTCACGAACACCGTGCGCGACTGGTGGGTCTATGTGCCCGCGCAATACAAAGCGGAGAAGCCGGCGTGCGTGATGGTCTTCCAGGACGGCCACGATTACGTGAACCTCAAAGGCAGTTGGCGCGTGCCCACGGTCTTCGACAACCTCATCGCCAAGGGCGAAATGCCCGTGACCATCGCCATCCTCATCAACCCCGGCAACGAGATCAGCAAGCCGGCGCCGAAAAGTCCGTGGCAGGTGAGCAACCGCAGCTTCGAGTATGACTCGCTGGGCGATCGCTATGCGCGCTTCCTGCTGGAGGAAATACTGCCCGAGGTCGGCAAGCAGTATTCCCTCACGACGAACCCCGAGGGCCGCGCGATCTGCGGCGCGAGCAGCGGCGGTATTTGCTCGTGGACCGTCTGCTGGGAGCGGCCGAATGAGTTTCGCAAGGCGCTGACGACCATCGGCAGCTTCACAAACATCCGTGGCGGTCATGTGTATCCCGCGATGATCCGCAAGACCGAGCGCAAGCCCATCCGCGTCTCCATTCAGAGCGGCACCGACGACGTGAAGAACGACTTCGGCGACTGGTTCATCTGTAACCAGCAGATGGCCTCCGCGCTCAAGTTCGCTGGTTACGACGTGCGCGCCGACTTTGGCGAAGGTGGCCACAACAGCAAGCACGGCGGCAGCATCTTCCCCGACGTGCTCAAGTGGCTCTGGCGGGATTATCCAAAGTGAGGCAACGGAAGCGGTCGGCGGCGCAATTTTCCTCCCAGTGGAAGTTTAATGGCTTGACCCGGTCTTTGACGCGCGGCTACGTTCACGAATTGCTAGGCGCACTTCATGTTGTCGCAACTTAAAAGCCTGTTTTCCAACGACATCGGGATAGACCTCGGGACGGCTAACTCCCTGGTTTACGTGCGCGATCAGGGCATTGTCTTGAGAGAACCGTCGGTGGTCGCCATCCAAGCCGGGACGACCAACGTGCTCGCCGTCGGGGAGGAAGCCAAGCGGATGCTCGGCCGCACTCCGGGAAACATCCTCGCCATTCGTCCGATGAAGGACGGCGTCATCGCCGACTTCGAGATCACGGAGGCGATGCTGCGGCATTTCATTCAGAAGGTTCACCATCGCAAGCTGATCGCGCCGCGCGTGGTCGTCGCCGTGCCCTCGGGTATCACCGAAGTGGAGCGGCGCGCGGTCAAAGACTCGGCCACCCATGCCGGGGCGCGGGAGGTTTATTTGATCGAGCAGCCCATGGCCTCGGCCATCGGCGTCGGTCTGCCGGTGCACGAGCCGGCCGGCAACATGATCGTGGACATCGGCGGCGGCACCTGCGAAATAGCGATCATTTCGCTCGCGGGCATCGTGTTCAGCCGGAGTCTCCGCGTGGGCGGGGACGAGTTTGACGAGACGATCGTCGCGCACATGAAGCGCACCTACAATTTGATGATTGGCGAACGGACGGCGGAGGAAATCAAAATCCGCGTCGGTTCAGCTTTTCCGCTGGAGCAGGAACTCACGATGGAGGTCAAGGGCCGCGATTTAAGCGCGGGACTTCCCAAGACCATCACCATCCGCTCAGAAGAGATTCGCGAAGCCTTGAAGGAACCGTTGTCGAGCATCTTGGAATCGGTGCGCATCACGCTGGAACGCTGCCCCCCTGAACTGTCCGCGGACTTGATTGACCGCGGGATTGTGATGGCGGGTGGCGGGGCGTTGTTGCGCAACATCGATCGGCTCGTTGCGCAGGAAACCGGCTTGCCGGTGCACATTGCGGACGATCCGCTGACCGCCGTGGCCGAAGGCACCGGGCGCGTCCTCCAAGAACTCGCGTTCCTCAAGCGCGTCGCCACCTCCAGCCAAGGCTGACCGTTCGCCCGCAACTCTGCGGGCCATGCTGCGCAAGCCGCACTACATCGCGTTTGGATTACTGGCGCTGGTCGGGCTGATACTTCTCAGCCTGCCGGAGTCAGCGGCTAACCGCGTCAAGCTCACGCTCACCGGGTTGTTCCTGCCGCTCTTCGGCTTCACGGAATCCACCCAAAGCGTGGCGCGTCGGGCTGGGAACTCCGTCGTCCCTCGCGATGATTTGGTGCGCGAGCTCGAGCAACTCCGCGCTGAAAAGCAGAAGCTCGAATTCAACCTGGCGCAGACGCAGGAAGCGGTCCGGGAAAACGATCGTCTCCGGCAGTTCGCCGGTTTTCCCGCCCGTCAGCCGTGGAAGCTCAAGCCCGCGCGTGTCATCGCTCGCGATCCGGCGAACTGGTGGCGCACGGCGTTCATCGACGTGGGCAGCAAGGACGGCGTCCGTGTGGACATGCCGGTGATCACACCCGAGGGGCTGGCGGGCCGCGTGTCCGCCGTGAGCACGGCGCGTTCGCAGGTGGTGCTGCTCGGTGATCAGAACTGTCGCGTCGCGGCGTTGGTGAAGGAGACGGCGGAGAACGGCATCGTGGTGCCCTATGTTTCCGATCCGGCCATCGTGACCCTGACCTATCTGTCGCGCGGCACTCCGGCCAAGGTCGGTCAGGCCATCGTGACCAGTGGGTTGGAGCTGAAGCCCGGCCATCAGGTGCTCTCCAGCGGGCTGGGGGGAGTCTTTCCCCGGGGCATTCGCATTGGCGAGATCGTGGACGTGCGCAACGTCGGCTTCGGACTCTATCAGGAAGCGCGCGTAAAACTCGCGGTCAACCTCAACGCCCTCGACCAAGTGTGGGTCGTCGCGCAATGAACCGCATCGAAAACATTTCCATTCTGCTCGCGGCGTGGCTTGCCGTGGCCTTCGAGGTGGCCTTCAACGGCTTCCGCGACTGGTTTGGTGCGCAAATCGGGCTGCTGCCGGCGCTGATGGTTTACGTGGCTTTGTCAGCATCCTGGCCTGGCGTGGTGCTGCTCGCGCTCGTGGGCGGCCTGATGCACGACTCCTTCTCCGCGAACCCGCTGGGCATCACGACCATCGCCCTGGCGGTGGTGGGATTGCTCATGCGCGCCCAGCGCGACCTCGTCCTGCGGACTCAAATCTATGCGCAAGTGATGATGGGCTTCATCGCCAGCGCGGCGGTGCCCGCGTGCGTGGTGCTGGTGCTGACGAACACCCATCATCCCGTGCCCCTGACGTGGCGACTTGTAGGGCAGGTGATGGTGATGGCCGTGGGTGGCGCGGTGGTGACGCCGCTGGTCTTCCTAGCCTTCAAGTGGCTGGGTCGCTGGTTCATCTACCAGCCGCTGCCGGAATCGCACTACCGCGACAGCCGGCAGATCAAGCGCACCCGCAACTGAGCCATGATCCCCGTCAACTCCATCAAGCAGCCGGACACGCAGCTTCGCGTGGTGGCGATCGTGCTGGCGGCGGGCTTTTGTGTGCTCCTCGGCGGGCTGTGGTATGTGCAGGTTTTCTCCTCGAAGAAATTCGCTGAAAGTCTGGAAGACCAGTCCGTGCGCACGGTTCGTCTCCCGGCGGTGCGGGGTAAGATCCTTGATCGCAACGGCCAACCGTTTGCCGAGAACCGCCCGACCTACAACGTCGAACTCTACCTCGCCGAACTGGGCAAGCACTTCCACGCCGAGTATCTGCGCATCCGGCCTTCAAGTGTCCGCACCCGGGCCGAGCGCGAGCAACTCGAGTGGACCGCGCGCTACAACGTGGTTAGCAACATCACCACGCAGGTCAGCGACTGGCTGCAGCAGCCGCAGCAGATCGATCAAAAATTGTTCCAGCGCCACTACAACGAGACCCGCGCGCTGCCGATTCCCATCCTGCAAAACCTCAACGCTTCACAGGTCGCGCGGTTTGCCGAACGCACGGGTGTTTTTCCGGGACTGGACTTGGAAATCCAACCATTGCGGGTATATCCGCACAATACCCTCGCGGCCCACGTGCTCGGTGCGTTGCGCAAGGACGACAGCTCGCAGGAGGAGGAAGACGCCTTCTATCATTACCGGCTGCCAGATTGGAAAGGGATGTCCGGCGTCGAGGGGATATTCGACACGCAACTGCGCGGCTCGGCGGGGGCGAAATCAATGATGGTCAACCGGCTGGGTTACCGCCAGCAGGAGACCCTACTCCGCACGCCGGAGCCGGGGGACAACCTCGTGCTCACGCTCGACATCAAGCTCCAGCAGGCCGTGGAGCAGGCGTTGGTCACGACGATGTTTGGCGCGCAGACGCGCGGCGCGGCGGTGGTGATGGATGTGCAGACGGGCGATGTGCTCGCGATGGCCTCCGCGCCGAGCTTCGAGCCGCGCGAGTTCATGGGGCACATTTCGCAAGAGCACTGGACCAACGTGCTGAATCATCCCATCCAAAAGCCGCTCCTCAATCGCGCCACACACGAGAACTATCACCCGGGATCCATCCTCAAGATGCTCATCGGCCTGGCCGCGCTCGAAGTGGGCACGCTCAATCCGCAGGCCACCTTCAATGTCGAAGAGGACCATGCGCGCCCCGGCAAGGGCTGCATTCATGTCGGTAACCGCCGCATCAAGGACACGGCGGATGCGGGGCCTTACAATTTCAAGAAGGCGCTCGTGCATTCTTCAAACGCCTACTTCATTCATCAGGGTTTGCAGCCGGGTGTGTTGCAAAAGATCATCATGCTCGGCGAGAAGTTTCATCTCGGCGAGCGCACGGGCATTCTGCCGCGTCAGGAGACGGCCGGAGATTTTCCCGATCAAACCGATCTGGTGCGCCACTGGCAGCCCGGCGACACGGCGAATCTGTGCATCGGTCAGGGCAAGGTTTCCGTCAGCCCGTTGCAAATGGCCGTGATGACCTCCGCCATCGCCAACGGGGGCAAGGTGTTTTGGCCGCGGCTGATCATGCGTTTGGAGCCCAGCGAACCGCAGCCTGGTGAGAAGGCCTCTGAGTTCCCGGTCCGCCAGCGGGACGACCTCGGCGTGAAGCCGGAAAACTTGCGCATCATCCACGAGGCCATGCTCGCCGATGTGGAGGAGCGCGGCGGCACGGGCACGGCGGCGGCGGTGGTGGGGTTGAAAATCGGTGGCAAGACCGGCACGGCGGAAGTCGAGCACGCCGGCAAGATCGTGGACAAGACCACGTGGTTCGCCTCGTTCGCGCCGGTGGGCCAGCCCAAGTGGGCGGTCGTGGTGATGGTCGAGAGCGGGGCTTCGGGCGGCAAGACCTGCGCTCCCGTGGCGAAGAAAATTTACGAGGCACTACAGCAACGCGAGCGGGCCGGCCCGCCGAAGAATTCTGTTTTCGCCAGCTTGAACTGACGCATGTTCGCCCGCCCCAACATCGCTGAAAAGCCCGCCCGGATTGACTGGGTGATGATGTGCGCATTGCTGGGGCTGATGGTGCTGGGCGTGTTGTTCATTTACAGCGCGCGGCTGGTTACGGACTCGGACCTGCCGTGGTTCAGGCACCTGCACTTCAAGCAGATCATCTTCTATGTGCTCGGGCTGGCGGCCATGGCCGGCGTGTGCGTGATCCCGTATCAGACGCTGGCGCGCTGGTCCTATGTTTTCTACTGGGCCAGCATTCTCCTGCTGCTGCTGGTGCTGATCCCGCATGTCGGGGCGATGCGGTTTATTGCCTTCATTCTCGCGCTGGGAAATTTCCTCGCGCGGCCGCTGGATGAGCTGCGGCTCACGGGCAATTTCTGGAAGGCGCTCGGCATGTTGGGACTGCCGTTTGCGTTCATCCTCGTGGAGCCGGACCTCGGCTCGGCGCTGGTGCTGATCCCGACGGGCTTCGTGATGATGTATGTCGCGGGCATTCCGGCGCGGTATCTGCGGCGCTTTCTCGGCGGTTCGGCCATCGTCGTCCTCCTGCTGTTGGTGGATGTGCTCTTTGCTCCGCCGGGTTGGCAGTTGAAACTGCAAGACTACCAGCGCCGGCGTCTGCTCGTGTATTTCGACATGGACGCCAAGTATTTTGCTCCGCCCAACGCCACGGCGGCGGAGCTTCAGAAGGCCCAAATCCAAAAGCGCAATGATGAATACAACATCATCCAAGCGCTCATCTCGGTCGGCTCCGGCGGGCTGACGGGGAAGGGCTGGCGGCAGGGCACCCAGAATGTATTGGGCTACCTCCCGCGCGCCGTGGCCCACAACGACTTCATCTTCTCCGTGCTTGCCGAGGAGAGTGGATTCGTCGGGAGCGTAGTTGTGCTCTCGCTCTATGCGGTGGTTCTGTTCGCCGGAATCAGAATCGCCGGCCAGGCGCGCGACCGCCTGGGCAAAATGATGGCGGCGGGAGTGGTAGCACTCCTGTTCAGCCACATGTTCATCAATATCGGCATGAACATCCGTTTGATGCCCGTGACGGGCGTGCCACTGCCGCTGTTATCATACGGCGGGACTTCAGTGATCTGCACCCTGGTCGCTGCGGGCCTCCTCCAAAACATCTACCTGCACCGCAGGTCTTACTAAACCCACATGAGCAATCGTTTCTCCAATCGCCGCGGCACCCACCGCTTCCGCCCCACTGGTGGCCTCAACCCCAACGCCAAGCCGGACCGCGCCGCGCTGCAAGCCCGCCTCGCCGCCACGGGGGGCGGCCAGGCCAGCGGGGACGAATCCGTCTTCGCGCGCGGCCGCGAGCATGAAATCCGCCGCGCGGAAAACCTCGCCGCCGGCCTGCCCGCCGAGGGCGAGCATCAGCCCGCGCCTAAGCCCGCCGGCCGCCACGACTATCGCGAGCCGAATCTCGAAGCGCCCGAGGAGGCCAACCCCGAGGAAGAGGGTGAGTTCAAGCCCGTCGAGGTCAAGGAACAGCGCAAAGGGCTGCTCGCCTCCATCAAACACGCCGCACAAAAGGTCGTGACGAAGGTGAAGAAGCTGATGAAGCCCGAGGTGAAGGTTCACAAGGAAGTCATCATCAACGCCGAGTCGCTCGAGACGCGCGTGGCCGTGCTTGAGGATGGCCGGCTCGAGGAGTTCACCATCGAGCGCACCACTGAGGAGCGGCTGGTCGGCAGCATCTACAAGGGCAAGATTCGCAACTTGGAAGACGGCTTGAAGGCCGCTTTCGTGGACATCGGCTTCGAAAAGAATGCCTTCCTCCACTACTGGGACATCGTGCCCAGCAACCTCGACAGCGGCGTCGAAATCGTCGAGCGCGAGAAAAAGGGGCCGCCCAAAGAAAAGCCCGCTGACAAGCCCAAGGTCACGCAGAAGGACATCCCCAAGCTCTACCCCAAGGGCAGCGAGATCATCATTCAGGTCACCAAAGGCCCCATCGGCACCAAGGGCCCGCGCGTCACCACCCACCTCGCGCTCCCGGGCCGCTACCTCGTGTTGCTGCCCAACTCCGATCAATCCGGCATCTCCCGCAAGATTGAGGACCACGAGGAACGCCAGCGCCTCAAGAAATACCTGCGCAAGCTCAACCTCCCCGACGGCATGGGCGTCATCATCCGCACCGCCGGCGAAGGCCAGCAGGAGCGTTATTTCACCCGCGACCTTGCCTTCTTACTCGAAGAGTGGAAGGCCGTGCAGGAACGCATCGAGAAACAAGGTGCAGCCACCTGCGTCTTCCAGGAGCCCGACCTTATCGAACGCACCGTGCGCGACTTCCTCACCGAGGATGTCGAGCGCATCGTCATCGACGACAGCAAGCAGTTCGAGCGCATGCAGACCATGATCGGCAAAATCTCCAAGCGCTCCATCGGCAAGGTGAAGCTCTACAACGAGCCGCAGCCCGTCTTTGACCGCTTCGGCATCTCCCGCCAGCTTGAGGCTGCGTTCTCCCGCCAGGTGCATCTCAAGAGCGGCGGTTACCTCGTCGTGGACGAGACCGAAGCGCTTGTGGCCATCGACGTCAACACCGGCAGCCACAAGAGCAAGGAACAGGATAAGGACAAGGAACAGACCATCACGAAGGTCAACCTCGAAGCCGCCGAGGAAATCTGCCGCCTCCTGCGCCTGCGCAATCTCGGCGGCCTCATCGTGCTGGACTTCATCGACATGCGCCATCGCCGGGACCAGCAGGCGGTTTACGGTCGTGTCAAAGACGGGCTGAAGCGGGACAAGGCCAAGACTCACATCCTGCCCATCTCCCAACTCGGCCTCATGGAGATGACCCGCCAGCGCCACACCGAGAGCATCCGGGCCACCGTTTATCACGACTGCCCCTATTGCAAGGGCCGCGGCAAGGTTAAGAGCGCCTTGACCATGAGCGTGGAAATCCAGCGCAAGCTCCAGGAAATCCTCAAGAAACGGCCGCGCGACGAGAGCGACTTCCAGCTCCGCATCATCTCGCACCCGACCGTGCTGGATCGTCTGCGCAAGGAGGACGAGAAAATCCTCATCGAGATGGAGAAGAAATTCTTCGGCAAGCTCACGTTCCGCGCCGACCCCGCGTTCCATGCGGAGCAATACAAAATCCTCAACGCCGTCACCAACGAGGAGATGGCCTCAGTGGGCGGCTGAGGCGCGCACCGGACGCTGAACGCAAATGCGATTGTCATGGCCGGCGGGGACGTTATCCTGCCGGCCATGCGCTTTTTGACTGGTTGGATCGCCTTGCTGCTGGCTGTGAGCGTCACGCTCGCGCACGCTGTGGACGGCAAGATTATCAAGGTGCTGCCGCATTTTCTTGATCTCCAGGGCCGGCACTCGCTCTCGCCCAGCCTCTTTGAGCGCGATGCCTATCAGGCGCACCTGCGCAAAGCCCCGGCGGAAATCAGCAGTGTTCGCTTCGACGTGGAGTGGAGCGCCCCGGGCACGGCGGCCAGCCCCCGGCTGCGCATCGAGTTGCGCGGAAAAAAGGCCGGCGCAAAGCCCGAGGTGGTGGAGAGTCCGGTGAAAGCCGGCTGGTTCGGAGGCACTTGGTCGGTCGTCAAACTGGACAAGGAAGTTTATCAACAGCTCGGTGGCATTGCCGCCTGGCGCATCACGCTCTTGGATGGTGAATCCAAGCTCGCGGAGCAAAAGTCGTTTCTGTGGTAACGCAGGGCAGGGGAGTCCCGCCCGAACCATTTCATTCAGGAGCATGAGCCAGCCGCGCAATCCCATCATCGTTGCCCTCGACGTGCCACACTTGGAGTCCGCCCTCACCTTGGTGGATCAACTGGCCCCGGTCGTCGGGGCCTTCAAGGTCGGCAAGGAGCTCTTCGTCGCCGCCGGGCCGGACATCGTGCGGCGCATCCGCGCCACCGGCGCGTCCGTCTTCCTCGACCTCAAGTTTCACGACATCCCGAACACCGTCGCCAAGGCCGTCGAAGCCGCCGTGCGGCTCGACGTGCAGATGCTCACCATCCACACCAGCGGCGGGCTGACCATGATGCAGGCCGCACAGAAATCAGCGGAGGAAGCCGCCCTGCGCACGGGCAAATCCCAGCCCCTCGTGCTGGGCGTCACCGTCCTGACGAGCTTGAACACCAATGACCTCGCCGAAGTCGGCATCCCGCACGACGTGGGCAATCAGGTCGAGCGGCTCGCGAGCCTCGCGGCGAAGGCGGGCTTGGGCGGGCTGGTCTGCTCGCCGCTGGAGATTGCGCGGCTCCGGCAAATTCTTCCCTCGCACGTCCAGTTGGTGACGCCCGGCATCCGCCCGGCCGACAGCAAGGCCGATGATCAGAAACGCACCTTGACGCTGCTCCCAATCCCCGCGCGGCAGCGGAGGCGATCCTCGCTTCACTGTGACCGAGGCCCGACTTGCGCCTTGCAGTTTGCCCGTTGGCCGGTAAGTTCGCCCGCGTGTCGAAACCGGTGAAACAGACCAAGCCAGCCAAAGCCATCATGCTCGGCGTGGGGTTGGATTCCGACGGTCACAAACGCGTGACCAAGGGCGAGAACTTCGCCCTCGTCGGCGGCTCCAAGGACACTCACGAGCAGATGACCGAGAAGGCCATCAAGATCAACGAGAAGCTCAAGCAGAAGGGCAAGCAGCTCGAAGAAGTCTCGCGCGAGGAGTTCGACGACATCGCCCACTCCGTCGGCCTGCACCGGCACAACCCGCAGGCGAACTGATTTCTCATGCCCGGCGACAAACATCCCTACCTCTTTCTCCTCGTCTTCTTCGTGATGGCGGTGGGCTTCGCGGTCGGGCCGCTCATCCTCGCGATGCTGTGGGCGAAACTCTTTTCCCCGGCAAAACCCGGCGAGATGAAGAACGCCACCTACGAGTGCGGCCTCGAATCCAAAGGCGACGCCTGGGTCGCCTTCAAGTCCGAGTATTACCTCTACGGCATCCTCTTCCTCCTCTTCGATGTGGAGACCATCTTTCTCCTGCCCTTCTGCGTGGCCTTCACGGGCCTGTCCGTGGGCGCCGTTCTGGCGATGCTCATCTTCGTGCTGCTGTTGGTCGAAGGCCTGGCCTGGGCGTGGGTGAAGGGAGTCCTTACATGGAAATGAGGAATGCCGAATTGCGAATGTGGAATGCTGCTCCCGACGCTCTCGGCCTGAACTTCCCCTTTCGACATTCGCAATTCGACATTCGCAACTGACCTCATGGACGACGGACTCCGCAACGAACTCAGCAAGCAAGGCGTCGTGGTCGTGAAGCTCGAGGAGCTTTACAACTGGGGCCGCAAGAACTCCGTCTGGCCGCTCTCCTTCGGCCTCGCGTGCTGCGCCATCGAGATGATGGCCGCCAGCATGGCCCGCTACGACCTCTCTCGCTTCGGCGCGGAAGTCTTCCGCCCCTCCCCGCGTCAGGCCGACCTCATGATCGTTGCCGGCACCGTCACCAAGAAGATGGCCCCGCAAGTCGTGCGCCTCTACAACCAGATGCCGGAGCCGAAATACGTCATCGCCATGGGCGCGTGCGCCATCAGCGGCGGCCCCTTCAAGCAGGGCTACAACGTCCTCAAGGGCATTGACCGATACATCCCCGTGGATGTCCACATCCCCGGCTGCCCGCCGCGGCCCGAGGCGCTCATCCACGCCTTCATGACCCTCCAGCGGAAGATCGACGCCCAGAAGCTCACCGGCCCCGACCGCGCGCGCCATCTGAACGCCGAACTCCCCAGCGAATTCCCCGTCCCCCTCTTCGGCGAGCACGACCTCGTGCCGACCAAGAATCCGAACGTGTGGGAACCGGCAGTGGTGGTGCGGTGAACTGATCTACTCGTGGAAACCTTGGAGCAAATCAAAGCCCGTGCCGAAGCCACCGTGCCCGGCGCGCAGCTTTCCGTCGTGAAAAACGACAGCCCGTGCGCGCAGCATTCGTTGCTCGTGGATGTCGAGCACGCCTACGTCGTCGCCCAGTTTCTGCGCGATGACCCGCAGCTCCGCCTCGACTATTGCTCGAACGTCACCGGAGTTGATTTCCTCGACGCCGAGCTGTCCGAGAAGGTGAAGGTCAAGAAGGTCGTGGACGGCGTGGAGAAAGAGGTCGAGGAAGTGAAGAAGACCAAGCGCGCCGGCTACCTCGAAGTGGTTTATCACCTCTACTCGATGTCGCTCAAGCACGGGCCGGTCATCCTCCGCCAGCGCACGCCGGGCCGCGCGGACCCGGTGAAGGTCGCGTCGCTCACGCCACTGTGGCGCAGCGCGGAGTTTCAGGAGCGCGAGGTGTTTGACCTTTACGGCGTGCTCTTCGACGGACACCCGGACTTGCGGCGGATTCTGATGTGGGATGGTTTCAAGGACTACCCGATGCGAAAGGATTACCGGGAGCCGGATGATTACGAATACGAGCCGACGCCGCACGACGAGGTGCTGGAAAAGGCGAAGGCGCACTTGCCCAAGCAGGAGGTGAAGGCGTGAGCACTGATACTACCGCACCCGTGGACGGAACGCAGTTCATGACGTTCCACGACCTCGCCTACGACGCGGGGAAGACGGACTTTCAACGCAAGGCCGAGGTCATCGGTGTCGGACGCGAGGGCGAGTTGCTCGAAGTTGCGATGGGGCCGCAGCATCCGTCCACGCACGGCGTCTTCCGCATGGACGTGGTGCTCGATGGCGAGACAGTGGTGAAGCTTAAGCCGGTCTTCGGCTACCTGCACCGCAATCACGAGAAGATTGCCGAGAACACGAGCTACCTCGGCTCGATGCCTTACACGGACCGGCTGGATTACTTCTGCTCGCTCACAAACAACTGGGCTTACGCGCTGTCCGTCGAGAAGCTCGCCGGGCTGCAAGTCCCTGAGCGCGCGGAATACATCCGCCTCATTACCGCCGAGCTGACGCGCGTGCTGAACCACACCTGTCTCGCGGGCTTTCTGCTCCAGGACATGGGCGCGCTCGGCACGCCGCTGATGTATGCCTTCCGCGAGCGCGAGAAGATCCTCGATCTCATCGAGTCGCTCACCGGCGCGCGGATGATGTGCAACTACATGCGGTTCGGTGGCTGTCGGTGCGACTTGCCGGCGGGCTGGCTGGACGCGGCGAAGAAAGTCGTGGCTGAGTATCCGAGATTCCTCGACGAGTTTGAGACACTGCTCTCCGGCAACGAAATCCTCATGGCCCGCACGCAGGGCGTGGGCAAGTTGTCCGCCGAACTCGCCATCAATGCCGGTATCACCGGCCCGATGCTCCGTGCCAGCGGTGTGGATTATGACCTCCGCAAGGTGGACAACTACGGCATCTACAGCCGCTACCCGTTCCGCGTCCCGCTCGGCAGCCACGGCGATGTTTACGATCGCTACATGATTCGCATGCTGGAGATGCGCGAGTCGCTGAAGATTCTGGAGCCGGCGCTGAAGGATATTCCCGAAGGACCGGTCGTGGACCCGAAGGCGAAGTTGCGCGGCTTCCGCCCGAAGGCCGGCGAGGCCTACGGCCGCATTGAGACGCCCAAGGGCGAGCTGGGCTTCTACCTCATCAGCGATGGCAGCCCGAACCCGTATCGCTACCGCGTCCGCCCGCCGAGCCTCATAAACCTGACCATCCTCGAAGACATGTGCCTCGGGCAGACCGTGGCGGATGCGATTGTCACGCTGGGCAGCGTGGACATTGTTTTGGGAGAGGTAGACCGTTGAAATCTTGCTTCCGACGACGCGAATCTTGAAACTCAACTAAATGCTCGGCACCGGAATACTCAAAGGCATGGTGGAAACGGCGAAGAACTTCGCCGGGAGCTACCACGACCCCGCGCGGCTCACCACCGTCGAGTATCCCGAGCAGCGCATCGCCTCGAAAGAGAACGCCCGGCAGTTCCCGATGCTCATCCACGACACCGAGGACCCGATGAAGGGCCTGCGCTGTGTGGCCTGCCAGATTTGCGAGAAGGAATGCCCGCCGCAGTGCATCTACATCGTCAAGAGCAAGGACAAGCGTGCGGACTACAAGGGCCAGATGCAGTTCTACCCGGCCACGTTCGACATCGACATCTCGGTGTGCATGAGCTGCCAGATTTGCGTCGAGGTCTGCCCGTTCGAGTCCATCAAGATGAACACGGAGTTCGAACTCTCGAACACCGACCGCTTTGGCGGCCTGCTCATCCACAAGGAACAGCTCGCCAAGTCCAACGAGCATTACCGCAAGATTCACCCGACGGAAGCCGCTGCTTCCGATGCCGTGCTCGCCGCTGAAGTCGCCAAAGCACAGGCCAAGGCCAAGGCCGATGCCGAGGCGAAGGCCGCCAAAGCTGCGGCTGAAGCGAAAGCCAAGGCGGACGCCGCTGCCGCTGCCGCGACTCCGGCGGCCCCGAAACCCTCTTCCCCCGCTGCGGCTCCGGCTGCGGCTCCCGCCGCCTAGCCCATGGCCGAATTGTTCCAAGCCATCGACCAATTCCCGGTCATCCTGAAGCACTGGCTCATGAGCCACGCGGCAGGTGTGTTGCCGGAATGGGTGCTGCCGCTCTTATCGGCCGCGCTCTCCATTACGCCCATTCTCGCGGTCTTCCCGCTACTCTTTGCCCTCACCACCGTTGTCGAGCGCAAGGGCCTTGGCCGTATCCAAAACCGAATCGGCCCCAACCGCGTCGGTATCCCGCTCACGGACATTCGCCTCTACGGCTTCGGCCAGTTCATCGCCGACGGCATCAAGTCGCTCATCAAGGAAGATGTCGTCCCGCGTGCGGCGGACAAGGTCGTGCACTTCCTCGCCCCCATCGCGCTGCTCATCCCCGTATTACTAACATACTCCGTGCTGCCGTTCGGCAAGAACATGGTTCCGCTCGACCTGCCGCAGACGGGATTGCTCTTCTTCTTCGCCGTCGGTGCGAGCACGGAACTCAGCGTGTTCATGGCCGGCTGGTCCAGCCGCAACAAGTATTCCCTCCTCGGTGCCATGCGGGCCATCGCGCAGATGGTCTCCTACGAAATCCCGCTCATCCTCTCGTCGTTGACCGTTGTGATGATGGCTGGGACGCTGTCGCTCACGGGCATCGTGGAGAACCAAGCCACCGTTCACTTTGGCTTCCTCCACGACTGGCATCTCTTCACCCCGTGGGGCTTCGTGGGTTTCTGCCTGTTTCTCACCGCCGCCGCCGCCGAGGCGAACCGCACGCCGTTCGACCTCCCCGAGGCTGAGTCGGAAATCATCGCCGGCTACTTCACGGAATACTCCGGCTTCAAGTTTGCCATCTTCTTCCTCGCGGAATACCTCGGCCTCTTCGCCATGTGCGGGTTGGGCATTACGCTCTTCCTCGGCGGTTGGCTGCCACCGTTCAAATTCCTCGGCTTCATCCCGTCATGGTGCTGGTTCCTCGGCAAGTTGGTCGCGCTTATCCTGCTGTTCATCTGGCTGCGCGGCACGCTGCCCCGCCTGCGCACCGATCAGCTGATGGGCTTTGCGTGGAAATTCCTGCTGCCGATGACGCTCATCAACCTCGTGGTCGCCGCGCTCTGGCACATGTCGGGTGGTGCAGTCCCTGTGCTCGTCCGCTGGGCGGTTGGGTTTGTCCTGCTCGCTGTTCCCTACTGGCTCCTCGGCCGCGGCTTCGAAGTCAAGTTCACCAAACGCGAATACCGCTTCGCCAACTAATCGCTAAGCACTAATCCCTTTGACCTTCCCCTTCGCCATCATCGCAGGTTTGACCGTTGGCAGCGCCATCGCCGCAATGTCGCTGCGGAACATGGTGCATTGCGCGTTGAGCCTGGTGCTGACGTTTGCAGGGTTGGCCGGTCTTTACCTCCAGCTCAACGCCGAGTTCGTCGGCTTCACACAAATCCTCGTCTATGTCGGCGCGGTCTCGATTCTCATCGTCTTCGCCATCCTGCTTACCCGCAGCACGGAGCCGAAGGACGAACCAGCCACCGTCACCCCGTGGGTGGGCATCTCGGTGGCCGTCGGCGCGTTCCTCACGATGGCTCTCGCCGTTCTCGCCAGCCCCGTCGGCAAACGCCTCGCCGCTCCGGCCCCCGAAGTCTCCGTCAAGACGCTCGGCCAAAAGCTGATGACCGATTACGTGCTGCCACTGGAAGTCATGGCCTTGCTGCTCACGGCGGCGATGCTCGGCGCGGTCATCATCGCGATGAAGGACAAGGAGGGCCAGCGATGACCCAACTCTCCAGCTACCTCCTGGTCTCCGCGTTGCTCTTCTGCATCGGCCTCGCGGGCGCGCTCACGCGGCGCAACGCCATCATGGTGCTCATCGGCATTGAGCTGATGCTCAACGCGGCCAACCTGAACTTCATCGCCTTCTGGCGCTTCAGCGAGAACCCCGAGACGATGACCGGCCTGATGTTTGCGCTGTTCAGCATCGCCATCGCCGCTGCCGAAGCCGCCGTCGGTCTTGCGCTCATCATCACGATTTACCGCCACTTCCGCACCGCGAACGTGGACAAAGTGGAGGAGATGAAGGGATGAGCGTGAAGAAAGAATCCCAACAGAATTACGAGCGCCTGAGTGCTGCCGTGAAGAAAACCGTGGTCGAATGGGACCCCATCGGAGTGTTGGCCGATGGGTCTTGGCCCGATGACGAATACGCACCCTACATTCCGTCCATCTGTTCGATTCTCATGCACTCGTCCGAGATTTCGACTCTTCAATCCAAGTTGAATGCAATTGTTGAATTGAACATGGGGTTACCGCCTCAGCATTCACGAAATGAAGTGTTTGCTGAGAAGCTTTGGAAACTGCGGGGACAATTGAGCATCGAGACCGCGTTGCCGCAGGCGAGTTGACATGTCTTTCATTCTCCAAAACCTCTGGCTCATCCCCGTTCTGCCGTTGCTGGCGGCGGGCATCAGCGCGTTGCTGAAGCGACCGAACCGCTCGCTCGCGGCGGGACTGGCCATCGGCTCGATGGGCGCGTCCTTTCTGCTTTCCTGCATGGCATTCGCGGCGACGCACGGCAAGCACGGCGCGGCCTCGCGGCAGGCTCACAACTTCGACTGGTTCGCCCTCGGTGACACCGTGGTTCGCCTCGGCTGGGTGCTGGACCCGCTCACGGCGGCGATGGTGGTGATGATTACTTTCGTCGGCTCGCTCATCTTCATCTTCAGCGTCGGCTACATGAGCCACGACGAGAACTTCACGCGGTTCTTCTGCTTCCTGTCGCTCTTTGCCGCCGCGATGCTCGGCCTCATCATCGCGAACAACCTGCTGCTGCTCTTCATGTGCTGGGAGTTGGTGGGACTCGCAAGTTATCTCCTCATCGGCTTCTGGTTCCACAAGCCCAGCGCGGCGGCGGCGGCCAAGAAAGCCTTCATCACCACGCGCATCGGCGACGTGTTCTTTTTCCTCGGCATCGTGTGGCTCTACTCCGAGACCGGCACGCTGCTGTTCTACGACAGCGGCCGCGGCTGCCTCGAACAGGACGCGCTGGCCAAGATGGTCGCGCACACGACCATCGGCGGGCTCGCGGCCAGCTCGGCGATTGGCCTGCTGCTCTTCTGCGGCGCGATTGGCAAGTCCGGCCAGCTTCCGCTGCATGTCTGGTTGCCGGACGCGATGGAAGGCCCCACGCCCGTGAGCGCGCTCATCCATGCCGCGACGATGGTGGCGGCGGGCGTCTTCCTCGTTGCGCGCGTGTATCCGCTGATGGAGATGCAGCAGGCCGGCGTGTCCGAGCCGATTCCGCTCACGGCCGTGACGTGGATTGGCGCACTCACGGCCATCTTCGGCGCTCTTGTGGCCGTCTCGCAGACGGACATCAAGCGCATCCTCGCCTACTCCACGGTGTCGCAGCTCGGCTACATGATGATGGGCCTGGGCATCGGCGGCGTGGCGGTCGGGATGTTTCACCTGCTCACGCACGCGTTCTTCAAGGCGCTGCTCTTCCTCGGCTCCGGCTCCATCATCCACGGCTGCCACGAGGAGCAGGACATCCGGCGCATGGGCGGCATCCAGAAGTTCATGCCCGTGACCTTCGCGACCTACGCCATCGGTATGATGGCGCTGTCCGGTGTGCCGCTGGTCTTCTGCGGCTTCTGGTCGAAGGACGAGATTCTCCACTCCGCCTGGCACTACGGCCCGAGCAAAATCCCGTTCTTCCTCGGCCTCGGCGGCGCGTTCCTCACGGCGTTCTACATGACCCGGCAAATGTGCTTTGTCTTCGCCGGCAAGTATCGCGGCGGACACGACGCGGCCCACGACGATCACGGTCATTCGCACTCACACGGCGGCGCCCACTCGCACGACCCACACGAAAGCCCAGCCGTGATGACGCTCCCGCTGCAAATCCTCGCCGCCTGCACCGTCCTGCTCACGCTCGTCAGCACGCCGCTCTGGCCGTGGCTGCCGGAGTATCTCCTCGGCGAGGCCGCGCATGTTGATGCAGCGAAGCTCTTCAACGCCGGCACGCTCACGCTGCTCGTCGTCTCCGGCGTGGTCGTCGCGGGCGGCATCGGCTTGGGCTGGTGGTTCTACGGTTTGCTCCCCGCCGAGAAGCCCGATGAGAAGGACCCGCTGGAGCAGCAGTTCCCCGAGCAGTTCGCCTGGTCGCGCGGAAAGTTCTTCGTGGACGAGCTCTACGCCGCGACCTTCGTGAAGTGGAACGCCCGCCTCGGCGAGTTGTGTCACGACCTCGACCGCTGCGTGCTCGACTTGCTCGTGTCCATCGTGGGCTGGACGACCACTGGTTGTGCGCATGTCGCAAAGCTCTTTGATGAGTTCGTGGTGAACAAGCTGTTCGATGCCGGCTGCGGCGAAGTCCGGCGCGGCGCGGAGGCCGCCTCGGAGTTGCAGGGCGGGCAGATTCACCAATACCTGCGCAGCATCGGCGTGGCGCTCATCCTCTTCGTGTTCATTCTCGCTGTGGGGTGCAACAAGTGAACGGCCTGCCGCTCATCTCGATTCTGACCTTCCTGCCGCTGGTGGGGGCCGCGCTCGTCTTCGGCGTGGACCGCGAGCGCCGGCAGCTCGCGCGCGGTCTGACGCTGGCGGCCAACATCCTCGCCCTTGCGCTCGTTGCCGCGCTGTGGGTGAACACCAACCCGGGCGAAGGCGGAATGCAATTCACCGAGCGACACGTTTGGATTCCCTCGCTCGGCATCGAGTATCACGTCGGCCTAGACGGCCTCGGGCTGGTCATGCTGATGCTGGCCGCGCTCGTCATCCCGATGGCCGTGCTGGCCTCGGAGAAAATCAACGACAACGTCCCGCTTTACTGCGGCCTGTTCCTCTTCCTGCAAGGCGGGCTCTTCGGCGCGTTCACCGCGCTGAACTTCTTCCACTGGTTCCTGTTCTGGGAACTCAGCCTCATTCCCGCGTTCTTCCTCATCAAGCTGTGGGGCACGAAGGCACTCGGCCCGGCGGTCGAGGCGAAGTTCGCGTGGCTCGGCTGGGGCGCGGGCAAGGCGTATCTGGTCCTCTTCATCGGTGCGCTGCTGGGCTTCGCGGTGAAGGTGCCGCTGTGGCCGTTCCACACTTGGCTGCCGCTGACCTACTCGGAAGCGCCCACGCCCGTCTCGATGGCACTGACCGGCGTGATGTCGAAGCTCGGCGTGTATGGCTTCGTGCGGCTGCTGCTGCCCATCTTCCCCGAGCCGATGCATGCGCTGCTGACGCCGCTGCTCTGGCTGGCCGTGGCGACCATCGTCCTCTCCACCTTCGCCGCGTTCGCCCAGCGCGACCTCAAGCGCATCCTCGCCTACTCGTCCATTAACCACCTCGGCTACTGCCTGCTTGGCGTCTTCGCGGCCGCTAGCGCCACCGGGACGGCGCTCGACCGCACGGCGGCGCTCAATGGCGTGGTGCTCCAGATGTTTAACCACGGCATCACCGCGAGCCTGCTCTTCTGCTTCGTCGCCTTCCTTGAAGACCGCAGTAACGGCGCGCGCGGCCTGGAGGATTTCGGCGGGTTGCGGAAGGTCGCTCCGGTCTTCTGTGGGCTGATGGGCATCGCGCTGTTCTCCTCGTTGGGCTTGCCGGGCTTGAACGGCTTCATCGGCGAGTTCCTTATTTTCAAGGGTGTCTTCCCGCTCGTGCCGTGGGCGGCGGTGCTGGCGCTGCCGGGCCTGCTTGTCACCGCCATCTTCATTCTGACCGTCATCCAGAAGGTCTGGTGCGGCCCGCTCAACGAGAAGTGGGCGCGTCTGCCGGACCTGACCTACAATGAGGGCGCGGTGGTCTTCCCCGCGACGCTGCTGATGTTCGTGCTCGGCGTGTGGCCGCAGTTCATCATTGCCGTCATCAACCCGACGGTCGCGCACTGGGTGCGACAGTTGCCCTTCTGAGCCATGCTCGCCTGGACCATTTACCTTTCCTTCGCCGGCGCTCTCGCGTGCCTGCTGATGCCGCGCGCCAACCCGCGCGCGACGCGGGCGGTGGCGCTGGGCACGGCGCTGGCCGGGCTGTTCTGCGCACTGGCGGGGGCACTCCAGTTCAAACCGATCAACGGGCTTGAAGTTGTCACCCACGTTCGGTGGATTCCCGCGCTGGGCATTGACTTCTCACTCGCGGCGGACGGCATCAGCGTGACGCTGGTGCTGCTCACGGGCATCGCGGCGGTGGCGGGCGTGCTCTTCTCGTGGAATGTCGAGCATCGCACCAACGAGTTCTTCGCCTTCTTCTTCGCGCTCATCGGCGGCGTGTATGGCGTGTTCCTCAGCCTCGACCTCTTCCTGCTCTTCGTGTTCTACGAGATCGCTATCGTCCCGAAATACTTCCTCATCGCCATCTGGGGTTCGACCCGGCGCGACTACGCGGCGATGAAGCTGGCGCTCTACTCGTTCATCGGCAGCGGCATGGTGCTGATTGGGATGCTGGCGGCTTATGCGGTGTCTGGCCTCGCCAGCTTCGACTTGCAGACGCTTGCGCAATTCTCCTTCACGCCAGAGTTCCAGCGCTGGGCGTTCCCGCTGGTGTTCGTCGGTTTCGCGATTCTCGCCGGCATGTGGCCCTTCCACACCTGGGCTCCGACCGGTCACTCCGCCGCGCCGACCGCCGCCTCGATGCTGCTGGCCGGCGTGGTGATGAAGCTCGGTGCCTACGGCTGCCTGCGCGTCGCGATGACGCTCTTCCCTGAGGGCCTCAAGATGTGGCAGCACGAACTCGCTGCGCTGGCCGTCACGGGCATTGTCTATGGTGCGCTCGTGGCGCTGGTGCAGAAGGACTTCAAGTTCGTCATCGGCTATTCGAGCGTGAGCCACATGGGCTTCGTGCTGCTGGGCTTGGCGGCGCTCAACATCGTCGGCTGGAGCGGGGCGGTGCTGCAAATGTTCTCCCATGGCATCATTGCGGGGCTGCTCTTCGGCGTCGTCGGCCGGATGGTCTATGACCGCGCGCACACGCGAGAGTTGGACAAGTTGGAGGGCATGGGGCTGATGCGGGCGATACCCTTTGCCGCTGTGACTTTTGTCATCGCGGGCTTTGCCTCGATGGGCATGCCGGGCTTCAGCGGCTTCATTGCGGAGTTACAGGTGCTCATCGGTGCGTGGCAGGCGTTTCCGAAGCTCGCCATCCTCGCGGGCGTCGGCATCGTAGTCGGCGTGGTTTACACGCTCAAGACCACGGCCAAAGTCTTCTTCTCGGATAAAACGGAGGCTGCTGAATCTCACCATGACCATCATGCGCACGAGCTGGAACCCATTTCAGTCCAGGAACGACTCGGCGCGGCGTTGCTAATCCTCTGCACCGTCATCGTGGGCCTGCACCCGCGGCTGCTGCTGGACCTCATCGTGCCGAGTTTCCAATCCCCGCTTTTCGACGGGCTGAGAAAGGCGGCGGGCCTGTGAATACCACTGATTACTTCCAACTATTCTCCGCGCTCGCACCGGAAATCATCGTCGCGATCACAGCACTGCTGGTTCTCGCCGCTGATTTGCTTGGGCTGCAGGAGACCCCGCGCTCCTACCGCATGAGCATCGCGGCGGGGCTCACGACGGTTGGCTGCGCCGGGGCGGTGGCATGGATGTTCCTCAATCGGACAACCGGCAATTGGCACGGTGGAATGTTCGTCATCGACCCACTGAACGAAACCGTCAAGGCCGTCATCCTCCTGCTGACCGTGTTCACCGCGATGCTTTCGGTGGAGGCGAAGTTCACCCGGCATTGTGGGGAATACTTCGCGCTGCTGCTGCTCGCGACCGCTGGCATGATGTTCCTCGCCAGCACCGAGGACTTGCTGATGATTTTCGCCTCACTCGAACTGGTGAGCCTCTCGCTCTATGTCCTAGTTGCGTTCGACAAGTCCAGCCGGCAATCCGCCGAGGCGGCGCTGAAATACTTCCTTTTTGGCGGCATGAGTGCGGCTTTCCTGCTCTTTGGCTTCAGCCTGCTCTACGGCTTGACGGGCACGACGCACGTTCCGCGCATGGCGCACAAGCTGTTTACGCTCGGCGTGGACCCGCTCGGCACGGTTGCGTTGGTGATGGTCGTCGTTGGATTTGGGTTCAAGATTGCGGCGGTGCCGTTCCACCTCTGGGCTCCGGATGCCTATCAAGGTGCGCCGCTGCCGAGCTCGGCGTTCATCGCCAGCGGTTCGAAGGTCGCCAGCTTCTACGTCTTCGCCAAGGTGCTCCTCCTCGGCTTCAGCCAGCTTGGCTGGGGTAGTGACGACAGCGCCATGGGCGGGTGGATGCCGCTGCTGTCCATCGTGGCGGCGCTCTCGATGGTGCTGGGCAACCTCGCGGCCATCCGCCAGACCAGCGTCCGTCGGCTGCTGGCTTACTCGGCCATCGCTCATGCAGGCTATATGCTGGTTGGCTTCCTCGCGCTGGGTGGTGAAGCGTTTGCCTCGCTGCTCTTCTACGTCACGACCTACGCGCTCACGACGGTCGGCACGTTCGGCGTGCTAGGGGTAGTCGAGGCACAGGTCGGAGGGGATCAGCTCAAGGACTTCGCCGGTCTATCGCGTCGCGCGCCGGTGCTGGCCGCGTGCCTGATGGTATTCCTGCTGTCGCTCGCGGGCATCCCTCCGTTGGCCGGATTCTTCGGCAAGTTCTACCTCTTCGCCGCCGCGCTGAAGACGGAGGGGCAAAGCCTGCCCTTCCTCTGGCTCGTCATCCTCGGTGTCGCGATGAGTTGCGTCTCGCTTTACTACTACCTGCAAATTCTCAAGCAGGTGTTTGTCGTGGAGGCCGATGAGCGAGCCCGCCCGCTGGCCGTGCCGTTTCTCGCTCACGCCGTGGTCGTGCTGCTCGCGGCGGTCATCGTGTTGCTCGGTTGTGCGCCGACCTGGCTGCTGACGCCGTTGCAGGAAGCCATCGCCGAGCTGGGCTGGTAACGCATTCCCTTTCGCGCAGAAAATTTTGTGAGCTTCTGCTTGACGCATTAACTCTGCAATGCAAAGCTTCCATCGTGCAACCGAACTGGGCTGAAGAAAACCTTCAAGTCATCCGCACGCTGATGGAGCGCGCGGGGCTGTATCGGCGCGCTCTTGCGCCGGTGATGCTGGCTCTCGGTGTTCTCGGCGTGATTGGATGGGAAGTTGGAAAATGGTTCCGGATGGAATCGTTTGAATCCTTCACGACGCTGTGGTTCACGATTGCTGCCTTCGCGATCGCAATCGCCCTTCTAATCATCCGTAGGCAAGCGCTGAACTCTGTTGAGCCGTTTTGGACGGGGCCAACCAAGCGCGTCGCCTTTGCAATGTTGCCTCCGCTCACAGCGGGACTGATGCTTGTATTGGTTCAATTTGCTGCGCGTTCAAGCACGGGTTCCAGTGGCGGTTTGGAAATCGGATGGCCCTTGCTTTACGGATGTGCGCTTCATTCTGCGGGTCAGTTCATCTCGCGCGGAGTGCGACTGCTTGGCTGGGGGTTCATTTCCGCGTCCGTTGCACTTGCATACATTCAAATGCACATAGCCAGTGGGCTTGATGAGAAGGGCAAACTTCCCATTTGGGTTCAGCCGAACGCAATGATGGGCATGACCTTTGGGGGGCTTCACCTAGTCGCCGCTGCCTACCTCTACTTCACCGAAAAGCCGAATCCGACGCCGTGAACGCCGAACCTTTTCTCCAGCTCGACCGCGTCATCCACGAGAAGGGACGTCTCGGCATCATGTCCGCCCTCGCCGCCGCGCCTGAGATGCCGTTCACCGAGTTGCGCGATCTGCTTCAGATGACCGACGGCAATCTCACCTCGCACATGAGGACGCTCCAAGAGGCTGGCTACGTCGCCGTCTCGAAGTCCTTCCATAACAACCGGCCGTTGACCACCATCTCGCTCACCAAGTCTGGCGAGAAAGCCTTCCGCAATTACGTCGCCCTCCTCGCCGAGATCGTTGAGATCACTCGCGAGTTCGGCACTGTGCCCGCCAAAGTCCCCGCCACGAAATGAACTCCGCGTTTGAACGAAGTCTGGCGACTTTGGTCATGAACTCTGTAATGCAAACCACAAGTCATTGCAGAGCTTGGCTAACCAATGGAGAGCGGAGGCCCAAGTCCCCCGCCGCTGCCCACGCCCTTGTTGCGGAAGTGGGCGTCCGCGCTCCATCGCAGAACCTAGCCCCCTATTCCCCATTCCCCGTCACCCATCCCCTAACAAAGTTATGAAACTCCTCCGCGCCTCCCATCTCGGCATGTGTTTCGGTGTCCGCGACGCCATCGCCTACGCCACCGCTGAAGCCGCCTGTCAGCCGCTGACCATCCTCGGCGAGTTGGTCCACAACGAAACCGTCCTCGCCAGCCTGCGCGCTCGCGGCATCCGCTTCGCCCGCCAGCCGGACACGGGCGAGACCGACACCGTGATGGTCACCGCTCATGGCGCTTCTGAGGCCGCAAAGTCGCGCGCCCGCGAGCGCGGACTGCGCGTGCTGGAGGCCACCTGCCCACTCGTCCATGTCGCCCACCGCGCCGTGCTGATGCTTGTGCGCGAAGGCTTCCACCCCGTCATCATCGGCAAGTGCGACCACGTGGAGGTGCGCGGCCTCACTGAAGACCTCGCCGAGTGCGACATCGTGCTCACCGAGGCTGACGTGGCCGCGCTGCGCGAGCGCCCGCGCTTCGGCATCGCCGCGCAGACCACCCAGCCCATCGAGCGCGTGCGGCAACTCGTCGCGTTCATTCGCGCACGCTTTCCGCAGGCGGAAGTCCGCTTCGTGGACACCGTCTGCCAGCCCACCAAGCAGCGCCAGACCGCCGCCGAGGAACTCGCGCGCCAGTGCGATGTGGTCGTCGTCATCGGTGGCGCGCACAGCAACAACACCCGCGAACTCGTCGCCACCTGCGCGCGCCACTGCCCGCGCGTGCATCATGTGCAAGGCCCCGACGACTTGCGCCCTGAGTGTTTCAGCCACGCGGAAACTGTCGGCCTCACCGCCGGCACCAGCACGCCGGACGCGACGATTGATGCGGTGGAGCAAGCACTGTGGCGCATCGCCAGCCAGCTCGAAAACCCCGTTGCTTCGACTGAGCCCTTGGCCGCTTAAACCACAACTCCCAATGAAAACCCTCGCCCGGACTGGTGCTGTCCTCTCCTTCGGCTTCTTTTCCGTTCCCGGACTGGCGCTGATGGCACACGCCCATGGTGACACCGAGATGGGTGCCCTCAGCATCGGCTCTCTCTTCATCGGCATCGGGGTCTTCGCGGGCACGCTGCTCTGGCTGATGGTGGAGAGAATCGGCTCCAAGCCGGATGCGAAGTGAGATTTCAAACACCTCAACCCACCCTCCCATGAACTACGCCAAATGGATCTCCCACTTCCAACGCAACCGCGAAAACCGCCCGGAGCCGGATTGGGCTGCGCCGTTCGCCCTGCCGGAATCTGTCCTCCGGCCGCTGCACCCCTCGCTCGCCGAGTATCAGCTTGGCGATGGCGGTGGGCCGGCGTGCCTGATTGCGGGGGATGCGGAGCAGTTTCGCGGCAGCAGCGAGGCGATGCGGCAAATCGTGGACCTATGGTTCGCCGAGGAGCGCGAGCACTCGCGGCTGCTGGGCCGCGCCGTGGACCGCATCGGCGCGCGACGCGTCCATGAACACTGGAGCTTCACCGCCTTTCTGGCCTGTCGGCGCGCGATGGGTGTGCGCGCGGAACTGCAAGTCCTGCTGCTCGTCGAAATTGTCAGCACGGTTTATTACCGGCTGATTCGCCGTCACTGCACGGACCAGCCGCTGCGCGACATGTGCTCGCTCATCCTGCGCGACGAGGCGGGCCATGTGGCGTTCCACCGCGACCGGCTGGCGGCGGCGGGCGTGTCGAACTGGGGACTGGGCGGCACGCTGTGGGAACTGCAATTCCGCCGCTTTGGCCTCGCGGCGGCGGCGATGCTCTGGCTCAACCACGGGCGCTGCTTGCGGGCGCTGGGCACAAGGCCGCTGGAATTCTGCCGGGAAATCCACCGTGAACTCTCTCGCTTCGTCTGGCGGCTGGGACGGACGGCGCAAGCCCCGGCTTGCGTGCGCTTGCCAATGCCGCAGCCTGCGTGAGAAGTTTTACAGCCGATGTCACCAGACGACTTGTCCAAACTTCGCCATCTCCGTGCGTGGACGGCGTGCTTCATCTTCGGCCTCGTGGTTAGTGGGCTGACGGCGATTCCGCTGGAGACGGAGCTGGCGGTGATCGAGCGGCTGGCGGGCAGGGGACCGAGGGCTTCGCGGGCTGGATTCATCGCGTGGCCGAGGCGTTGCGCGAGACGAACACGAAGTTTCCATTCCTCGCCTATGGCACAGACTGGCTGGCGTTCGGGCACGTGGTCATTGCGGTCGCATTCATCGGCGCGTGGCGCGACCCGGTGCGGAACAAGTGGCTGTTCCAGTTCGGGATGATGGCGTGCGTGGCGGTGGTGCCGTGGGCGCTGGTATTCGGCGAGGTGCGCGGGATACCCTTGGGCTGGCGGTTGATTGACGGCGCGTTCGGCGTCGTGGGCTTCTTCCCGATGTGGTGGTGCTGGCGGCTGGCGAATGAGGTGGAAGGAGGTGTGTTGAAGCGCGATGTGCCGGGTCCACCGTAGGACAGCGCGGCTCGCCTGTCCTTCCAGTCAGAACATTCCGCTTGAGCGGCTTTGGGGGGAGAGATAATTCAGAAGTCAGGCTGGAAGCGCTGCCCTACTAGAGGCACGCGGCGAATTTCCTCCTGTCACGCCAGTCGAAACAGGGTATTTTCGCGCCACTGCATCGCATGAATTTGATTGTCGTCATCGGAACGCTCGCCGCGTCCGCCACCGCGCTGGTCGGCGCGCCGGTGGATTACGGGAAGGAAATCCAGCCGTTGCTCGCGCAGAATTGTTACCAGTGCCACGGCGTGACGCAGCCGAAGCGCGGCCTGCGGCTGGACACGGCGGCGTTCGCGCTCAACGGCGGGCAGAGTGGTCCGGCCATCAAACCCGGCAAGTCGTCCGACAGTCTGCTGGTGCAGGTCATCTCCGGCACGCACAAGGACCTCACGCGGATGCCTTACAAGAAGCCGCCGTTGTCGGACGCGCAAATCGCGCTGGTGCGCCGGTGGATTGACGAAGGCGCAAGGGCCCCGGCGAACGAAGTGCCGGGGAGCAAGGTGCATTGGGCGTTTGTCGCACCGAAGCGGCCTGAAGTGCCGGAAATTCGCAATTCGCAATTCACAATTCGCAATTCCATTGATGCCTTCATTCTCGCCCGGCTCGCGAAGGAGAAGCTCACGCCTTCCCCCGAGGCCGACCGACCCACGCTCATCCGCCGGCTCTCGCTGGACTTGCTCGGCTTGCCGCCCAAGCCGGCGGAGGTGGACGCGTTTGTGAATGACACTTCGCCAGATGCTTACGAGAAGCTGGTCGAGCGGTTGCTCGCGTCGCCACACTATGGCGAGCGCTGGGGCCGCTGGTGGCTGGATGTGGCGCGCTACTCGGACTCGAACGGCTACTCGATTGACGCGCCGCGCAGCATTTGGCGCTACCGCGATTGGGTCATCGCCGCGCTGAACCGCGATCTGCCCTTCGACCAGTTCACCATCGAGCAGCTCGCCGGTGACCTCCTGCCCAACGCGACCTTGGAACAGAAAGTTGCGACTGGTTTCCATCGCAACACGCAAATCAACCAGGAAGGCGGCATTGACAAAGAGCAGTTCCGCCTCGAGTCCGTCGTGGACCGCGTGAACACGACGGGCGCGGCGTGGCTCGGGTTGACCATTGGCTGCTGCCAGTGCCACGACCACAAGTTCGATCCGCTTTTGCAGAAAGAGTATTACGGCCTCTTCGCGATGCTGAACAACCAGGACGAGCCGGACTTGCCGCTGACGACGCCGGACGAGACGAAGCGCGTCGCCGACATCGAGGCGAAGGTGGCGGCCTACATTACCGACCTGTTCAAGAAGGACGCGGATGTCGTTGCGCGCGAGTTGAAGTGGGAGGCCAGCATGACGCCCGAGCAACGGCAGGCCATGCCGCAGCTCTGGCGCGAAATCTTCGACGTGCCCGCCGCCCAGCGCACCGACGCGCAGAAGCTCGTGATGGTCACGTCGTTTGTGGAGAACGCACCGGAGAACAAGACGCATCAGGCCGCCATCAAGAAGTTCCGCGCCGAGAAGCCAAAGGTGGAAACCACGATGGTGCTGCGCGAGTCCGCCAAACCCCGCCGCACTTACCTCCACATCAAGGGCGACTTCACCCGCGACGGCGGCGATGTGAAGGCGCATTTCCCCGCCGCGCTGCACGCCGCCAAAGCTCCTGCCGACCGCGAGCCCAACCGCCTCGACCTCGCGCAGTGGCTTGTGGACGACGCGAACCCGCTGACCGCGCGCGTGCTGGTGAACCGCGTCTGGCAGCAGTATTTCGGCAAGGGCCTTGTGGACACCGAGAACGACTTCGGCACGCAAGGCTCGCTGCCTTCGCACCCCGAGTTGCTCGACTGGCTCGCGGTCGAGTTCAAGCAACCGACCGCCAAACCCAATTCCCCTGCTCCCATTGCCTATTCCCTGAAAGGCCTGCACCGCCTCATCGTCACGAGTGCGACTTACCGCCAATCCTCCGCGGCGCGCTCCGACCTTGCCCGCGTGGACGCGAATAACAAACTCCTCGCCCGCCAGAACCGCCTGCGGCTCGACGCCGAAATCGTCCGCGACGTGAGCCTCACCGCCAGCGGCCTGCTCACGACCACGCTCGGCGGCCCTAGCGTGTATCCGCCCATCCCCAACGGCGCGTTGGACCTCGGCCAGCGCAAGCAACCCTGGCCCACCAGCACCGGCCCTGACCGCTACCGGCGCGGCCTTTACACGTTCCACTTCCGCGCAACGCCGCCGCCGGCCATGAGCGTCTTCGACGCGCCGGACGGCTACAGCACCTGCACGCGCCGCATCCGCAGCAACACGCCGCTGCAAGCCCTCGCGCTACTCAACGACGCGGCTTACTTCGAGTTCGCCGAAGGTCTGGCCACGCGCGTGCTCAAGGAAGTTCCCGCCAGCGATTCGGCCCGTCTCGAACACGCCTTCCGCCTCTGCCTCGCGCGCAAGCCCAGTGCCGGCGAAGCCACGCGCCTCGGCGACTTGCTCAAAGGCGAACTCGCCGCCGTGACTGATGCCGAAGCCAAATCCGTAAAAGCCCCAGCCGGTGTGGAGCCAAAGCAATTCGCCGCGTGGACGACCGTGGCGCGGGTGCTGTTGAATTTGGACGAGACGATTACGAGGGAATGACATGAACCAGTTGCCTGTGAACGAACCATTGCTCTCAAAGACCCGGCGTCAGTTTTTCAGTCAGTGCGGCATGGGCGTTGGCTCCATCGCGCTGGCGTCGCTGATGGCGGACAAGGCGAACGCCGTCGCGCCGAAGCTGGTGAATCCTTTCGCGCCGAAGGGCGGCCACGCCGAGGCGAAGGCCAAGCGCGTCATCTACCTGTTCATGGCCGGCGGGCCGAGCCAGTTGGAGCTGTTCGACTACAAGCCCAAGCTCGTCGAGTTGAACGGCCAGCCCATCCCGCAGAGCTACATCGAGGGCAAGCGCTTTGCGTTCATGGGCAGCAGCCACGGTGTGAAGTGCCTCGGCACTCGCAAGCGCTTCGATCGGCGCGGGCAAGCGGGCACATGGATCAGCGACATGCTGCCATACACCAGCGGCGTCGCCGACGACATCGCTGTGGTCACGACGTGCGCGACGAATCTCTTCAACCACGCGCCGGCCAAGCTGTTCATGAACACCGGGTCGGGGCAGTTTGGTCGCCCGAGCCTTGGCGCGTGGGCGACCTACGGCATCGGCAGCGAGGCGAATGACCTCCCGGGGTTCGTGGTGTTGCAGAGTGGCCCGCGTGGCCCGCGTGGTGGTGCGGTGAACTGGGGTAGCGGCTTCCTCCCGACAACGTTTCAAGGCGTGCCGCTGCGCGGGCAGGGCGAGCCGATTCTCAACCTCACCAGTCCCGCTGGCATCACCGCCGAGCGCCAGCGCCGCACGCTGGACGCAGTGCGCGACTTGAACCTCCAACGGCTCGTCGCGACCGGCGACGACGAAATCAACACGCGCATTTCCGCCTACGAGATGGCGTATCGGATGCAGTCGAGCGCGCCGGAGCTGATTGATATTTCCGGCGAGAGCAAGGCGACGCTCGACCTTTACGGCGTGGACCCAGCTCGGCCGTCCTTCGCGCGGAACTGCCTGCTGGCGCGGCGGCTCATCGAGCGCGGCACGCGCTTCGTGCAGCTCTACCACACAAACTGGGACAGCCACGGCGGCCCCGGCGAGACGCTGGAAGACGATTTCCCGAAGGTCGTGAAGGACGTGGACCAGGCCTGCGCCGCGTTGGTGAAGGACTTGAAAGTGCGTGGGCTGCTCGAAGACACGCTCGTCATCTGGGGCGGCGAATTTGGCCGCACGCCGATGGGCGAGAACCGGGACAAGACCGGGCGGAATCACCACATTGACGCGTTCACGATGTGGTTCGCCGGCGGCGGCGTGAAGGGCGGCCAAACCATTGGCGAGACTGACGAACTGGGCTTCGGCCCCGCGCAGGACCGCTGCCACGTTCACGACTTGCACGCGACGATTCTCCACCTGCTCGGTCTCGACCACCTCAAGCTCACCTTCCGCTTCCAAGGCCGCGATTATCGGCTTACGGACGTGCATGGAGAGCTGATTCCCAAGCTGCTGGCATAAGGGGCGCGGGTCGACGATTGGCAATCGCCGCGCCGGGACAGCGAATGTCGAGGAGCTGTGCTGCACCGATCTGCAAGCACGGTAGTTGCAAGGCATCGGCACAATTCCCTTGAGCCACTGGCGCGCTCAGGCTTGCATCGCGGCACATGCAAGCTGCGCCATCGCGAAACTTCCTCTGGGTGACCCTGAAAGTAGGCGGCGGTGTGGTGCTCTTATTGATGCTGTTGTTGGGCGGCCTGCTCACCTACGTCACGATGGAGAAGCGCAAATACGACCGGCTCACGGACACACACGACCTCCGGCAGCGTGCGAGCGAGATGGGCGCAGGCTATTTGGCGGATCGCCCCAATGCCGCGCTGCTCATCGGCCTCACGCAGCGCGGCAAGCGTGCGGTGTTGGGAATGGGAAAAGTGAGTGCCACCAACGCGGCGGCCCCGGACGCACAGACGTTGTTTGAGATCGGTTCCGTCTCGAAGATCCTCACCGCCGTCACGCTGGTGCAGCTTGAACTGGATGGAAAACTGAAACTCAGCGATTCGTTGCGGGCCTCGCTGCCGGAGCGCGTCGCGTCGGTGAAGGATTTGGAGCCGGTCACGTTGTTGCACCTTGCGACGCACACGTCGGGCTTGCCGCGGCTACCGGCCAATCTGGATTCCTCGCCGGCCAATCTGGCCAATCCCTATGCGAAGTATCGGGCCGAGGAGCTTCACCGGTTTCTCGCCAGCGCCAAGGTCAACAATCCGCCCGGCAAGCTTGTTGATTATTCCAATGTCGGATTTGCCGTGCTGGGCCACGTGCTGTCGCTCAAGGCAGACAGGCCATACGAGGATCTGGTGCGCAGGGCGGTGCTGGACCCGCTGGGCTTGACGAATACGACGATCCGGCTCACCGACGGACAGCGCGCCCGACTTGCGTGCGGACATTCGCCGAAGGGCGAGGAGGTCTCCGGCTGGGATTTTGACGTGTTTGCTCCGGCCGGCGGGTTTCACTCGGATGCAACGGATATGCTGGCATTCATCGAAGCGAACCTGACTCCGACCGATCGTCCCGTGGGGCTGGCGCTCGCGGCAGCGCAGCGCCGCCGGTCGGTGGGCGAGGCGGGCGAGTTGCCGGTGGGCTGGCAGCGCGAGGTGACGTGGCAGGGCGGGTTGGAGATCTATTGGCACAACGGTGGCACCGGCGGTTACGTCTGTTTCGTTGGCTTTCTGCGGCCACAGCAGCTTGGGGTCGTCGTCCTGTCCAATTATGGCGACGCGATGGCGGGCAAGTTCGACGTGGACCGCATCGGCATGGAATTGCTCAAGCTGGGGAGCAAGGTCTCGTTGGACTGAGCGGCCACGGGTTGAAAGTTGGCGCTCAGGATTTTCCGTAGGAGCGAAATCGCCTTCCGTGCCGGTCGAAGCTTGACTGACAGCCGGAATTTAAGTGTCGTTTCGCCGTGCTTGGTCTCTTCAGCATCCAGTGTCCGGTCCGCTATAAAATCGTAAACAAGATTTTTGAAGGCGGCATGGGTGTGGTTTATGAGGCGGAGCAGCATGGGGCCAGCGGGTTCATCAAGCGTGTGGCCATCAAGGTGATTCGCCAGAGCTACGCCAACCAGATGTTGTTCAAGGAGAACTTCATCGGCGAGGCCAAGCTGGTGGCGGACCTCATCCACACCAACATCGTCCAGACCTACCATCTCGGCGAGACGGACGGGATGTTCTTCATCGCCATGGAACTGATCCGCGGGGCGAACGTAGAGCAGTTTCTGCAAAAGTGCACGGAACAGAGCCGGGTGTTGCCAAAGGAGCTGGCGGTGTTCATCGCCAGCCGCATCGCCCGGGGCCTCGCCTACGCCCATGCGAAGACCGACAAGGACGGCAAGCCCTTGGGCATCGTTCACCGGGACATCAACCTCAAGAACGTGATGATCGCGTTCGAGGGCGACGTGAAGATCACCGACTTCGGAATCGCGAAAGCCCGCGGCCTGTTGCAGGATCAGGAGGGCGAAGTCGTCGCCGGCAAGGTGGACTACATGAGTCCCGAACAGTCAAATTTCCAGATCACCGACAAGCGTTCGGACATTTTCTCCGTCGGCATCGTGCTCGCGCAACTGCTGCTTGGGCACAACATCTTCAAGGGCGCGAGTATGACTGAATCTCGCGAACGGGTGCAAAACATGCCCATCCCGGACTTCCGCACCCTCGATCCGCGGATCGATGAACAGCTCAACAAAGTCCTGCACAAGTGCCTGGAGCGTGATCTGGCCCGCCGTTATCCCAACGCGGACGAGCTGCTCCACGATCTGGAGCACTACATCTACCATGCGGGCTACGGTCCCACGAATGAGACGATGGGACGCTTCATCCGGCTGGCCTTCGGACAGGTGGATTACAAGCAGATACAAAACGCCAAGGGCAAGACGCAGCGCATCGAGCGCGTCGCGCGCACAGCGTGAGGCAGGCGGCCATGAAGCGTTCTGATACGACCGTCAGGCTCGGTTTGGTGCAGACCAGTTGCTCGGCCGACACCCGCGAGAATCTCCGCAAAACCCTCGCCCAAGTTGAGCGTTGTGCGAAAGCCGGGGCGCAGATCATCAGCACGCAGGAGTTGTTCCGGTCCCAGTATTTTTGCCAGAACGAGGACCACGCCAACTTCAAGCTGGCCGAATCCATTCCCGGTCCCAGCACCGATGCCTTTTGCAAACTGGCAAAGAAGCACCGCGTCGTCATTGTCGCCTCGCTCTTCGAGAAGCGCGCCTCTGGCCTTTACCACAACACGGCGGCGATCATCGACGCCGACGGCTCGCTCCTGGGCATCTACCGTAAGATGCATATTCCGGACGACCCGCTTTTCTACGAGAAATTTTACTTCACCCCCGGTGACCTTGGATTCAAGGCTTGGCAGACGCGCTACGCGAAGATCGGTGTGCTGATCTGCTGGGATCAGTGGTATCCCGAAGCCGCCCGGCTTACCGCGATGCAGGGCGCGGAAATCCTCTTCTACCCGACTGCCATCGGTTGGCATCCGAGCGAGAAGGCGGAATACGGCGTGAACCAGCACGGCGCGTGGGAGACCATTCAGCGCAGCCACGCCGTCGCCAACGGCTGCTATGTCGCCGCCATTAACCGCATCGGCCTCGAACAACCCATCGGCGGCGACGGCCTCGAGTTCTGGGGCCAAAGCTTCGTGGCCGGCACCAGCGGCCAAATTCTCGCGAAAGCCAGCGTGGACCGGGAGGAAAACCTCATTGTCCCGATCGATCTCGCGAAGGTGGACGTAACCCGAACGCACTGGCCCTTCCTGCGCGACCGCCGCATCGACGCCTACGGTGATTTGACGAAACGCTTCTCGGATTGACCGCGTTCGGCGCGGGTGCGCGCCGTCTTGGCTAGCATGAGCACTTCCCGTGTCTGGATCACCGGAGCCGGCGGTTTGCTGGGGAGTCATCTGCTCACGACTGCGTCGCCAATGGCTCCGGAGTGGCAGCCGGTCGGATTGCGACGCCAGGAACTGGACCTCACTGATTTTAGGTCGGTCGCGGCGCGGTTTCGCGCAGATCGGCCGGCCGCGATCATTCACTGTGCCGCAATCGCGCATCCGCCGTTGTGCGAGCGTGAGCCGGCGATCGCCCGGAAGACGAACATCGAGGCCACCCGTTGCCTCGCCGAGCTCGCGGCAGAGATTCCGCTGATCTTCTTTTCCTCGGACCTCGTCTTCGATGGGCGGCGCGGCAGTTACGTTGAAACCGATGCGCCGAATCCCCTGAGCATCTACGCTGAGACCAAAGTCGCGGCTGAACAGATCGTCTTGGGGAACCCGCGTCACACCGTGCTGCGGCTCTCGCTCAACTTTGGGAAATCCCCATCCGGCAATCGCGCCTTCAACGAAATGATCCGGAATGACCTCGCGGCGGGGAAGAGCCTGTCCGTGTTCACCGATGAGTTTCGTTGCCCGACAGCGGCCCGCGTCACCGCGCGGGCCAGTTGGGAGCTATTGCGGCACCGGGCCACGGGCTTGTTCCATTTGTGCGGTGCGGATCGGTTGTCGCGCTGGCAGATTGCGAACCTGCTGCTGCCACATTGGCCGGCCCTGCCGGGCAAGATTCAGCCCGATACTGTGAAGAATTATCACGGGCCACCGCGTCCGCCGGATTGTTCGATGAACTGCACAAAGGTTCAGCGCTGGCTCTCGTTTCGGCTGCCCGGCATGGCGGAAGCGTTGGCATCGCATCCGGGAGAATGCGTGTGAGCCACGGCACAACCTATCGTGGCCGCCTCGCACCGTCGCCCACCGGCCTGCTCCATCTGGGCCACGCCCGGACGTTCTGGACGGCGCAAACGCGGGCGAGCGAGCAGGGCGGGGCGCTGGTGTTGCGCAACGAGGACTTGGATCGACAACGCTGCAAGCCGGAGTTCGTCTGCGCCATGCTCGAAGACCTGCGCTGGTTTGGGTTCCACTGGACAGAAGGTCCGGACGTGGGCGGGCCGCACGCGCCTTACACGCAAAGCGAGCGCATGTCGCTCTATCGCGCGGCGTTCGAGCAGTTGCGGGCCGGAGGTTCTCTCTTCTCTTGCACTTGCTCGCGGCAGGATGTGTTGCGCGCGCTGCAAGCGCCGCATCAAGGTGAGGACGAGCCGGTGTATCCAGGCACCTGTCGTAAGCATGTTTCGGGTTGCGAGCCCCCAGCGCCCAATGCGAAACCCTCTTGGCGCTTCCGGGTGCCGGACGGACGCACGATCCATTTCGAGGACGGCCGGCTCGGCCCGCAGACTTTCTTGGCTGGCGTGGATTTTGGCGACTTCGTGGTGTGGCGGAATGACGACCTGCCCGCCTATCAGCTCGCGTGCGTGGTGGACGATGCGGCGATGGGCATCACGGAAGTGGTCCGGGGCGCGGACCTGCTGGCCAGCACGGCGCGGCAGTTGTTGTTATACGAAGCGCTGGGCTTGCCTGTGCCGGCGTTCTTCCACTGCCCGCTGATGACTGATGAACGCGGGGTGCGCCTCGCCAAACGCCATGATGCCTTGAGCCTGCGCGCCTTGCGCGAGCGGGGGCTCTCACCGGCGAAGCTTCGCGAGCCGCCCGGCTGAATCTCACTGCCAGGTGGCACGTCGGTAGGACGTTCGTTCAACCAACACAATCGAAATGAAACCCATCGCTCTGCTCGCCACGCTCATGCTCACCGCCTCCGCACTTACTGCCGGTTCCGTCTATGACGCGCCGGTGAAGGACATCAAAGGCAAGGACACTTCGCTCAAGGCTTTCGAAGGCAAAGTCATCCTCGTCGTCAACGTCGCCTCCAAGTGCGGCCTCACGCCCCAATACAAGGCGCTCGAAGCCACCTACGAGAAATACAAGGACAAGGGCCTCGTCGTCGCGGGTTTCCCGTGCAACCAGTTCGGCAAACAGGAGCCCGGCAGCAACGAAGAGATCGTCCAGTTCTGCTCCACCAAATACAACGTGACCTTTCCGCTCTTCGACAAGATCGAGGTCAACGGCCCCAACCGCCACCCGCTCTACAAGACGCTGATCGGCGAGGGCGGCAAGGACATTGCGTGGAACTTCGGCAAGTTCCTCGTCGGCCGCGACGGCAAGGTCATCAAGCGCTTCGAGCCCAAGACCACGCCGGATTCACCTGAGGTCACCCAAGCCATCGAGGCCGCGCTCGCCGCGAAGTAAGCTTCACTCCACGCCTTCGGCGCGGGCAGTTTGCTGCCCGCGCCCTTTTTTCATCCAACCTCCAACTGACCCAAGCCCATGAAACTACCATTCGTCCTCACTGCTCTGCTCGCCGCCGCCTCGCTCGGTTTAGCCGCCGTCGCCAAGCCCAAGCCCGCCACCTATCTCACCGAAGCCGAGGCCCGCGCCGCTGGCCCGGATTATGATCTGCAAGGCGAGTTCGCCGGCGACAAGCTCGGCGCGCAGGTCATCGCCCTCGGCAATGACACCTTTCGCGTCGTCTTTCACCACGGTGGGTTGCCCGGCGCGGGTTGGGACAAGTCGGCCAAGACCGAGATCGAGGCCAAGCGCGATGGGGACAAGGTCGCGTTCGACAAGGACGGCTGGAAGGCGACCCTCACCAAAGACACTCTTAACGGTGAAGGCGGCGGTGCGAAGTTCGCGTTGAAGCGGGTTCACCGCGTCAGCCCCACGCTCGGCGCGAAACCCCCGGCCGGAGCCATCGTGCTTTTCGACGGCTCCAGCGCCGACTCCTGGGCCGGCGGCCATCTCGACGACCTCGGCCGCAAGCTCCTCGCCTCTGGCAGCAAGACCAAGCAGGCGGACTTCCAGAATTACACGTTGCACGTCGAGTTTCTGCTGCCCTTCAAGCCGCTCGGTCGCGGCCAGGACCGCGCCAACAGCGGGGTTTACATGCAGGACCGCTACGAGGTGCAGGTGCTCGACAGCTTCGGGCTCAAGGGCGAGAGCAACGAATGCGGCGGCATCTACTCCAAGACCAAGCCGGATGTGAACATGTGCTTCCCGCCGCTCGTGTGGCAGACCTATGACATCGACTTCACCGCCGCCAAATACGACGGCGATGGCAAAAAGACCAAGAACGCCGTCATCACCGTGAAGCACAACGGTGTGACGATTCACGACAAGGTCGAGATCGTCGGCCCCACGGGCGGCGGCAAGAAGGAAGACCCAACCGGCGGGGCCATTCAACTCCAGGGCCACGGCAATCCGGTGTTCTATCAAAACGTTTGGATCGTGACGAAGTAACCGCCGGTCCGTCCGGCCAGTTATCCCATTTGGCCGCCACGGCCCCGGTCGGATTTTCTTCCGGCCGGGGCCGTTTGGCGGCTTGGCTTGAATTTACAGCGGATTCCCGAATTATCCGCGCATGGCGAATACGCAGAAGGAACAGGTGGCCGCGTTTTACGAGGCGCACCACAGCCGGGGAAAGTATGACTACCTCTACGGCGGCGAGGATCGCAAGCGGTTGTTTGTCCAGCTCGTGGGCACCGGCAAGAAGGTTCTGGAAGTGGGGTGTCGGGCCGGGAACTTGACGCAGCACTTCGCGGCCGGAAATCAGGTGACGGGCGTGGATATCGATCGCGCGGCGCTCAAACTCTTCGAGGAGCGGTTGGGCTGCAAGGGCCACTGGGTGGACGTGGATGATGAGCCGCTGCCGTTTCCGGACAAATCCTTCGATGTGGTCGTGTTTTCGGAGGTCATGGAGCACGTGCGCTTCCCGCAGAAGGCGCTCGGCGAAATCCGCCGCGTGCTCAAGCTCGATGGCCGGCTCGCCGGGTCGGTGCCCAATGCCTTCCGTTTCCGCAACCGCCTGCGCTTCCTCATGGGCCGCCAATACGAGAGCGATCCTTCGCACCTGCGACAGTATTCGCACTCGATTCTGCGGCGGGAATTGGAGCCGCACTTCCGGGAGGTGGAGATTCATCCGGTTTCCGGCCACCTCCTCGGGGGCGGCAGCACGGGCATTCCGGTCTTCCCCTGGCTGCCGTTCCGCGTGCGCGCGCTCTTTGCCTTGGATTTGGTCTTTGTGGGTTCGCCGAAATGAAGCTGGCCTTGATCCGCCGACAGTTCTCCGCCACGGGCGGCGCGGAGCTTTATTTGCAGCGGCTCTTGCAAGCGCTTGTGCAGAGCGGACACGAACCGCACCTCTTCGCGGAATCGTGGGAGGGACACCTCGACGGCGTGCAACTCCACGCGGTCCCGGTGGACGGCGACCGGGCGGTGCGCCCGGTGCGCTTCGCCGATGCGGTGGCCACCGAACTGGCCAAGCACTCCTTCGACGTGACTTTCAGCCTGGAGCGCACGCATCAGCAGGACGTGTATCGGGCGGGCGATGGCGTGCACCGGGTCTGGCTGGAGCGGCGGCGGCACTTCGCGCCGTGGTGGCGACGGCCATTCGTGGGGTTCGGAGCCTTCCACCGGAACATGCTGCAATTGGAGGCGCGCACCTTTGATCCGGCCAGCACGCGCCACATCATCGTCAACTCCGAGATGGTGAAGCGCGAAATTCTCGAGCACTTTCACTTTCCCGCCGGCCGCATTCATCTCGTGCGCAACGGCATTGATCTCGCCCGCTACCGCCGCGGCCAGCGCAACGCGACGCGCGAGCGGTTTGGCATTAAGCCCGATGACACTCTCCTGCTCTTTGTCGGCTCCGGCTGGGAGCGCAAGGGGCTGCGGTTTGTCTTGCGCGCCTTTCACCGGCTCAAGGCCCCGCGCGTGAAGCTGCTCATTGTGGGCAAGGGCAAGCCTCCCTTCGCCGTGCCGGACGGGGCCATTTTCGCCGGCCCGATGAGTGACGTGGAAAACGCCTATGCCGCCGCCGATTTGCTGCTCTTCCTGCCCATCTACGAGCCGGCCTCGAACGTCGTTGCCGAGGCGCTGGTCTCCGATCTGCCCGTCATCACCAGCTCGCTTAACGGGGCGAGCGAGATCATCACGCCGCGCAAGAACGGCACGGTCATCGCTGATCCTCGTGACACCGAAGCTGTGGTGGAGGCCATCCGCTACTGGATTCTTCAGCGCGGCCAGGCCGAGATGCCGCCCAAAGAGGAACTTAGTCTCGAACGCAACGTAGAGGAGACGCTCGCCGTGCTGGAAATGGCGGCGAAGGAAAAGCGCCGCTGACTCGCGCGATGAAGATTTCCCTCTGCCTCATCACTCTCAACGAGGAAGCCAACCTGCCGCGCTGCCTGAGCAGTTGCGCGGATTTGGCGGATGAAATCGTCATCCTCGATTCCGGGAGCACGGACGGCACCGCCGATATCGCGCGACAATTCGGCGCCCGCTTCGAGCACCAAGACTGGCTCGGCTACGTCGGGCAAAAAAACAAGGTGCTCTCTCTGGTGGGACACAAATGGGTGTTCAGCCTGGATGCCGATGAGGAACTTTCGCCTGCGCTGCGCGAGGAGGTGCGCGAATTGAAACGCCATCAACCCGCCGATGAATTAAGCGGTTTTTCCATGCCCCGCTGCGTGCTTTACGAGGGCCGGTGGATTCGTCACGGCGACTGGTATCCCGACCGCTTGGTGCGGCTCTTTCGCCGAGATCGGGCGCATTTCGCAGGTGGCAAAGTCCATGAGCGCCTCGAGCTCACCGGCCACACCCAACGACTGCGCAACGACCTGTATCACCACTCTTTCAAGGACGCCGCCGACCACTGGGCGCGCTGCGAAAAATACGCACGGCTCTGGGCGGAGACACAGTTCGAGCTGGGTCGCACCGCCTGGCCGCTCGCCCCTTTTACGCACTCTATCTTCCGGTGGTTTCGCGGCTACGTGATTAAACGGGGCTTCCTCGATGGTGCCCAAGGCTGGCGCATCGCCGGTTTCTGCGCCCGCGAAGTCGCCTTGAAATATCGGCTGCTCCGTGCACTCCACGCCCGCCCGCCGCGCTAGAATCGCGCAAGCGCCTCCAGTTCTTTCACACGGAGGTCAATCGACTGGCGTGTCGCCCGCGTGGTGGCCACGACGCCGAAGCCTTCGCAGCAGAACGACGCCGTCACCGTGCCGTGAATGATCGCGCGCCGGAGATTCTTTTCGAGATCGCCCTTTGCGCTGGCGAGATAGCCGATCATGCCGCCGACGAACGAGTCGCCGGCCCCCGTCGGGTCCACGACCTTCCTCAGCGGATACGCCGGAGCGATGAAAAAGCCGTTCGGCCCGGAGAGCACGGCCCCGTGCGAACCTTTCTTGATGATGATGTATTTCGGTCCCAGCTTATGGATCTTCTTCATCGCCGCGAAGACGTTGTCCTCCTTGGTGAGCTGGTGCGCCTCGCTTTCGTTGAGCACAAACGCATCCACGCGCTTCAGGAGTCGCAGCAGTTCCGGCAGCATGATGTTCATCCAGAGATCCATCGTGTCGGCGATGATGAACTTGGGCCGTTCGAGCTGATCGATGACCGCGTGTTGGATGGGCGGTGCGATGTTCGCGAGCAAAACATAGGGCGTCGTCTCGTAATCGCCCGGCAGCTTCGGTGACCAGTGCTCGATCACGCCCAGCACGGTGTTCAGCGTGCGGCGGTTGTTCATGTTGACCTCGTATTCGCCCGACCAGTGGAAGGTCTGGCCGTCCCTCACGTGTTCCAGGCCTTTGAGACAGATGCCGTGCTTCTGATACAGCTTCAGATACTTCGCCGGAAAGTCTCCGCCCACCACGCCGAGGAGCTTGGTCGGCGCAAAGAAACTTGCCGCGACCGCCGCGTGACTGGCGGAACCGCCCAGCAGACGCGGGTTTTCCGCCTTGGGGGTCTTGATGGAATCGAGGGCCGTGGTGCCGACAACGAGGACGCTCATGAGATGATTGGTAAGGTTGACTAAGTTGCGCGGCGGAAAGTAGCTGTGGCCGTTCGCGTGAGCAAGATCACCTTCAGCAAACGCTCGACGCATTCGTGAGCCGGTGGGTATTTTGCATCCATGCATGCCTCCTCTGAACGGCCGCAGTCATCGGCGAGTCCCGCTTCCATCGCGAAACAGATTCTGCGTGGACTGGCGGTGTTGGTGACGTTGGTTTATTGGGCACAACCCGTCGTTGCCGCCCCGCCCAACGTGCTCATCGTCATCGCGGACCAATGGCGGGCGCAGGCGTTCGGTTTCGCCGGCGATCCGAACGTGAAGACGCCGAACTTCGACCGGTTCGAGCGCGAGTGCGTGAACTTCACCCAGGCCGTCGCCGGGATGCCGGTCTGTTCGCCGACGCGCGCCTCGCTGCTCACCGGCCAGCGCCCGCAAACGCACGGCATCTTCATCAACGACGTGCCGTTGAACACCAACGCCGTCACCATCGCGAAGGAGCTTAAGGCCGCCGGTTACGACACCGGCTGCATCGGCAAGTGGCACGTGGACGGCCACGGGCGGCTCAACTTCATCCCGCGCGAGCGGCGGCAGGGCTTCGATTACTGGAAAGTTTTGGAGTGCGCGCACGCCTACAACCGCTCGCCTTACTACGCCGATGGCCCGGAGAAATTGATGTGGGAAGGCTACGATGCGCTGGCTCAAACCCGTGACGCGCAGCAATACATTCGCGACCACGGCAAGCCGGGCAGCAAGCCGTTCCTGCTCTGGATGGCCTGGGGCCCGCCGCACAATCCCTACGAGACCGCACCGGAGAAGTATCGCGCGATGTATTCCGCCGAGAACATCAAGCTCCACCCAAACGTGCCGCCCGAGATGGCGAAGGTCGCGCGCGGCTGGTTTGCCGGTTACTACGCGCATTGCACGGCGCTGGATGAATACTTCGCCGACCTGATGAAAACACTCGAGGATACCGGCCTCGCGTCGAATACCATCGTCGTCTTCACCTCCGACCACGGCGACATGCTCGGGTCGCACGCGCAGCAGCGCAAGCAGCGCCCGTGGGAGGAATCCGTGCGCGTGCCGATGCTCTGGCGCGTGCCGATGAGCCTCGGCATCAAGCCGCGCCGCGTCAACGGCACGATGAACACCGAGGATGTAATGCCCACGCTGTTGAGTCTGTGCGGGCGGAAGATTCCGCAGAGCGTCGAGGGCTTTGATTTTAGCGGCTATCTGCGTGGCGGCGCGGACCCTTCCGGCGGCGCGACGATCATCCGCTGCACGTCGCCGTTCGGCGAATTCACGCGCGAGCGCGGCGGTAAGGAATATCGCGAGGTGCGCACGGCGCGTTATTCTTTCGCACGCGATCTCAACGGCCCTTGGCTGCTTTACGACAATGAGAAGGACCCGTTCCAGCTCTACAACCTTGTCGGCAAACCCGAGCACGCAAAGTTGCAGGCCGAGATGGACGCGCTCTTGAAAAAGAAACTGGCTGAGCAGCACGACGAATTTCTGCCCGGCGCGGAATACATCAAGAAGTGGGGCTGGGTCGTGGATGCCAGCGGCACTGCGTCAACCAAGTGAGGGACATGAAGCGTCAGCTGCTGCTCCTCCTGGCTTGCCTGCTTCCGGTGAGCCTTTGCGTCAAGGCTGGCGCGGCGGCATTGCGCCCGAACATTCTCATCATTCTCGCCGACGATCTCGGTTGGTCTGATTTGGGCTGTTACGGTGGGGAGATTCGCACGCCGAATCTCGACGCGCTTGCGGCGGGCGGGTTGCGCTTCACGCAATTCTACAACTGCACTCGATGTTGTCCGTCGCGCGCGTCGCTGCTCACGGGGTTGTATCCTCATCAAGCGGGCGTGGGTTTGATGGCATCGGACCGCGCGGCGAAATTTCCCGGCGCAGGCGATCAGGGCGAGGCATTTCCCGGCTATCGCGGCGCATTGAACGAGCGGTGCGTCACGATCGCACAGGTGCTCAAGCCCGCTGGCTATCGCACCGGCGCGCTCGGTAAATGGCACGTGGGTGATCAGGAATTACCCACGCGGCGCGGCTTCGACGAGTTCTACGGCTTCGTCAGCGGTTACGCAGTGGATTCGTGGGAGCCGCGTATGATGACGCGCCTGCCGGAGGGCAGACCGGAACGTCGTTACGCAGCGGGAGAGTTCTTCGCGACCGATGCGATCACGGATCACGCACTGGATTTTCTGAGCGACTTTCGCAAGTCCGTCGAGGCCCCGTGGTTTCTCTACGTCGCGTATCAAGCTCCGCATTTCCCGCTGCAATCCAAGCCGTCGGACATGGCGGGCTACGCGGAGATTTACGCGCAAGGCTGGGACCAGCTTCGCGAGCAACGTCTTGCGCGGCTGAAGAAACTCGGCTTGGTGCCAGAATCCATTTCGCTCACGCCGCGCAGCAAGATTCCGCATCCCGTCGCCGCGAAGCGCCTCGGCTCGTGGACGGACGATGGGAAAAATCCGTCGTGGGATTCGCTGTCCCCTGAACGCCGCGCTGATCTCGCGCAGCGCATGGCCGTCTATGCCGGTATGGTCACGGGCATGGATCGCAACATCGGGCGGCTCGTTGCGGACCTGCGCTCCCACGGCGAGCTGGACCGCACGTTGATCCTTTTCCTCAGCGACAACGGCGCGTGCGCGGAGTGGGAGCCGTTCGGGTTTGATCTGGCTGTCACCAACGCCCCCATGCGGGGTAGGGGAATCAATCTAGGCACGCAGGCCGCACCTAACCAATTGCGGCGTGGAGCCGAACTGGAAAAGCTCGGTGGCCCCGGCACGTTCATTGGCTATGGCAGCGGGTGGGCCAACGCGTGCAACACACCGTGGCGGCTCTACAAACATTACGGTCACGAAGGGGGCATTGGCACCCCGCTGATTGCGCACTGGCCCGCGCGCGTGAAAGCGAAGGGCGAATTGCGTCCACAGCCGGGACACCTCGTTGATCTCCTGGCCACGTGCGTTGATGTCAGCGGCGCGAAGTATCCGACTGAACACGCCGGAGGCAAAATCCTTCCGCCCGAAGGCAAAAGCCTCGTGTCGGCGTTTGACAACAAGCCGTTAAGCCGGGATTTCCTCGCGTGGGAGCACGAGGGCAATCGCGCGCTGCGTGAGGGTGACTGGAAGCTCGTCTCCATCGCTGGCCAGCCGTGGGAGCTTTATGACATGGCACGGGACCGCACGGAGCTAAATGACCTCGCGTCGAGCGAGCCGGAACGCGTGAGCCGCATGGCTGCGAAGTGGACCGCGTGGGCGCAGCGCACGCAGGTGCTGCCGCGGCCGGGGGATTCCGTGCCGAGCAAGTAGCGCCGCTCACTCGTAGCGGAGGGATTCGACGGGGTCGAGGTTTGCCGCTTTGATGGCCGGGTAGGTGCCGAACGCGATGCCGACGAAGGAGCAGATGCCCAGCGCGATCAACGCCCAGTCCAGCGGGAACACCGGCGGTAGCTTCAGGTAATAGGCTCCGAAGTTGCCACCCGCCACGCCGAGCGCGATGCCAATGAGCCCGCCCACTTCGCAGATGACGACGGCTTCCATGATGAATTGCGTGAGGATGTTTCGCTTCTTCGCGCCGATGGCGCGGCGGACGCCAATCTCCCGCGTGCGCTCGGTCACGGAGACGAGCATGATGTTCATGATGCCGATGCCAGCGGCCAGCAGCGCGATGCTGCTGACGACGGCCACGCCGGCGCGGACCGCCAGCGTCAGCTCACGGAACTGCGCGATGAGCGAATCGTTGGAGGAGATTTCAAAGTCGTCAGCCTCACCGGGTGGGACCTTGCGGACTTTGCGGAGGACGCCGCGCACCTGCTCCACCGTGTCCTCCATCTCATCCTGATTGTTCGTTTGCACGTAGAGCGTGAGGCTGCGCCACTGCGCGCCGCCGAAGCGATTCAACCCGGTGGTGATGGGTATGAGGATGAAGTTGTCCTGCGCCTGCCCGCCGAAGCCGCCCTTGGGTTCGAGATAGCCGATGACCTGATAGTTCACGCCGCTGAACTTCACCGTCTCACCGAGTGCGCCGCCCTGCGGAAAAAGCTTCTTCATGATGGTGTTACCCATCACGCAGACGTTGCGCGAGCCACCGAGATCGCCGGGCAGCAGCGCGCGGCCCGCCTCGATGATCCAGTTGCGGGCGAGGAAAGCCTCGGGCGTGACGCCGTTGACGAATACGTCGGGGTTGGATCGCTCAAAGCGCGAGGCCAGTTCACCCACGGCGAAGGAGGTTTCCGCCGCCACGCTGCGAGCCCGTGTGGTCTGCTCGCGCAGCGCATGCCAGTGCTGGAAGGAGAGATTCTTGCGGCGACGGAACCGTTCCCAGCCGGAGGGCCCCTCGAAGTTGATGGCGGGCCACTTCTCGATGGTGAAGGTGTTGGCTCCGAGGCCGCTTAACTCCGTCTCGATGTTTTGTTGCAGCCCACGCATGACCGTCATCACGAGGATGATACTGAAGACGCCGACCGTGACGCCCACCAGCGTGAGCGCGGACCGGAGCTTGTGCGCGGCCAGCGCGGTCATCGCCATGACAAAGCTCTCCACAACCTCGGCGCGGAGGAGGGCGAGGGCATTGGGGCGAGGACGGGGTGAGGTCACGGATGACGGGGTCCAAGGTCCACGAGTCCAAAGTCCAAAGTTGTGCGGACGAGGATGCCGGTTGGCGAAAGGACGCGATGAACTGAGTGGCCGATCTCCCTCACTTCGGCCCTCGCCCGCTGGGAGAGGGACCAGCCGATTGAAACGACTGCGGGCTGACGTTCTCCCTCTCCCCGCGGGCGAGGGCCGGGGCGAGGGAGAAAGCACGGTTGAACCCACAAACCCCGACACGCCCACGCCTTGCGGCCTTGGTCAGTAGACCTTGGACTTTGGACCTTGGACTTTGGACTCTTCATTCTGCCCTCAACGCTTCCACCGGGTTCAGCTTCGCCGCGCGCCAGGCAGGGAGGAAGCCGGCGATGACGCCTGTCGCGATCGAGACGAGGAGCGCGATGCCCACGAGCGTGGCGGAGAGCGCGACCGGCATGAACCGGTCCATCACGAGCGTGATGGGATAGGCGAGCGCTAGGCCGAGCAATCCGCCCAGTAGGCAGATCAGCGCCGATTCGAGGAGGAACTGCGTGAGGATGGCACGGCGTTTCGCCCCGATGGCCTTGCGGATGCCGATCTCGCGCGTGCGCTCCGCCACGGTCACGAACATGATGTTCATGATGCCAATGCCCCCGACGAAGAGTGACAGGCTGGTGATGAACAGTCCCGCGCCAGCTACGACGGAGTTCATGCGCTCAAAGGTCTGGATAAACGCAGCCTGCTCGTTGATCGCAAAGTCATCGGGCATGCCGGGAGCCAGGTGGCGAATCTTCCGCATGATGCCCCGAATCTCTTCGCGTGCCTCGTCCATTTCCTTCAGGTCGCGCACCTTGACGCGAATGATGACGGGCGGGCGAAAGGAAAAGTCGGAGACGAACTTGGTCACCGGGAGCATGACCTCATTGTCCAGGCTCGCCATGCCGAGAAAACTGCCGCGCTTTTCGAGCACGCCGATGATTTCCAGGTTCTGGTCCTCGACCCGGAGGCGTTTGCCCAGCGGGGATTCGAGGGGAAAGAAGTTGGCCGCAATGTCCGCCCCGACGACGCACACCGGACGCGCGCCTTCCACCTCCGCCGCCGAGAGGAAACGGCCCTCTTTGAGCATGAGCCCGCCAACTTCCGCCCCGCCCTCGGTGGTGCCGCTGACATTGACCCCGGTGGCGGCGAGGTCGCGGTAGCGCACGGTCATGCGCCGGCTGGCATCGATGGTCGTGGCGCGGGCGAAGGTCGTTTGACGAACGAGCGCACGGGCGTCGGCGAGCAGGATGGGGCGGCGATTGCGCATCTTCCACCACGGCTCGTCGCTGAACCACTGCCACGGTGCGATGAAAAACACATCCGTGCCGATGGCGGAGATGCTCTTGATGAACGCGGCGTTAAGACCGGCGAGCGCCGTGCCCATCAGGGTGACGGTCACGATGCCGATGACAATGCCAAGGGTGGTAAGCGCGGAGCGGAGCTTGTTCGCGCGGAGCGAATCCCAGGCGATGAACAAGCCCTCGCGGAGTTCGGAGAGGAAGTTCATTGAAAACGGTCGAGGGGCGAGGGTCCAGAGTCTAGCGCAGGACTGGCTGGACCCTCGGCTTTCGACTCTCGACTTTCGACCCGCTTCACTGGCTCATCGCTCGCGATGTTCCCGTCCAGAATCCGCACGATGCGGCGGGCGTGGAGCGCGACTTTTTCCTCGTGCGTGACGACGATGATGGTGTTGCCCTTGCTCGCGAGTTCGTCGAACAGCGCGAGGATTTCCACGCCGGTTTTGGAATCGAGGTTTCCGGTCGGCTCATCCGCGAGCAGAATGGATGGCGAATTCACCAGGGCCCGCGCGACCGCGACGCGTTGGCGCTGGCCGCCAGACAGCTCGTTTGGCCGGTGATCTACGCGGTCGGCCAAGCCGACGGCGGCCAACGCAGCGAGCGCCTTCTCGCGCCGTTCATCCGGAGAGACGCCGGCGTAAACCATCGGCAGCTCGACATTGCGCAGGGCCGTGGCGCGGGCGAGCAGGTTGAAGGTCTGGAAGACGAAGCCGATCTCGCGGTTGCGGATTTCGGCGAGCTCGTTGTCGTCACGATGGCTGACGTCCGTGCCGTTCAACTCGTAGGTGCCGCTCGTCGGCGTGTCGAGGCAGCCGAGGAGGTTCATCATCGTGGATTTGCCCGAGCCGCTCGGCCCCATGATGGCGACGTATTCGCCGCGCTCGATGGAGAGCGAGACGCCGCGCAATGCGTGGACGGTCTCAGCGGCCATCTGGTAGCTGCGCCAGATGTTGTGGAGGTGAATGAGGCTCACGGGGAGTTTCCTTTAGCCACGGATGAAACACGGATTGAACACGGAGAAGGAAACCAAGCGAGCGGGTTGCAGTTTCCGTGTTTCATCCGTGTTTCATCCGTGGCTAGAAATTACTTTCCGGTTTCCGCCGGCTTCTTCTCGTTGTCCACCTTGATTTGCTTGCCGTCTTCGAGCTCGCGGTTGATGGCCTTGAAGCCTCCGGAGATGACCTCTGCGCCCTCGGTCACCCCTTCGATGATCTCCACGAAGTTGTCGTCGCTGATGCCGCGCTTGACGGGGACTTGCTTCACGGTTTCGCCTGTGCGCTGGAAGATCACCTCGATGGGCTTGGCCGGTTCGTCCTTCTTTTTGGCGGCGACGCTGTAGGTCTCCTTGGCATCGGCTTTTTCAGCCTTGGCTTTGGCTTCTTTTTCCTGGGCGCTCTTAGGCAGGCGCGTGGTGACGCTCTGGATGGGGACGCACAGGACATTGGTGCGATAGCGCGTCTCGACCTCGGCGGTGACACTCATGCCGGGCCGAAAGATTTCTTTTTCCTTCACGCGGATGCGGACCTCGAACTTCGTCGCCTCCTGTTGCGTTCCAAGGCCGCTGGCTTTGGCGGTGTTGGCGATCTCGGTAACTTCGCCGGTGAACTTGCGATCGCGAAATGAGTCCACTTCGAGCCGGGCGATCTGGCCGACTTGGATTAGCACGATATCCCCTTCGCCGATGTCCACGCGCGCCTCCATCGTTTCGAGGTCGGCGATGGCCATCACCTCGGTGCCCGCCATGGTGGCGGTGCCGACGACGCGCTCGCCCTTTTGCGAATTGAGTTTGCTGATGGTGCCATCTAACGGCGAGACGATGACTGTCTTCGCGAGATCATCCAGCGAGCGGTCGAGCGCGGCTTTGGCCACCTCGGTCTGGTGCTGGGCGGATTTCACCTGCGCCTGCGTGACTTCGTAACCTGTCTTCGCTTCCTGAAATTGCGATTCGGAGAGGAGCTTGCCATCGAAGAGCTTCTTGTTCCTCTCGAACTCAAGGCGCGCCTTCTCCAGGTTCGCCAGTGCAAGCGTGAGGCCGGCCTGGGAGGACTTGAAGTTCGCGTCTGCGGAGTTGGTGTTGGCGATGTAGAAGTCGGGTTTGATTTTCAACAGCAGGTCGCCTTTGCGCACGCGTTGGCCTTCCTTCACGGGCAGGTCGGTGATTTCGCCGCTGACCTCGGGGCTGATTTTGACGAGCGTGACGGGCTGGATTTTGCCGGTGGCGACGACGACTTCGGTGACGTTCCGGCGCGTGACTTTCTCGGTCTGGACGGTGACGAAGGCCGTTTTGTTTTTCTGATGCCACCACCAGCCACCACCGCCCGCGCCGCTGAGCAGTAACAACGTCAGGAACCAACGCAGGCCGGAGCGACGCTTGGGTTTGGGAGGCGCGGACATAGTTGCAGAGCCAGACTGAGAGCTAAGAGTTTCACGAAAGGCCCGGCGAGTTCAACTGGGGAAAGCGGGTGTGTTGGCCCTCAAATCTCCACCTGCATGCCCAGCTCGACGACGCGGTTGGCGGGCAGGCCGAAATACGAGGTGGCGGTGGAGGCGTTGCGGGCCAGGACGGCGAAAAGCCACTTGCGCCAGCGCGAGAGCCTGGCTTTGCCGGTGTCGAGCACGGTCTCGCGGCTGAGGAAGAACGTTGTCTTCGGGATCTCGATGGGACCGCCGGTCACCGGCGCGTCCTTGAGCAGTTGGAGAATGTTCGGCTCTTCCATGAAGCCGTAGCGGCCCACGAGGCGCTGGAAGCCGCACGGCAACTGCTCGACCTGCACACGTTCGGCGGCGGGCACGTGTGCCACTTCGTCGGTGACGATGGTGAGCAGGATGTTGCGCTGGTGGAGGATTTTATTGTGCTTCAAGTTGTGAAGGAGCGCGACCGGCGTGCCGTTGGGATTGCCGGCCATGAAGATTGCGGTGCCGGAGACGCGTTGCGGCGGGTTGGCCTCGATGTCAGCGAAGAAGAGATCGCGTGGCAGCGTGGCATTTTGCATCCGCTCCCACACGAGGCGGCGGCCGGTTTTCCAAGTGGCCATCACGGTGAAGATGCCCGCGCCGACGACGAGCGGGAACCAGCCACCGTGCGCGACCTTGATCAGGTTTGAGGCGAAGAATGCCAGCTCGACCGCGAGGAACACGCCGCACAGGGCCATGGCCCGTTTGCGCGGCCAGTTCCACAGCCTGCGAGCGGCGAAGAAGAACAGCATCGTCGTCACGAGCATGGTGAGCGTCACGGCGATGCCATAAGCGGCCGCGAGGTTGGAGGAATTCTTGAAGCCCAGCACCAGCCCGATGCACGCCAGCATCAACGCCCAGTTCACGTGCGGCATGTAGATTTGGCCGCGCTCGGCACTGCTGGTGTGGCGGATGACCATGCGGGGCAGGTAGCCGAGCTGGATCGCGTGCATCGTGAGCGAGTAAGCGCCGGAGATCAATGCCTGCGACGCGATGACCGTGGCGGCGGTGGAGAGGATGACCAATGGATACAGCGCCCAGGGCGAGGCCGGGGCCAGAAGGTAAAATGGATTCTCCACGGCCTTTGGATTGGTGAGCAACAGCGCTCCCTGGCCAAGGTAATTGATGAAGAGCGCGGGCAGGACGAGCGCAAACCACGCGAGCCGGATGGGCCGCACGCCAAAGTGGCCCATGTCCGCATACAGCGCCTCACCGCCCGTCACGACGAGGAACACGGACCCGATGACGACAAAGCCCTGATAGCCTGCGGTGAACAGCAGATGCAGGCCGTGCCAAGGGTTGATGGCGGCAACCACGGCGGGCTGCATCAGAATACCCTTGAGGCCCAGCAGCACGAGCACGGCGAACCAGACGATCATCACCGGGCCAAACATTTTGCCCACGCGGCCCGTGCCCAGGCGCTGAATGCAGAACAAGCCGATGAGGATGACCACGGTGATCGGCTCGATGAACCCATCGAACACCTTCGTCGCCACGCTCAAGCCCTCCACCGCGCTCAACACCGAAATCGCCGGCGTGATCATGCCGTCGCCGTAGAGCAGTGCCGCGCCAAACACACCGCAGCCGATGAGGATGGCCCGCGAGCGATTGGGCTTGTCGCGCTCGGGGAACGCCAGCGAGAGCAGCGCGAGGATGCCGCCTTCGCCCTTGTTGTCGGCGCGCATGACGAAGCCGAGATACTTCACACTTACAATCATCACGAGCGACCAGAACATCAGCGAGAGCACGCCAAGGACATGCTCCGGAGTCGCTGTCAATGAATGCGGACTTTCCGGGTTGAAGCATTCCTTCAGCGCGTAGAGCGGGCTGGTGCCGATGTCGCCATAAACGACGCCCAAGGCGGCAAGGGTAAGTGCGGGCAACGCGGCGCGTTCCGTGGAATGGCTTTGCATGTCAGCGGGGTGGAGTTTGGCAATCGGGACCACGAAGGACGAATCAAATCGGGAGCCAGCCAGTTGCTTGGGGAAGCTTCGCCCGCGCTTCAGCATCGGCGTAAAAGCGCGTCAAACCGCACTCCGCGCAGACCACCACGGTCAACTGGGCGAACGTCCCCGAGAAAAAAGTCCCCCACGAAATGGGACGTTCCAAGCCCGGCAATAGCACCGGACCATATCCGCCTCCGGAGTTGGTTGTCGTTCTGTGGAGCGACTCTGCACCGCACTCCGGGCACTTCGCCGATTCATTTTTCATACGCGCACTCGGTTCGCCACAGCGTGACGTGGTGAAGCGTCGCGCCGCCCATCCAAACGGGACGGGTCGGTTTTCTACACGGGGTGAACGTGGGTGGCGCACGCGCGCTCCCAGAGGATCGCCCTTCCCCATGCCTGCGAGGTTAGCTGACGGGCTGGACCTGGAAAGTGGCCCCGGTGACCTCACCGTTCGCCCCGGTCCGGTTGTCCGGACGTTGGGTTCCCCGCTCGCGGCCTCGGGAAGGAGGCCGCGATTCGGCTGCGGGCGAAGCATTCGCACATTCCCACGGCTCTGTCAAATCGCTCGCCCAGCTCCTGACGCCTGCGATGTTCACGCCGACATGGGAAGAGGGACCGCCGTTTTTCTTTGCTCACCGTTGCCGCGTGGCTGCTGGTTTCTCAAGGAGTTATTCTGGCAGTGGATGAACCGAGGTCTGCCAAGTCCGATGCCGATTCTGACGGGATCCGCCTGCTGGCCGACGTGTCATACAAGCAGGGTGCCGTGCTCACCGAGTATGAACAGACGCGTTGCAAACTGGACGTGTATCTGCCGAAGCAGGGAAAGAACTTCGCCACGCTGGTCTGGTTTCACGGTGGCGGCCTGAAGACTGGCGACAAGCGGAAATCGAGGGAGGATTCAGTGCAGACGGAGGCCATCTCGCGCAGCTTGGCCAAGGGTGGTATCGCCGTGGTATCGGTGAATTATCGCCTGAGTCCCAAGGCTACTTTTCCGGCTTATATCGAAGATGCCGCTGCCGCCGTGGCGTGGGCCCGGAACCATATCGCCGAGCACGGCGGTGATGCCAAGAAGCTCTTCATCGGCGGCCATTCGGCGGGTGGTTACCTCACGCTCATGCTGGGCATGGATACCCACTACTTGATCGCTGTGGGACTGAATCCAACAGACATCGCCGGGCTCATTCCGGTGAGCGGCCAGGTCATGACCCACTACACGGTGCTGGGTGAACGCGGCCTTGGGCGGTTCAACGTGATGGCGGACAACGCGGCCCCCGTTCATTTCGTCCGAGCTGAAACGCCGCCGTTTCTCGTGCTCTACGCCGACCACGACATGGCGGCCCGCGCGGAGGAGAACGCCTACTTCGTCGCGCTGATGAAGGGGGCCGGCAATAAATCCATCAACGGCCATATGATTGAAAATCGAACTCACGGGAGCATCGCGGGAAAGATCGTTGATGAAGGTGATGCCGTACGAACGGCGATTCTGGACTTCATTCGCACAGTGAGCCAAAGGCGCTGACTTGCGTGCCTCCGAGTTGGGATGTGACGGCTGGTGGATTGTTGCTTGCCAGCCCCGAAGCCGTCCGGCTTACTTCGCCGGAATTTTTGCGCCATGCCCATCTCCGCTGAACAACTGAACAAAGCCAAGTCACTCGGCTTTTCCGACCGCCAAATCGCTCATCTCACCAGCTCCACCGAGGACGCCGTCCGCGCGGAGCGTAAGCGCCTTGGTCTTGTGCCCAGCTACCGGCTCGTGGACACCTGCGCGGCCGAGTTCGAGGCTTACACGCCGTATTATTATTCGACCTACGACCGTGGCGATGACGAGGTGAAGGGCAACACGGCGAAGAAGGTGATGATTCTCGGTGGCGGCCCGAACCGCATCGGCCAGGGCATCGAGTTCGATTACTGCTGCGTCCACGCGGCGTTTGCGCTCAAGGAAGACGGCTTCGAGACCATCATGGTGAACTCGAACCCGGAGACCGTTTCCACCGACTACGACACGTCGGACAAGCTCTTCTTCGAGCCGCTGACGCTCGAGGACGTGCTGCACATCTACGAACGGGAGAAGTGCTGGGGCGCCATCGCGCAGTTTGGCGGCCAGACGCCGCTGAATCTTGCGCTCGGCTTGCAGAAGAACGGCGTCAACATCATCGGCACCAGCCCGCAGAGCATCGAAGTGGCCGAGGACCGCAAGCTGTTCGCGGCGATGTTGGACAAGCTCCAGATTCCGCAGCCGCCCAATGGCACGGCCACGACCGTCGAGGAAGCCCTCGTCATTGCCAAGCGGCTGACTTACCCCGTGCTCGTGCGGCCGTCATTCGTGCTCGGCGGGCGCGCGATGCAAATCGTCTTCTCCGAGCAGGAGCTGCGCGATTACTTCCACCACAACGCCGCGCTGGAAATCTCCGCCGGTCGCCCCGTGCTCGTGGACAAGTTCCTCGAAGACGCGACCGAAGTGGACGTGGATTGCATCACGGACTGCGGCCAGTTCCCGAACCCGGCGGATGGCACCATCGTCATCGGCGGGATGCTGGAACACATCGAGTTCGCGGGCGTCCACTCCGGCGACGCCGCGATGGTCCTGCCGCCGCACACGCTCTCGCAGTCTGTCATCGAAACCATCCGCCGTTACACGCACGCGATGGCGCGCGAGCTGCGCGTCATCGGCCTGATGAACGTGCAATACGCCGTGAAGGGCGAGACGGTCTATGTGCTGGAAGTGAACCCGCGTGCCAGCCGTACGGTGCCTTTCGTCAGCAAGTCCATCGGCAAGCCGCTCGCCAAACTCGCCGCGAAGGTGATGGCGGGGAAGACACTGAAGGAACTCGGCTTCACCGAGGAAATCTGGACGAAGTATTGGGCGGTGAAGGAATCGGTCTTCCCGTTCAACAAGTTCCACGGGCAGGACATTCTCCTCTCGCCGGAGATGCGTTCCACCGGCGAAGTCATGGGCCTGGACACCGACCTCGGCGTGGCTTACGCGAAGTCGCAGATGGCCGCGAACTCGCCGCTGCCGCTCAAGGGCAAGGTCTTTATCAGTGTCAGTGACGCGCACAAGGGATATGTCGCGGAAGTGGCGAAACAGTTTTCCGATCTGGGCTTTGAACTGATTGCAACCGGTGGCACGGCCACCGTGCTGGAAAAAGCGGGATTGAAAGTGCAGCGGATTTACAAGCTCGCCGAGGGCCGACCCAACGCGATTGACCTGCTCAAGAACAAGGAAATCCAGCTCGTCATCAACACCCCCGCCGGCCAGTCCCCGCGCGCGGATGAAATTAAAATCCGCACGACCGCCGTTTACACCGGCACGCCCATCATGACGACGCTCTCCGGCGCACGCGCCGCCGCCCTCGGCATCGCCGCGCTGAAGAAGAGCGGCTACGCGGTTCGCACGGTGCAGGAGTATCACTGACGGCGTTTTTAGGCGGGCGTCACCTTCGCTTGCTCGCGCCGCCTCGGGGAGCATCTCAATGCTTTTGCCGATGCTCTCATTGATTCATTTGATTTCCCCACCTTGGGGCACGATGATACGTATGCACACGAATACGACGGCTGTGTGGCTGTCCAAACGAAAGACGCCAATATGAAAAAGCTGCTGATCCTCGGAGTTGCCCTTACGACCGTGTTGCCCATGCAGGCACAAATCCTCAATGGCAGTTCGCTGGGAACGGCCGTGCTCGGAGGGGTGCTGGGTGGCGTAATCGGACACAACAACGGACATCGGACCGCCGAAGGGGCTGCCATCGGCGCGGGGGCGGGCTTGTTGCTTGGCGCATTGGCCAACGATTACCAGCGTCAGTCCAGCTATCCGGTCTACTCCTCCAGTCCGACCTATTACAGCGGGAATCCGTATCCTTACACCACGTCGGGTGCGCTCATTGGCGGCATCGCCGGCGGCGTGATCGGACACAACAGCGGCCATCGGACGGCGGAGGGCGTGGCCATCGGCGTCGCTTCAGGTGCCCTACTAGGCGCGGTGGCAGACAGCAGCTTGCGGCAGCCTGCGACCACCTACTACGCAGCTCCGTCCTATTACTCGCGTTCGCCTTACTACCCATACCCCTATCACCATCACCGCTTGGTGGCTCCAGTCATTGTGACCACGACCCCGGTTGTGAGTGCGCTGGTAACGACTCCCCAGCCAGTCGTCGCGCCCGTCCAGCCGCAGACTGTGATCATCAACAACTACTACGGGGGCAGCACTGGTGGTTCAGCCAACGCGTTGTTCGGTCGCTAGCCTAACCTCCTTGTTGCATCCGGAAGTGAATCTCCGCACGCTCCCCACGCATATGAAAATAGAAAATTGCCGTTTGAACTTCTCCCTCGCCTTGGCTGCCAGCCTGTTGGCTGGCTGCGCCACTGGCGTGCAAAACCCGAGCGGTGTCTCCGTCACCGAGATGCGCCCGGACGAACGCGGCTTCGTCGCTGGCACCGGCGTCGAGTCTCAAGACCTCGTGCGCGTGGCCGACAAAATGGCGCGCGGCATCGTGGGCATCCCGCAAGTCCTCCGCGCGCAGGGCACTCCGCGCGTCGTGCTCGACCCCGTGGTGAACGAGACGCGTTTCCCCATCAACAAGGACATCTTCCTCACCCGCATCCGTGCGCAGCTTAACTCACAGGCCGCCGGCAAGGTCATCTTTCTCGCCCGCGACCGCATGACCGCCCTCGAACGAGAGCGTGACCTCAAGCGCTCCGGTCAGGTCACCAGCGGCAGCGACCCGAACGTCGTCGAGTTCAAGGGCGCGGACTTCTTCCTCACCGGCAAACTCTCCAGCCTCACCACGCGCTCCTCGAAGGGCGTGAGCGACTACGTGCTCTACACCTTCCAACTCATTGACGCGCGCACCAGCGACATCATCTGGGAAGGCTTCGAGGAGATTAAGAAGCAGGGGCTGGAGGACGCGGTGTATCGTTAGGCCGTGGAGCGCGGACTTCAGTCCGCTTCAACATCCGTATGTCCAAAGTGCTTCCCACTCAGCGCAACGGCGACTTTCTGTTCGTGGAGAGTTTCGTGCTGAAGCCAACTAAAGCCCGCGCTCTGCTAGCGTTGTGGTTTCCCGTCGCGATGTTGGCCTTCTCCACCGGTTGCGCCACCTACTCCGATGGCCCCGTCGCCAACTCCACTTCTTCCGCCGCACCAGCCACCCCCGCCGTCCCCCGCCGCGACCAAGTCCTCTGGAACTACCGCAATGCCGCCCTGGCCATGCGTGCGGGCCGTTTCGACCAGGCCAAGACCGAACTTGAGGAAGCACTCTCCCGCCTCGGCGGCATTTACGGTCCCGATAAAGCCGCCGCCAGCGCCCGCCGCCTGTTCAATGAGGAGTCCAAAAAGAACTTCATCGGCGAGCCTTACGAGCGCGTGATGGCCTACTTCTATCGCGGTATTCTCTACTGGATGGACGGTGAGCCTGACAACGCTCGTGCCTGCTTTCGCACCGGCCAGCTCCTCGACAGCGATACCGAAAATAAAACCTACGCCGGCGACTGGTCGCTGCTTGATTACCTCGACGGCCTCGCCTCCGTGAAGCTCGCAGCCGACGGCTCCGACGCCTTCGCCCGCGCCCAGACCCACACGCGCGCCACACCGCTCCCGCCCTACGCCCCGCGTGCTAACGTCCTTTTTTTCATTGAGTATGGCAACGGGCCATTGAAATACGCCGCCGGTCAATATCGTGAGCAGCTTCGCTTCCGTGAGGGCCATCCCGGCACGAAGACGGCCCTCGTTCGCGTCGCGGGGCAGGCCTGGCCGGCGCCTCCCTACGACGACCTGTATTTTCAAGCCTCCACGCGTGGCGGCCGCGTCATGGACTACATCCTCGCTGGCAAAGCGCAGTTCAAGGGCGCGGCGAACTCCGTCGGCGACGCCGCCATCATCAGCGGTGCCGTGCTCGCCAACACCCAGCAACGCCGCCACAACGCCGGTGACGAAATCGGGGCCGGCCTCATGCTCTTCGGCCTCGCCAGCAAGCTCGTCTCCGCCGCCACCACTCCGACCGCCGACACACGCTGCTGGGACAACCTGCCGGGCTACCTTAGTTTCACCGCGATAGAGTTGCCGCCCGGCGAACACACCGCCGCCGTCGAATTTCAAAATGCTGCCGGCACAACCACCCGCGTGAAGACCGCCACCTTCACTGTGCAACCCGGCCGCGACACCGTCGTCTTTCTCAGCGACCACTGAGCCATGAATTTTTGCCGCGAAAGAACGCGAAGAATGCAGAAGGGAAAAATCCTCTTTGTGCTCTCTGCGTCCATTCACGGCTAAAAACAGAAATCAATCCATGAAAACCATCCTCACCCTGTCCCTCCTCGCGGCGACGTTCGCCCTTACTGGCTGCCAGCACGGCGGCGCGTATGAAGCCCGCAACGCGCAGCGCTACGACCTCGAAAACAAGGCACCCTTCGCCCTGATGGACTCGATGGTGCAGCGCTCCGTGACCAGCTCCGGCATCCAGAAGCAGACCTTGGAGGACGGCCGCCTGCGCGTCGTCGCCAACGTGCGCAACCGCGAGGCCCGCCGCATCCAGGTGCAGATTAGCTGCGTGTTCAAGGACGAGGGCGGCGCGGCCACCGGCGACGAAACCCCGTGGACCAACCTCATCCTCACCGAGAGCGCGCAGGAAGCCGTCGAGTTCGTCTCGATGAACAACAAGGCCAAGAACTTCACCATCCGCGTGCGGCAGGCGCATTGAGTTGCGACTGCCATGACGCGGCTTGCGCAAATGAAAAACCGGCGAAAGCGAGTCTTCCAATGGCCAGCCAAGAACCATTGGATGGAAATGGCGACAACACTTGTGGTGTTGGTTTGCGCCGCACTCGTTCTGCATTTCGTGTTCAAGTGCCCTTGGCCTGTTGTGGGAGGGCTTGGAGTAGCGTTCTTCGTGGCAGCGGCATTGAACGTGTTTCTTGCTGAGTTCGAAAACGATTTGCCTGGTGGGTTCAACAACCCCCACCCGACCAGGCCAACACCGGATTCCAGTTCGGACTCGCAAAATGAGCACTCAGCTTGACACGAATCTTGCTTCCCCTCCGCTCATGCCGAGGTCGGCGTTTGCGCCTTCGCGAGCCATTTGATCCACAGCCAACAACGCTTTGACGGCTTCAACCAGCCGCCGTTCCAAACATGAAAACTACACTCCTCCTCACCGCCCTCGCCCTCCCGCTCGCCGCGTTCGGTCAGGCCAAAGCCCCTGCCGCGCCGCCTGCGAATGCCCCGGTGCCCGTCACCACCGCGCCCGCCGTGCCCGGCGCGACGCCCGGCACTTACGTGTATGAGCAGAAGCCCATCACCGGCTTGCCGCAGCTCATCACGCCGCAGCAGGCGCAGACCGTCATCGAGAAGTTCAAGGCCGCCTATCCCAAGCTCGGCAGCCCGCGCTTCCTCATCCACGTGAACCGCGACCTCGTGGACGAGAAGACCGGCGCGCGCCTCACCTCCCGCAACGAGCGCACCGAGACCACGCGCACGACGATTGACTCCACCATCGCCGCGCCCCCCAACGCCGCGCAGCCCATCAACACCGTCACCATCAATGCTGGCGGCGCGGTCACGTTGCCCGCCGGCACGCTGCAAAGCCAAGTTCCCCAAGGCCCCGGCAAAATCACCACCACCAACGAGCGTCAGACCCGCGACAACCGCTTCACCGACACCGCCCGCCCCGAGCCGACGCTCGCCGACAAGCAGACCGCCCGCGACGTCGAGCGCCTCTTCGGTCGCCCCTTGCGCTTGGGCGGCGCTTCGCTTGCCGACCAGCGCGTGGCCACGCAGCTCATTCCCAGCCGTTCACTCGACGAGATTCTCAAAGACACCAACGGCGAGGCCGCCCGCAAGGACCGCGAAGCCCTCGCGAAGGTTGCCGACGTGGCGCTCGAAGTCCTCATCTCCAGCCGCCAGCTCGTCATCCGAGAAGTCTCCGGCGACAAGGTCTATCAAGTCCCCGACATTCAGGTCAGCGCCATCCGCTTTAAAGACGCCGCCATCCTCGGCCAGGCCAGCGCCTCCGACATCCTCGGTCGTGACCGCTACGCCGGTCGCATCGTCACCACCTTCGACGTGCGCGAAATCACCGAAGCCGTCGCCCTCGCCCTGATGGAGGACATGACGCTGACGGTGAAGTAAGCGCCAGAGCTCTGCCCATGAATCTGTCTGGCGTCGCTGGGCGAGGCTTCGGCAAACCAATCGGGGGACGAAGTCGCGCGCCGCGCTGCCCTATTGGATTCAGGGGCTAAATCGCGATTCCACGTTGCTAGGCAAGGCCTGCTGGCGGGTTCCGTTCGTTCCCCGGGACTGCTGTCAGGGTGGTGACTGTGCAAAAATTCGCCACACTTCCCGCCTTGTAACACTCCGGCCTCCCCCACAGTCTTTTGCCCTGCATGAATTTGGTCCGCCTCGCCCTCCGCCGCCCGCTCTCGGTCGTGGTCGGTGTCATTGCCATCGCGCTCGCAGCGTGGATCGGGCTTCAGCGCATGACGCGCGATGTCTTTCCGCCGCTGGGCATCCCGACCATTTACGTCGCGCAGCCCTTCGGCGGCATGGACCCCGCGCAGATGGAGGGGTTCATCACTTACTACTACGAATACCACTTCCTCTACATCACGGGCATCGAGCACGTGGAGTCCAAGAGCATCCAAGGCGCGAGCATCATGAAGCTCCAGTTCCACCCGGGCACGGACATGTCATCCGCGTTGTCCGAGGTGGTCGCCTACGTGAACCGCTCGCGGGCCTTCATGCCGCCGGGCACGCCGGGGCCGTTCATCACGCGCTTCGACGCCGGCAGCGTGCCGGTCGGCTACCTCGTGTTCTCGACGACCAACGCCAACCGCACGGTCGGCGAGATGCAGAACGCCGCGTTGAATCAGGTGCGCCCGCTCTTCGCACCGTTGCCGGGCGTGTCCGCACCGCCGCCGTTCGGCGGCAGCGCGCGGACCATTCTCATCAACCTCAAGCCTGACCGGCTTCGCAGCTACGGCGTGTCCGCCGATGAAGTGGTTTCCGCCATCAGCGCGGCGAACACCCTCAGCCCGTCCGGCAATCTCCCACTCGGCGACAAGTATCCCTTCGTCCCGGTCAACGCGGTGGTGAAGAACATTCAAGACCTCGCTGCCGTGCCCATCCGCACGGGCACCGGCGTGGGCGGCGGCTCCGTCTTCGTGCGCGACCTCGGCGACGTGGCCGACGGCGCGGACATCGTCACCAGCTACGCGCTCGCGAATGGCAAGCGGACCGTTTACATGCCCGTCACGAAGCGCTCGGACGCCAGCACGCTATCGGTCGTCGAACTGGTGAAGAAGAACATCCCCGAGTTCAAGAAGGTGCTGCCCGACGACATTGAGGTTACCTACGAGTTCGACCAGTCGCCCTACGTAGTGCGCGCCATCCGCGACCTCGTGAAGGAAGGCGCGCTCGGAGCCGTGCTGACGGGCCTGATGGTGCTGCTCTTCCTGCGTGACTGGCGCAGCGCGTTCATCGTGGTCATCAACATCCCCATCGCGCTGCTGGCCGGGACGTTCGCGCTGTGGATGAGCGGGCAGAACATCAACCTGATGACGCTCGGCGGCCTCGCGCTGGCCGTCGGTATCCTCGTGGATGAAGCGACGGTGGCAATTGAGAACATCCATGTGCATCTGGCACGTCGTCGCCCACTCGCCCGTGCCGTCCTTGACGCCACAGTGGAAACCACCGGCCCGCGACTGCTCGCAATGCTGTGCGTGCTCGCTGTCTTCATCCCGGCGTTCTTCATGCAAGGCGCGGCTAAGGCGCTCTTCACCCCGCTCGCACTGGCCGTGGGTTTCTCGATGGTCGCAAGCTTCGTCCTGTCGAGCACCTTGGTGCCAGTCTTGAGCGTTTGGTTTCTGCGCGGGCACGAATCAGACGTAGCAGAAGAAAAGGGTTCGTCCGCTTACGTTGCATTGCTTCGTCCGCTCCTCGCCGCTCGCTGGCTCGTTACGCCCATTTACCTCGCCGTCGCCCTCGGCGGCCTCTGGCTGCTCGCGCCGCGCCTCGGCACCGAGATTTTCCCCAAGGTGGACGCCGGACAAATCCAGCTCCGTCTCCGCGCCACGCCCGGCACGCAGCTCGAAAAGACCGAGGCCATCGCCCTCCGCGTGCTCGACCTCATCAAGCGCGAGGCCGGGGCGGACAACGTCCAGATGAGCATCGGCCTCGTCGGCGTCCACGCGGCAAACTACCCGGTCAACCTCATCCACCAGTGGAACGCGGGCCCGGAGGAAGGCGTGCTGCAAATCCAGTTCAAGCCCGGCTCCGTCCGCACCGAACCGCTCAAGGAAAAGCTCCGCGCCACCTTCAAGGCAGAGTTGCCCGACGTGCTCGTCAGCTTCGAGCCGAGCGACATTGTCGAGCGCGTGATGAGCTTCGGCGCGCCGACGCCCATTGAGATTGCCGTGCAAGGCCAGAGCCTCGCCGCGAGCAAGGAATTTGCCGACAAACTCCGCGAGCGGCTGGCGAAGATTCCTTCGTTGCGCGATCTCCAGTTCGCCCAAGTCCTCGACTACCCGACGCTAGACGTGAACATCAACCGCGAGCGCGCTGGCCTGCTTGGCGTGCGGATGAGCGATGCCACGAAATCGCTCGTTGCCAGCACCGCGAGCAGCCGTTTCACCGTGCCGAACTACTGGGCCGACCCGGCGAGTGGTATCGCTTTCAGCGTGCAGGTGCAGGTGCCGCAAGGCCGCGTGAGCACGGTCGAGGAATTCAAGAACACGCCCGTCACCACCGCTGGCGGCAAGGCCACGCTCCTCCGCAACATCGCCAACCTGAGCGAAGGCACCGCGCCGCAAACCTACGAGCGCTACAACCTAATGCGCGTCGTCTCGCTCACCGCAAACATTCACGGCTCCGATCTCGGCAGCGTTGCGAAGGCCATTCACGCCGCCATCAAGGAAGTCGGCGCGCCGCCCGCCAAGACAAGCGTCGCCGTCCGTGGGCAGATTCCGCCGATGGAGGAGATGTTCAACGGACTCCGCACCGGCCTGTTGCTCGCCCTGGTCGTTATCTTCCTGCTGCTCATGGCGAACTTTCAGTCCGTGCGACTCGCGCTCGTGGTCGTGTCCACTGTGCCCGCCGTGCTCGCGGGCGTTGCGCTCACGCTCTGGCTTACGCACACAACGCTGAACATCCAAAGCTTCATGGGGGCCATCATGGCCGTGGGCGTGGCCGTGGCGAACGCCATCCTGCTCGTGACCTTCGCCGAGCGCGCCAGAGTAGGACAGGCTTCCAGCTTGTCATCCATTCAGAACTCCCCCGCCCAAACGGCGAACGCGGCCGATGGAAAAAGTCAGAAGTCAGGCAAGCTGTCTGACCTACTTGGAGCCTCCCTCACCGGCGCGAACTCCCGCCTTCGCCCCATCCTGATGACGAGCTTCGCGATGATGGCTGGCATGTTGCCCCTCGCCCTCGGCCTCGGTGACGGCGGCGACCAGACCGCGCCCTTGGGCCGCGCCGTCATCGGCGGCCTCGCCGCCGCGACGCTCGCCACCCTTTTCATCCTTCCATCCGTCTTCGCCGTAGTGATGACCGGCAAGCACACCCGCTCCGCCAGCCTCGACCCGGACGACGCGAACAGCCCGCAGTTCAATGCCGCCAAATGAACGCACCCATGAAAGCTCAACCTGTTCTCCTTCACCCTCACCCTCTTTCGCTGGGAGAGGGAACAGCCCCGCGCACGCTTGATTTTTCCCCGCGCACAGTTCCGCTCTACCGCTGGTTGCGATTCACCCTCTCCCAGCGGGAGAGGGTCGGTGTGAGGGAGAAAGTGTTGCTAGGTTTGAGTATAGCGGTTGCGCTGTTGAGCACTGCCTCTTGCTTGGCTCAGACAACTTACTCGGGCGCGGGCGCGAGCGGTGGCAGTAGCGCTCCCACCGTCCGCGTCGCCACGCCCACGCGCGGCGATGTCCACCGCTTCGTCGCGCAGCCCGGGACCATCCGGCCGCTCCAGCAGGCCACGCTCTACGCACGCCTGCCTGGCTACGTCAAACGCATCGCGGTGGACAAGGGCGACGCCGTCAAGGCCGGCGCGCTCCTCGCCGAACTCGACGCGCCCGAGTTGGCCCTCGACCTCGCCCGCGCGCGCGGCGAGTTCGCCAAGGCCAGAGCTGACGTCGCGCGCGCTAGCGCGGAACTCGCGAAATCCCAGGCCGACATTGCCCGAACGCATGCCGAGGTCGCGCTCGCTAAGGCCGGCGCGCACAAGGCCGAGGCCGAGTTGCACGCGGCCATCGCCGTCGCCGCACGCGCGCAGGCGGAACTGCCCAAGGCTCAAGCCGAGGTGAATGTCGCCCGGCTTGACTACGACCGCCTCACCGAGGGGCGCCGCAAGGCCCCCGACCTCGTCGTGCCCGCGCAAGTGGACGCGGCGAAGGCACGCCTCGACACCGCGACCGCGCAAGTCGGCGTGCTCCGCGCCGCTGCCGAGGCTGCGGCTGCCGAAGCCGAGGCCGCGAAGGCTCGGCGCGCCGGAAGCGAGGCCAGCATCCAAGCCGCGAGTGCCCAGGCCGAAGCCGCGAAGGCCAGCCACGAGGCTGCGCGCGCCGTGGTCGGAGCATTTGAGGCGGCCGTGGAAGTGGCGCAGTCCGCGATGCAACGCACTAGCACGCTCGCGGACTTCACGCGCCTCACTGCGCCGTTTAGCGGCGTCGTCACCGCGCGCTTCGTGGACCTCGGCGCGTTTGTCCCCGCCGCCACGGCGGGCAACGCCGCGCAGAACGCGGCTGTCGTCACGCTCATGGACTTCGACACCGTGCGCGTGCAGGTGCCGATGACGGAGCTTGAGGCCGGCTTCGTCGCGAAGGGCCAGCCGGTGAAGGTCGCGCTCGACGGCCTGCCCGGCAAAATCTTCGAGGGCACGGTCACGCGCTTCGCCGGCGCGCTGGATGAGGCCACGCGCACGATGCTCGTCGAGGCCGAGCTGCCGAATCCCGGCCACGCGTTGCGCCCCGGGATGTATGCCACCGTGCGCGTGGGCGTGGAGAAGCACACGAACGTCCTGCTCGTGCCGAGCGAGGCGCTGGTGATGGAGAAAGCGAACGCGTTTGTCTTCTTGGCAGATGGCAGCAAGGCGAAGAAGACGCCGGTAAAGATTGGCTTCAACGACGGGGCGAAGGTGGAAATAGTCTCCGGTCTCGCGGAGACGGCGAAGGTGATTCTCATTGGGAAGATGACCTTGGCGGATGGGCAGGTGGTCAACGTGCAGGAGGGCAAGTGAATTTTTCAGTTTTCAGTTTTCAGTTTTCAGTGACGGAATGCCGGCGACTGCCGGTTGCTGTGCTGCTTGGCTTTGCCCTAACAACGAGGGCCGCGACAAACCAGCCCATTGACCTCCCCACCACGCTCAAGCTCGCCGGCGCGCAAAACCTCGATGTGCAAATCGCCCGCGAGCGGTTGCGCGAGGCGGAGGCACAGCGGGATGAGGCCATCTACAACTTCTTCCCGTGGGTAACGCCCGGCGTCGGCTATCGGCGGCATGACGGCCGGATTCAGGACGTGACCGGCAATCTCTTCGACACGAGCAAGCAGCAGCTCACGCCCGGCGTGAATGTGGAGGCGCGGCTGGATTTGGGCGATGCGTGGTTCAAGGCGCTCGCCGCGAAGCAGCTCGCCAAGGCCGCCGATCACGCGGTCGCGGCGCAGGAGCAGGACACCACCACCACCGCCGCGCTTGGTTACTTCGACCTCGTCAAGGCTCGCGCGACCGGCGAGGTGGCGGAGGAGGCGACGCGGGTTGCCACGGCTTACGCGGATCAACTTCAACAGGGCGTGGCGCTTGGGCTCATCTTCAAAGGCGACGCCCTGCGAGCGCGCGGTCAAGCCGAGCGAAACCAACTCGCCCTCGAGCAAGCTCGCGAACAGCAGCGCATTGCCGCCGCCCGCCTCGCGCAAGTGCTCCGGCTCGACCCAGCCGTGAACCTCACGCCTGCCAACAGCGAACTGTTGCCGCTCACGCTGATCGCCACCAACGCCGCGCTGGATTCACTCGTGGCACAGGCGCTGAGCGCGCGGCCGGAGTTGAAGCAGGGCGCAGCACTGGCGAATGCCGCCGCAAAACAGCGTGACGCCACGACGGTCGGACCGTTGATTCCCAGCCTCGGCGCGCAGGGTTTCGTGGGGGCGCTGGGGGGCGGGCGGAACAACGACCTGGACAATTTCGGCGGTAGTTCAAGCGTCGCGCTCACGCTCGGCTGGCGCTTAGGCCCCGGGGGCATCTTCGACTCCGCGCGCGAGCGGACGGCGGATTCGCGTCTGCGTGCCACGGCCCTCGCCAACGACAAATTGAAGGACGACATCATCCGGCAAGTGGTCGAGGCGCACACGCGGGTGCATTCGCTGCGCGACCAGCTCGCGACGTTGCGTCGCGCGCTGGTGACGGCGGAGGAAGCGTTCCGGCTGACGCGTGAGCGCAAGGAACGCGGCATCGGCGTGGTGCTGGAGAACATTTTTGCGGAACAGGATTTGACCCGCGCACGCACGGACTTTCTCGCCGCCGTGGCGGAGGCGAACAAGGCGCAGTTCCTTTTGCTCCGCGCGCTAGGGCAGCCCGGGCTTGCGGCTTCGCCCTGATCAATCAAGCGATGTCCGCTTTCGTTTGGTGCGGTCAAATCCCGATGGACGCAGAGCGTTGCGGACGGCTAGGGTGCGCTTGCGTATGAAGTTCACCGGGCAGGAAAACCGGACCCTCGCCGAATGCACGCTGATGTTGATCGTGTTGGGCTGGCTGGATTATGTGACTGGCTATGAGTTCGGAGTGTTCGTGTTTTACTCCCTGCCCGTGGGCTTGGCGGCGTATCGCGTCGGGCTGCGGTCGGGCTTGGTGATGGCGCTGGCCTCTACGGCAATCTGGCTCTACGCGGACCGGCTCACGGGGCAGCGCTACTCATCGAACTTCATGTTCTGGTGGAACAGCGCGGTGCGCTGCGGCTGCTTCGTCATCAACGCTGTGAGCATGGTGAAAATCCGGCAGCACGTGGAGGCGCGGCGCAAGTTGGAGCAGGAACTGGCCGCCGTTCGCGCTGAAGCTGAAGCGTTGCGCCGTGAACTCGCCTCCCGGGGTCCGGGACAACCGGTTCCTTAACAGCAGGAGGAGGGGAACGTCGCGCCCGAGGTGGCTGAATACGTCCCTCAGCACTCAGGCCGCGTTAATCCAAGCGCGGTAGTAGCTCGATGCGGATGACCGTCGGGCTTCAGAAAACCGGGATGGGGTCCGACTTTTTTACCGGCAGGCCTTCCCAGATGACTTCTTCGGTCACCGGGTCGTAAGTGAGGATGCGGTGTAGGCTGCCGGGTGCGGGCGGAAGGTCCTTCTTCGGCAACCACTTCGCGAGGTCTGCCTTCGTCTTCAGATACATCGGCGCGGTGGCGAGATTGTCCCACTCGTTTGGATCGCGCACCAGATCGTAAAGCTCCTCGGAACCGTCGGCGTAACGGATGTAGCGCCATTGCTCGGTGCGGACGGCGTGGTTGCCTTGATTGTGCGTGGTGAGTGCGGGCCATTCGCGCGGCGCGGCGGCATGCTTGAGTTGAGGGACGAGGCTGTGCCCCTCCAGCTCCGGGCGCTTGGGGAAGCCGGCGAGTTCCAACAGAGTGGGAAAAATGTCCAGCAACTCGGCAGGCCGTCCGCACTTCGCCGCCTTTGCGATGCCCGGCCCGGCAAAAATGAGTGGCACCCGTGTGCTGCGATCCCAAAGCGTGTTCTTCCCCGTGATGAGTTTCTCGCCGAGATGCCAGCCGTGGTCGCTCCACAGCACGATGATCGTGTCATTGGCCCGGCCGGTCGCTTCGAGGGCGGCGAGCACGCGGCCGACTTGCGCGTCCATGTAACTGGTGCTGGCGAGGTAGGCGCGCACGAGCGGTCGCCACTCGTCGCGCTCCTCCAACGTGACGAGGCGCGGCTCGGGCAGCTTCCAGTGCAAATACCACGAGAAGCGCGGGGTGTCGTCGCGGTCGTCACGCTTGACCGGCGGCATCTTCAACGTCGCTTCGGGATACAACTCAAACCATTTCGGCGGGGCAAAGCACGGGACGTGCGGGAGCCGGAAACCGCAGCCGATGAAGAACGGCTTGTCCTTTGGCGCCCGTTGCAAGGCATCGATGGCAGCGCTCGCGATTTTGTAATCACCACCGTCCTCGTCGCGCTCAGGAAACGGGCCCCAATCCATCGCCGGATGTTGGGGAGGCTTGAGTTTGTTGAGCCGTTGCGCGGGCTTGCCGGGACCGGGCGCGGGGCCCCACTCGTTGAACTCGGCGGCGTGATCCTTCGGCTTCACCGAGCCGTCGTGATAAATTTTGCCGCAGGTGTAGGTGAAATAGCCGTCGCGCGTGAAGGTCTGCGGCAGCGTGACGTGCTGCTTCGTGAGGTCCACGTCGCGAATTCCCGGCGCGAGGCCGTAGATGCCCGTGGACGATGGCCGCAAACCGGTGAGCAAACTGGAGCGCGACGGATTGCACAACGGCGCCTGACAGTGTGCGTTCGTGAACAACGTGCCGCGTTTCGCCAGCCCGTCGATGTGCGGTGTCTTGACCTGCGGATGCCCGCCCAGACAGCCGATCCAGTCATTCTGGTCATCAATGGCGAGAAACAGGACGTTCGGCTTGGCCGCCGCAGCGGCCGGAAGCACGAGCGCACCCAACAAGGCGAGAACTAGGATACGACGGTTCATGCGAAGTGCCGCGAGTGTCACGGAGGAAGCCAGAAAGCAAAGCCGAAAACCCGGTTCGAAATGCGCTATTTCCTGGCTCCCAATACCAGCGCGATCGCTGCCATCATCAGCGCCGCGCCCGCCAGCCGCCAGCGCAACACGCTCGGAGGCAGATGCTGCTCGCGGTTGCTGAACCAGTGGCCGATGGCCCACACCGCCACCACGCTCCACAGCCCGCGCGAACTGTAGATCACGTTCGCAGTCGCCGCGTTGCCGAAGTGTGCGATGCCACTGACGAAGATGACCGATTGCAGACCAATGAACCCGCAACCGCCCAGCAGCCAGCGCCACGCCGCAGATGGCACCGTGTGCAGCGGAGCGTGGAAAAACGGCACGAACGCAACACTGAACAATGCGGTGAATCCCAGCATCACCGGCAGGAACCGCCCCAGTCCCCAAGCTGGCGACCACTTCTGCACCAGCACATCGAAGAGTGCGAACATCGCCGCCGAGCTGCCGGCGTAAAGAATCGTCCGGCCGACGTGATGGTGCGGCGTGCTGTCTGTGCGGTTGAGCAGCATGATGGCCAGCGAGCTGAGGCCGGCCGCGATCCAGAGTTTTTGCGAAACGCCGGACGTGAGCAGCACCGTCGTGAAGACCGCCACGAGGATGATCTTCAAGCCCATCACCGGCGTGGCCACCGAGACGTCACCGTGCTGTAGCGCGAGGAAGTTGAGCAACTGCCCGAGCAGGTAAAACACCGCCACCAGCGCCGGTTGCCAGAGCAAGTCGGCGTGGAGCGTGCCGCCGAAGGGCAGCAGCAGCGCGAACAACGTGGCGGAAACGAAATTGGAAACGAAAGCCGTCCGCCAGATGCCCACGCCGAGTTCCGCCGACCGCTTGGCCAGCAAGGCTCCCACGACATAAATCATCGCCGCCAGGAGCGGGAGGACAATGGGCAATGCGTCGTTCATCGCGAGACCGTAGCATCCGCGGCAAGCCGGCTCAGGCGAAATCCGTCCGGCTCCGCGATCACCTAGCGTCCCGGTGTCGGCTGCGGCCTGCTTCCCCGCAATCCGGGTTGAAGTTATGCCTGGCCGGGGCGCGTCAAATCGCGCCATGCCATCACGTGTTCCAAGCTGGTTGAGCTCATTGCTCGCAATCGTTTCAGTCATCGCTCCCAGCCTCTATTCGTCGGCCGCAGACTTGCCCGAGACTCCACCGGAGTTTGCCTGGGCAGTGCGAGCCGGGGGCAAACTCCACGACAAGACCCGCTGTCTCGCCGTGGACCCGCGCGGTAACATTTTTCTCACGGGCGAGTTCGCCGGCACGTCGCAGTTCGGCGCGCACACGCTGACCAGCGCGGGCGAAATGGATTTCTTCGTCGCCAAGTGTGACCCGGACGGGAAGTTTCTCTGGGCCCACAGCGGGGGCGGCAGCGGCATTGATCGCGGCTATGGCGTCGCGACCGATGCTGCCGGGAACGCCTACGTCACCGGCCATTTCCAAAGCACCAACGCCACCTTCAGCGGCGTGGCCGTGCCCAACTCCGGCGACTACGACATCTTCGTCGCCAAGTATGACCCCGACGGCAAGCTGCTTTGGGTCCGCACCGCTGGCGGCAAAGGCTACGACTACGGCCACGGCATTGCGGTGGACGGGCACGGCAACGCTTTTGTGACCGGCGCGCTTGTGGGCGACGGTGCGTTTGGCGATTTGAAAATCGCCGCTGCCGGGGGGGGGCATGTTTTCTGCGCCTGCTACGACAGTGCGGGGAAATTGCTCTGGGCCAAGACCGCCGAGGGCAAGGCCAGCAACAGCGGCCACGGCATCACCGTGGATGGTGCGGGCAACGCCTACCTCGGCGGCTACTCGGGGGGCGTGGGTATGTTCGGTGGATTCACACTCACGAACGCCACTGGTCGCGATCTGTTCGTCGCAAAGCTCACGCCCGGGGGGAAAGTTGCGTGGCTCTCCGAAGGCCACGGCAGCACCAATGCGATGGCCCATGAAATCATCTGCGACCGCGCGGGCAACGTCTGGGCCGCCGGCATGTTCAAGGGCGTGCTCAAGCTCGCCGACCGCACCGTCACCAGCCACGGTGACAGCGATTTGCTGCTTACGGCCTTTGATCCATCGGGCAAGCGACTCTGGACGCGCACCGGCGGCGGTCCGCGCGTGGATTACGGATTGGGCGTCGCCACTGACGGCGCGGGTAATTCCTTTCTCACCGGTGAGTTCACCGACACGGCGGAGATTGCGGGAACCTCGCTGACCAGCAGCGGCAGCACGGACATCTACGTCGCGAAGTTCGACCGTGCCGGAACACTCCGCTGGCTCACGCAGGCTGGCGGCGACAAGGGCGACAACGCTTACACCATTGTCGCGGATGCGCAGGGGAATCTCTACTTCTCCGGCTCTTTCAGCGGCACTGCTAAGTTCGGTCCGCACACCATCACGAGCGCGGGTGGCAACGACGTTTACCTCGCCAAGCTCAAGGCCAAGTGACGGCGGGCCGAGCAGCTAACGCACCCGCTCCAGCACTTCACCCAAAGGCAAGTCCGTCAGCAGTTCGGTGACGGTTCGCGTTTGTCTCGGCAGCACCAAGTCTGGAGCCAGTTCGCTCAAAGGCTGGAGCACGAAGCGTCGCAGGTGTGCGCGCGGATGCGGCAGCGTGAGCGTCGGGGTGTTCCGCACTTCGCCGCCCCACGTGAGGAGGTCCAAGTCCAGCGGTCGGGCTTCGTTGATAACTTTCTTGGGAACGCGACCAAACTCGCGCTCAAATGTCTGCAATTCCACGAGCAACGTCTCCGGCGTGAAGCGGGGCAGGGGAGCGAACGCAACGACGGCGTTGATGAAATCCGGCGAGCCGGCCGGGCAATCCACTGGCGTGCTGCGCCAGAGCGATGAGCTACGCACAGGCGAGCAAGCGAGAGTGGCAAGCCGCTCTATTGCGTCTCGAACTGTGGCTTGGGCGTCGCCGAGATTCCCGCCGAGCGCGACAAAGGCGAGGGTTTGGGATTCTGAATTCTGAATTCTGAATTCTGAATTCATTTCAACCCCAGCACATCCTGCATGTCGTAGAGGCCGGGCTTCTGCTTAACGACCCACTGCGCGGCCCGCAACGCGCCGTTGGCGAAGGTCTCCCGGCTGCTGGCCTTGTGCGTGAGTTCCACCCGCTCGCCGTTCGCAGCGAAGATTACCGTGTGATCGCCGACAACATCGCCGCCGCGAATGGCGTGGATGCCAATCTCCGAACTGGTGCGTTCACCGACAATGCCTTCACGCCCGTGGCGCAAGGCCTCCTTGAGCTGCACTTTCCGCACGTCACCGAGGATTTCGAGGAGTGTGGTCGCGGTGCCGCTGGGGGCGTCCTTCTTGAGCCGGTGGTGCATCTCGACCACTTCGAGATCGAAGTTTGGGCCAAGGATTTCCGCCGCCTTGCGCGTGAGCCAGAAGAGCGTGTTCACGCCCGTGGAATAGTTCGACGCCCAGACCATCGGGATCTTGGCGGCGCACGCGCGCAGTTCAGCCTTCTCCGCCTCCGCGTGGCCGGTGGTGCCGACGATCAGCGCCTTGCCATGCTGCACGCACAGGTGCGCGAAGGGCAGGGTGGCCTCGTGGAAGCTGAAGTCGATGACGGCATCGGCCTTGTCGAGCAGGGGTGCCAGGTGGTCGCCGAGATCAATTTGGCCGACGACTTGGATGCCGGGAGTGCGGGCGGCGCAGGCGATGAGTGTCTGGCCCATGCGGCCTTTCGCGCCGGTGATGATGACTTTGGTCATGGTGGTGAGGTGTTGCTCAACGGACGCCGAAGCGTGCCGGGTGGCCGGCTGCGCGGCAAGCATCTACCAGCTCTGTAGCGGCGCTCTGTGAGCGCCGACCGAGTCACCGACGGCGGTCACAGGCCGCCGCTACAGTAAGCCATGCTCCCGCATCTTCGCTCTCAGGAAAACCGTCGAGTCCGCGATGTCCTGATAACCCGTCTTCGGGTCCGGACCGTCCTCGATGGAAATCCAACCGTTGAAGCCGACACCTTTCAGGATCGTGAAGATGCGATCGTAGTCGTTTAGCCCGCGCCCGATGACGCCGTGTTTGAGGAACGGCGCATAGCCAGTCGTCGCGTTCACATCTTGTTTCCGCAAGTCCTCGATGGTGCCGCCCTCGAAGTAGCGGTCGCTCGCGTGCATGGTCACGACGCGGTGCTTCACCGCTTCGAGCAGCGCGATGGGGTCGTCGCCGGCGATGATGGCGTTCGACGGGTCGTAGTTCACCCCAAACCACGGCGTGACCGGAATGGACTCGACCAGCTCGACGAAGAGATCCATCCGCTGCGCGAACTCCGGAAACTGCCAGAGCGTGTCCTTGTAGTGGTTCTCGATGATGAGCGTGACGCCGTTTGCCTCGGCGGCGGGCAGCAGGTCGAGGATGCACTCCTTCGCCCAGCGCAAGCCGTCCGCGCGCGAGACATTCGGCCGCCATTGACCTGACAGGACGCGCTGATACTTCGCGCCCAGCGCGGCCGCGGCGCGGAGCAAGGGCTTTTGCTTCTCCACCTCCGCTTTGCGCTCGGCGGCTTCTGGGCGGGTGAAATCCGGCGCGCAGCAGAACATGGGAATCGTCCGCCCCTGCGCCTCGACGCGCTTCCGGTAACGCTCGCAGGTCGCGAGATCCGTGATACCGGGGAAGCCGTAGTAAAACTCCTGCCCGTCGAGGTCCAGCCCCGCCGACAGGTCAATCCACTGGTCCACCGTCATCGTGCGCTCAACGCAGATCGTCTCCAGAAAACACTTGGGCATCGTGGCGAGTGGCATGGGGAAAATCAGGTGGTTGGTTTCAGCACTGCTTTCACATATTCCCCCGCGTGCATCTTCTCGAAGCACTCCTGCCAGTCCCCCAGTGCGGCGACGCGGCTGATGACGGGGTCGAGGTTGATCTGCCCGGCGGCAATCATCGCGATGACGCGCTCCCAAACTGGCCAGTTGTGCGAGAAACTCCCGCGGAGTTGCACCGCTTTCTGCACGAGCGGGTCGAGGCTGAAGTTCAACGGCTTCGGTCCCCAGCCCACCTTGAGAATCTGGCCGCCGGGGCGCACCGCTTGCATCGCCGTCTGCAACGTCGCGGAAACTCCCGCCGCATCAATCACCACATCCACGCCGAGGCCGTCGCCGAGTTCGCGCACCGCGGGCAACGGGTCGCCTGTGACCGTGACGTGCGCGCCGAGCTGCTTCGCCACCGCGAGCCGCTTCGCGTCCGCAGGCATCCCAGCGACGATGAGGTGCCGCGCGCCGGCAAGCTTCGCCATCACCGCGCAGAGCAGGCCGATGGGGCCGGGGCCGAGCACCAGCACCGTGTCGCCCACCTGCACGCGGCCGTTCACGCACACCGCGTTGTAGGCCACGCAGCACGGTTCCGTCAGCGCGGCCTTCTCGAACGCCAGCCCGTCCGGGATGCGGTGCAGGCAGCGCGCCGGCACCTTGACGAACTCCGTCATCGCGCCGTCCACGCCGTAGCCGAAGCCGAGGCGGTTCGGGTCGAGGTTGTAAAGTCCCTGCCGGCTCAAGGGCGACTGCTCGTCAATCACCGCCGCCGTTTCGCTCACCACACGGTCGCCCTCGGAGAAGCCCTTCACCTCGGGCCCTGCCTGCGCGATCACGCCGCCAAACTCGTGCCCCAGCACCACCGGGTAATTCACCTTCCAGCTCGCGCCGCCGAGCCATTGGTGCAGGTCGCTACCGCACACGCTCACGGCGCGCACCTGTATCAGCACGTCGCGCGGGCCGATCTCCGGGCGGGCCACCTCGCGCAACTCCACGCTGTGCGGCGCGGCGGCGTAGTTCACGAGGGCGGGCATGGCGGAGCTCATAAGAGGGCGGGCATGGCGGAGCTCATAAGAAAAGAGTCGAGCAACCCCGCCGCGTGCGGCAAGTGGATTCCAATTCGCAGAACTGGTGGGGCGCATTTCGCCAGCGCCAAAGCATCGACGGAGCGCGCCTATTCTTTCCTCGGAGGAGAGGAGAAGGTGTGGCTGAAGGCTGGATGAGGGTGAGGCCGCCAACGCAGCAGCAAGCTAGCGCTTCCAGCTTGATATCGAAATGGAGAGAGCCGCTAGGCGGATGGTATAATTAACGAGAACGGCAGGACGCGCGGTCCTGCTTCAAGGTGGGGACAAGGGTGTTGAATTCGTGGCGTGGAGGTCTTGTCGGAAGGACATTGGTCCGTTAGCCTTCAGCCATGACCGCGTTGCCACTTGACCCGCAGAACACGCGTCGCGACTTTCTCGCGAAGCTCACCGCCGCCACGACTGCCACGATGGCCATGGGCGCCCCGCGATTGCTGGCAAACGAGAAGATCATTCACCCGAAAGCCACCGCAGATTCCTGCATCCTGATCTGGATGGGGGGCGGCATGGCGGCACCGGACACTTTTGACCCGAAGCGTTATCAGCCTTTCGAGAAGGGCGTGCCGGTGAAAAACATTCTCAGCACGTTCCCCGCGATTCCGACGGCGGTGGACGGCGTGAAGATTTGCCAAGGGCTCGAGCAAATCGCCTCGGTGATGGACCGCGCCACGCTCATTCGCAGCGCCACGCAGCCGGACCTCGGGCACATCCTGCACTCGCGTCATCAGTATCACTGGCACACGGGCTACGTGCCACCTCAGACGGTTGCGTGCCCGCACCTCGGCGCGTGGATGGCGAAGGTGCTCGGCCCGCGTAACCCGGTGATGCCCGCGTTCATCAACATCGGCCAGCGACTCGAAGGCGTCGGCGAGCAGGAGGAGTTGAAGGCGTTCACCACCGCTGGTTTCTTCGGGAACGAGTTCGGCCCGATGAACCTGCCGTTTCCCGAAGATGCCGCGCAGTCGGTGCGGCCGCCAAAGGGGATGGAGCCGGGCCGGTTCGACAACCGCTACAGCCTCTACCGCAAGCTTGTGGACAAGAACCCGCACCGCGAGTTCATGAGCGACTTCCAGCAGGAGTCCATGCTGCGTTCGCTGGACAACGCGCACCGGCTCCTCAGCGCGAAGGAGCGCCTGGCGTTTGACCTCGCGCTGGAGCCCAAGGAGAGCTACGCCAAATACAACACGAGCCGCTTCGGCCAGGGCTGCCTGCTCGCGCGACGGCTGGTGGAGAACGGCGCGCGCTTCGTGGAAGTGACGACGGAATACGTGCCGTTTCTGCATTGGGACACGCACAAGGACGGTCACGAGACTGTGGACCGGATGCACAAGGAAATGGACGCGCCCATCGCTCAACTCATCCGTGATCTGGAGGCGCGGGGCCTGCTCAGTCGCACGCTGGTCATCATCGCCAGTGAGTTCAGTCGCGACGCGATGATTGAGGGGATTCCCGGCTCGAACGCAAGGGACCAGGCCACCGCGCCGAGCGAGACCTTGCAGGAGATGAAGCACTATGGCCTGCACCGGCACTTCACGGGCGGCACGAGCGTGGTGATGTTTGGCGGCGGCGTGAAGAAGGGCTTCGTCTATGGCGCGACGGCGGAAGAACGCCCCTTGATCGCCGTAAAGAACCCAATGCCGGTCATGGACCTCCACGCGACGATTTTTACCGCGATGGGCATCAGTCCGAAGACGGCCTTCGACATCGAGGGCCGGCCCTTCTACGCGACGGAGGATGGCAAGGGCAAAGCGGTGGCGGAAATCTTTGCGTGATCGTGGGCTGGTAAGCTGGCGAGAGTTCGCTTGACTGCACTCGGGGAGGTTGGCATCAACTTCACCATGCACCCACGAGCCACCCGGCCGACGAAACGCGGCGCGTTTACACTCATCGAGCTTCTCGTCGTTATCGCTATTATTGCGATCCTAGCCGGGATGCTCCTGCCCGCGTTGAGCAAGGCAAAGATGAAAAGCCACCAGACCAAGTGCGCGAACAATACGAAACAGATTGCACTTGCCTTGCATGTTTACACGGGCGACTTCGACGATCGTTTTCCAGTCCATTCCGGCTGGGGCGACATGGGGGGCAAGACGCCGGACGCCAACCCGCCGTTCACGCTCAACGGCAGCTATGGGGTCACCACCACGGAAGCCAATCGCGTGTTGAATCCCTACAACGGCGGTGGAGCGGTTTACAATTGCCCGCGCGATAGCGGCGACTCAATCGTCGTGGGCGGGGTTCCGTATTCGACGCAGGTGAAGAAGTGTTTCGACAGCTACGGCACGAGCTATCTGGTTGAGTGGAACGGGCCGGCTTTCGGAGTCGCGCAGGTTACTTCGCAGACCGTGGCTAATTCGAAACGCAGTGCCGAATATACGCGTGCGGTGGACCGGAAGATTCTTTTCGGCGACTGGAACTGGCATGCGAACCGCCTCGTCAACGTCCTGGCTGGCCAGTGGCACAACTATGGCGGACGCAACCGCTACAACCTTGCCTTTGCTGACGGGCATGCCGAGTTCTATGAATTTCCGGCGGGCTACAGCGGGCTGGCAGCCGGCACGGCGCCCGATCCCGATTTGCGACCGTATTGGTAAGTGAAGTGGCGGCTTTTTAGGACGCGCGGTTGCTGCCCGCCTTATCGCGTCGGATTTAGCCTGCCGACAGTGGCGAGATCATGCACGCGATCCCCTACCCATACTGCGAGCAACCAGCAGTGGTGACTATTTCTTCCGACTGCGGGCGGCTGAGTCAGAGAGGTTCTTGAGATACTGCTCGACGAGCGGGCTGTATTCCTCGGGGGCGCGTTCCGACTGGCTTTGGAGAATTGCATTGCGGTCGCGGGCAGGCAGGCCAAGGAAGCCACTGGCACCCTTGGCTTCGCGGGTCTTGCCATCGGCGCCACCTTCGCCGTTCCAGTTGCCTTTGCCGTCGCCCTGGCCTTCCTTGCTGTTGGCTTCCGGCTTGCCTTCGCCCGGGCCCTTCGCCTGGCCTTTGCCCTTTTGCTGGCTTTCGCCCTGGCCTTTTTGTCCCTGACCTTGTTGCGCTTGCTGCTGGCCGACGCCTTCTTGAGCCAATGCGAGCGCAGCAGCGGCCTGGGCCAGTGCCTGCTGCCCGGCTTCGGCGTTTGCCTGGGCGGGTTGTGCCTTGCCGGCCTCGGCTTGGGCGGCGGCTTGTGTGAGTGCTTCGAGCGCTTTTTGCAATGCGTCCTGCGCTTGTTGCGGGAGTGGACCGGCTTCACCGGCGGCGAGCGGGGCAATTGTCTCAGCTGCTGACTCGAGGGGCTGCGCGGCTTGCTGGGCGGCTTGCTGGGCGGCAAGCGTCTCGGTCAAG
>RFVF01000002.1 GCA_009922615.1 Pseudomonadota bacterium
TGAGCCCGTTGCCCAACTGCAATGCAGTAGAAAACCGACCTGCCTTCAGCAGCTCAACTGCATGAAAACTCACCTCCTACTGCATCGTTCCGGCTTAGGAAGCTTGGAGGATGTTCAAAACCAGTTCCTGGAACAGCTTTCCCAATTCCGAACGCTTTGAACCAACCCTCCCACACCACCTGCAGCCACTCCGCCGCCGACATCGCCGTCTCCGTGCGCGACCTGCGCGTCACGCTCGGCGGCCAGGCCATCTTGCGCGGGGTGAACCTGCACCTGCATCGCGGGCAGCTCGTCGCGCTCATCGGCCCGAACGGCTCGGGCAAGACCACGCTGCTACGCGCCATGGTCGGCCTGCAAAAGCCCGACTCCGGCGAGGTGCGACTCTTCGGCGAAAGCAACTTGAAGAAGGCCCTACCGCGCGTCGGCTACGTCCCGCAACGCCTCGCGCTGGACCGCAGCTTCATCCTCAGCGTCCGCGAATTCCTCGCCCTGCGCCTGCGCGAGACGCAGCACTGGTTCTGGCACCGCCACCGCGACACCGATGACCGCCTTCGCGCCGGCATGGCCGAGCTGGGTGCCGAGTCGTTGTTGGACCGCCCCATCGCCGCGCTTTCCGGCGGCCAGCTCCAGCGCGTGCTCATCGTCTTCGCGCTGCTGAAACAGCCCGACCTTCTGCTCCTCGACGAACCCACCGCCGGCGTGGACACGCCCGGCGAACAGGATTTTTACGAGACCATCGCGGAAGTCCACCGCCGCCACAAACTCACCGTCGTGCTCGTCTCGCACGACCTCTCGATGGTCTATCGCCACGCCTCGTGGGTCTATGCGCTCAACGGCGTCGTCTGCTGCGAAGGCTCGCCCGAGCACGTCATGAACGCCGACTCGCTAAAGGAAGCCTACGGCCTGAACGTCACGCCCTATCACCATCACGGCCATTCGCACGGCCCCGGAGAAGGGCACGCACAATGAGCATCCTCGCTGACATCGAACCCTTCATGCTCCGCGCTTTCGCGGTGGCCGTCGTCATGGGGCCGTTGTGCGCGCTGCTCGGCGTGTTCGTCACCGCGCGGCGCATGGCTTTCTTCAGCGACACCATCGCGCACGGCGCGTTGGCAGGCATCGGCCTGGGCTTCCTGCTCGGCTTCGAGGATCCGACCTGGCCGATGGTGCTCTTCAGCCTGCTCGTCGCGGCGGCGATTCTTTGGCTCAAGGAACACACTGACCTGCTCACCGACACCATCATGGCGCTGCTGCTCTCCGGCTCGGTGGCATTCGGCATCATCGTGTTGAGCCTGCTCAAGAACCGGCGCGGCGAGCTGCACCGCTACCTCTTCGGCGACATCCTCAGCGTCGGCCCGGATGACGTGTGGCTCGCGGTGGTGCTATGCGGCGCCATCGGCGTCTGGCTGTTCACAAAGCTCAGTCCACTGGCGCTGCTCACCGCGAGCGAAGATCTCGCGCACGTCTGCGGCGTGCGGACGCGCTGGCTGAACTACGCCTTCGTGCTCGTGCTCACGGTCGTGGTGTCCCTGAGCATCCGGCTGCTGGGCATCATTCTCGTCACCTCGCTCGTGGTCATCCCGCCCGCCGCCGCGCGCAACCTCGCGCGCAACCTCCGCCAGCAGGTCATCCTCAGCCTCATCATCGGCCTGTTCGGTGGCGCGGCTGGCACGGTGGCCAGCTACCACTGGGACATCCCCTGCGGCCCGGCCATCGTGATGGCGTGCATCGCGGTGTTCATCGGCTCCTTGCTGGCGAGCAAGCTGTGGCTGAACCGGCCGACGAAGGCGGCTTGAGCCTGCTTGTCGCGCCTGCCGGGACGCGACATGCTCGAAGCATGGCTGCAACGAAAGGCAAATTGGTCGTTATCACCGGGGTCTCGCGCGGACTCGGCCGGGCGATGGTCGAGGAATTCATCCGGCGCGGACACACGGTCGTCGGCTGCGGACGCAGCACGGTGGCCGTTGCTGAACTGTCCCAGCGGCACGGTGCACCACACGACTTTGCCACGGTGGATGTGGCGTCGGATGCTGGGGTGCAGGCATGGGCGAAGCGCGTGCTGGCATCGCACGGCGCGCCGGATTTGCTGCTGAACAACGCCGCACTCATCAACCGCAACGCGCCGTTGTGGGAAGTGAGTGCGCAGGAATTTTCCGACGTGGTGGACGTGAACCTCAAAGGCGTGGCGAACGTGGTCCGGCATTTTGTCCCGGCCATGGTGGTCCGGCGTAGCGGAGTGATTGTGAACTTCAGCTCCGGCTGGGGTCGCTCAACCTCGGCGGAGGTCGCGCCGTATTGCGCGACGAAGTGGGCAATGGAGGGCCTCACGCAGGCGCTGGCACAGGAGTTACCCACCGGCATGGCAGCTGTTCCGCTAAACCCCGGCGTGATCAACACGGACATGCTGCGCAGTTGCTTTGGCGACTCGGCAGCGGCTTATCCGGAGGCGCACGAGTGGGCTAAATTGGCGGTGCAGTTCCTGCTGAAACTCAGTGCGCGCGACAACGGTCGATCGTTGACGGTTTCAGGAACCGTAGGTGAGTAACAGCGATTGCTCGCAGCCCAGTTCCGACCGGGTCAGCAGGCAGGTTTTCCTTCCCATACCGCTGCCTGCTGGATAAGACTCGGCGCGAAGGCACACGAGACCAGAACCGCTCAGGGCGGGGTAAACGCCCGGTTTCGCGGCCCATCTGTCGAACCATCACATGAAAATCGGCATCATCGGACTCGGCTACGTCGGGCTACCTCTTTCACTCCAATTTGCGCGCTCGGGCGTAGACGTCACCGGCTTGGACGTGGACGACAAAAAGATCGTCGCGTTGAACGCGGGCCGCAGCTACATCGAGCACATCCCCGCCACGGCCATCCAGGAACAGGTCAACTCCAGACGCTTCCGTGCGACGACGGATTTCTCCGCCATCAAGAAGCTCGACGCGGTGATCATCTGCGTCCCCACGCCGCTCAATAAAAACCGCGAACCCGACATCAGCTACATCCTCAAGTCCGGCGAAGCCATCCTGCCGCACTTGCACAAGGGCCTGCTCGTCGTGCTCGAATCCACGACCTACCCCGGCACGACCGACGAAGACCTTCGCGCCGTGCTGGAGCGCAACGGATTGAAAGCAGGCGTGGACTTCAACCTCGCCTTCTCCCCCGAGCGCGAAGACCCCGGCAATCCGAACAGCGTCGTCGCGCAAATCCCCAAAGTGGTCGGCGGCCTCACGCCTGCCTGCCAGAAGCGCGCCATCGAGCTCTACAGCCAGGCCATCAAGACCATCGTCCCCGTCAGCTCTTGCCGCGCGGCCGAGGCGACGAAGCTCCTCGAAAACATTTTCCGTGGCGTGAACATCGCACTGGTGAACGAGCTGAAGCAGGTTTATGCCGCGATGGGCATTGACGTGTGGGAAGTCATCAACGCCGCGAAGACCAAGCCGTTCGGCTACATGGCCTTCTATCCCGGCCCCGGCCTCGGCGGACATTGTATTCCGATTGATCCGTTCTACCTCACGTGGAAGGCGCGCGAGTATGGCCAGAACACCAAGTTCATCGAACTCGCCGGCGAGGTGAACACCGCCATGCCGATGTATGTGGTGCATCGCCTGCAAGAGGCGCTCAACTCAAAGAAAAAATCCCTCAACGGCAGCAAGATTCTCATCGTTGGCCTCGCCTACAAAGCCAACGTGGACGACGACCGCGAGTCGCCCAGCTACGTGTTGCTCGACCTCTTCAAGGAACGCGGCGCGAAGGTCGCCTACTACGACCCGCATGTCCCCGTCATCCGCCCGAGCCGCGAACACGGCCATTGGGCGGGCGCGAAGTCCGTGCCATGGACCCAGAAGAGCATCAGCAGCTACGACGCCGTGGTCATCTCCACCAACCACAAGCGCACGAACAACCAGCAGCTCGGCGTGAAGTGCTTGCTCATTACGTTTTACTCCTGCCCAGCCACTAACCCGTAATGAGTATTAACGTAATTCCATGTCCGCCTACGAAACCCTCCGCGCCGAGCTGAAGAAATCCCCTCGCACGTGGCTCGTCACCGGGGCGGCCGGCTTCATTGGCTCCAACCTCGTCGAGCACCTCCTCAAGCTCGACCAGCGCGTTGTGGGCTTAGACAACTTCGCCACTGGCCACCGCAAGAACCTCAACCAGCTCAAGGACCTCGTCACCGCCAGCCAATGGGAGCGCTTCCGCTTCCACGAAGGCGACCTCCGCATCGGCCACCAGTGTCACGAAGCGTGCGCCGGCGTGGATTACGTCCTGCACCAGGGCGCGCTCGGCTCCGTGCCGCGCTCCGTCGCTGATCCCGTGACCAGCAACGAAGCCAACGTCCTCGGCTTCCTGAACATCATGCTCGCCGCGCGCGACGCGAAGGTGAAGCAGCTCGTTTACGCCTCCAGCAGCAGCGTCTACGGCGATCACCCGGACCTGCCCAAGGTCGAGGACAAGGTCGGCAACGTCCTTTCGCCCTATGCCGCGACCAAGAAGTTCAACGAGATTTACGCCGACGTCTTCGCGCGCACCTACGGCTTCAAGGCCATCGGCCTGCGCTACTTCAACGTCTTCGGCCCGCGACAGGATCCCGATGGAGCTTACGCCGCCGTCATCCCCAAGTGGGTCGCCTCGTTGCTGAAGCAGGAACCCGTCTTCATCAACGGCGACGGCGAGACCAGCCGCGACTTCTGCTACGTGGAAAACGTCGTGCAAGCCAACTTCCTCGCCGCCACCGCGACCAACGAGGACGCGTTGAACCAAGCCTACAACATCGCCGTGGGCGACCACACCACGCTCAACGACCTCTACCGTGCCATCCACGACGGCTTGCGCCGCCGCAACCCGTCCCTGCCCGAGCAGAAGCCCACCTACCGCGAATTCCGCGTCGGCGACGTGCGTCACTCGCTGGCGAACGTGGACAAAGCCCGCCAGCTCCTCGGCTACGCGCCCACACACACGATGCCACAAGGCCTCGAACTCGCGCTGGACTGGTATATGGCGAATGTTGGCTAAGAGATGGCCGACGGCGTTTTTCGCATGAACCCCTCCCAGCCGCACGTCAACGAACTCGCCGACTACGAGCGCGTCATCCGGCCCAAGAAGGGCCTCGTGGCGGTGGACTTCGATGAGCTGTGGCGCTACCGCGAGCTGTTCTGGTTCCTCGCCTGGCGCGACATCCTCGTGCGCTACAAGCAGGCGGTGCTCGGCGTCGCTTGGGCCGTGCTCAAGCCGTTCCTCACGATGGTTGTGTTCACCATCGTCTTTGGGAAACTCGCGGGCTTCTCGGAGAAGAAGGGGATGAACTTCGAGACCTACGCGGTGCTGACGCTGGCCGGGCTGCTGCCGTGGCAATTCTTCGCGAACGCGATGGCCGAGAGCAGCAACTCGCTTGTCGGCTCGTCGAACATGATTTCCAAAATCTATTTCCCGCGTCTCATCATCCCGGCCAGCGCGGTCATCAGCGGTGCGGTGGACTTCGCCATCGGGTTGGTGATTCTGTTCGGCGTGATGATTTGGGCGGGCGTGAGTTGGCATCTGCATCTACTCCTACTGCCGGTGTTCTTCCTCGTGGCGTTCGCAGCCGCTTTCGCCATCGGCCTGTGGCTCTCAGCGCTGAACGTGAAGTATCGCGACGTGAAATACATCGTGCCGTTCATCGTGCAGATGGGCCTCTACGCCAGCCCGGTCGCCTTCCCGTCCAGCCTCGTGCGCGAGAAGTTCGGCGACACGGTGTTCTTCCTCTTCAGCCTGAACCCGATGGTCGGGGTGATCGATGGCTTCCGCTGGGGTGTGCTGGGCGGAGCGTTCGAGCCTTACTGGCCGGGCTTCGGCGTGAGCCTGGGCGTGATCGCCGCTCTGCTCATCAGCGGCGCGCTTTACTTCCGCCGCGCGGAGAAGACGTTTGCTGACGTGATTTGAGCCATGTCCAAGCCCATCATCAGCGTTCGCGGGATCTCCAAGCAGTATCGGCTCGGCTCGGCCAAGTCGCAGGACACGCTGCGCGACCAGCTCACGCACTGGGCGAAAAACCTCGGCAAGGAGCAGGCGGACGCCAGTGAATCTTTCTGGGCACTGCGGGATGTCTGCTTCGACGTAAAGCCCGGCGAGGTCATCGGTGTCATCGGGCGCAACGGCGCAGGGAAATCCACGCTGCTCAAAGTCCTCAGCCAGATCACCGAGCCGACCGAGGGAGAAATTTACCTGCGCGGTCGGCTCGCCTCGTTGCTCGAGGTCGGCACCGGCTTCCATCAGGAACTCACCGGCCGCGAGAACATTTTCCTTAACGGCGTCATCCTTGGCATGACCCAGGCCGAGGTGCGCGCGAAGTTCGATGAAATCGTCGAGTTCGCCGAGGTCGGCAAGTTCCTCGACACGCCGGTGAAGCGCTATTCCTCCGGCATGTATGTGCGCCTGGCCTTCGCCGTCGCCGCGCATCTGGAGCCGGAGATTCTCGTCGTGGACGAGGTGCTGGCGGTCGGCGACGCGGCGTTCCAGAACAAGTGCCTGGGCAAAATGCAGGATGTGGCCAAGAACCGCGGACGCACCGTCCTTTTCGTGAGCCACAACATGGCCGCCGTGCAGGCGCTCTGCGGACGCATCATCCACATGGGCGGCGGTCGCGTGCTGGGCGATGGCAATCCCGACGCGCAAATCGCCGCCTATCTCGGCGAGATCAAGAAGCCGCGCACCGACACCGCCGTGCCGTTGGGCAAGATTGTCGAGTGCCGGCAACTGGAGTTCAGCCCCAACCCCAGCGTCAGCGGGCAGCCGCTGGAGTTCACGCTCGAACTCGGCGCGAAGCAGCGCACGCAACTCATCGACTGCGCCATCCTGATTTACAGCGTCTATGGCCAGCGCGTGGCGATCCTCGATTTGCGCAAGCCCACGGGCCAGTTCCCCATCGGGCCGGACGCGCCGTTCCGCTGCACGGGCCGGATCAAGCATTTCCCGCTCGTCGAGGGTGACTATCGCGTGGGGCTGTTCATGAACTGCTCGGAGTATTACAGCGACTACCATGACCTCGCGTCGCTGACCGTGAGCGCCGCGACGAAGGAAGGCGAGCTGGCTCCGTATGCCGCACACTTCCGCGGGCTGGTGGAGCTGGAGTGCGACGTGAAGTTTTAAGCAAATATGGCCGAGCCGCAAACCATTGCCCGGTCGGCCGCATTGCCCGTGGTGGTCACGCTTTCAATAGTATCCGTGGTGCTGGCTTTGCTGGTGGCGAGCATGGCCCCAGGGGAATACCACCACTTCGAGCATGAGGCAGAAAGGCACGGCGGTGGCGGCTGGCCGTCTTTCACTGAGCACACGAAGCTAGTGCCATTCCTCGGATTGGTGCTGGCGATACCCACTGTTGGATTCGGGATTCGCCTGTTGCGCAACCCAGACTGTCGACCTGCGACGCTTCTGTGGTATTGCTCGGTGGTCATCTTGGCGCACTTGCTTTGGCTGGTAGTGAGTTTCCTGTCAGTTTACGTGCTCTACGTGAAGTTCTACCACTGGCTTTAGCCACGTCGCCGCATCCGATGGACACCGCCGCTTGCCTAGGTGCATCATCCGCGCCCTGAACTTCGACACGGATCGTGGCCACTGAATCGCCCAAGCTTTCGTTGGTCCAACGCCTCCTCACCCGGATGGCGGACGCGGTGTATTTGCATCCGCGCGCGTTCTTCTATCCGCAGATGGTGCTGTTCCTCGTGTGCCTCGTGTTCACGGTGCGGCACTTGGAGTTCAACACGAGCCGCAACGACTTGGTCGGCTCGGACAAGAAGTATCACCAGAATTTCCTCGCTCTGCTGAAGGAGTTCCCTGGACAAAGCGATCTGGTGGTCGTGGTCGAGAGCGACCGGATGGACAAGAACCGGCAGTTCGTCGAGCGGCTGGGCGCCAAGCTGGAGGCGGAAACGAATCTGTTCACCGACGTGTTCTACAAGGGTGACCTGCGGCTGATGGGCCGCAAGGCGCTGCTGATGGCCAAGCCGGACGACTTGGTGGAGTTGCAGAAGAAGCTCAAGGATTACCAGCCGTTCATCAAAAACTTCGGGCAGGCGACGAACCTGGTTTCGCTGTTCTCCATTTTGAACCGGCAGTTCCGCACGGCCAAGCAGGAGGACAACGCGGAGAATGAATCCATGGTCGGGGCGTTGCCGGCGTTGGAGCGCATCATCACCGAGGCGCGGGAAAGTCTGGAGCGGCCCGGCAAGCCGCCATCGCCCGGCCTGAGCGCGCTGTTCGGCGACGGGCCGGAGGCGGAGCGCGAGATGTATGTGACCTTTGGCAACGGGCGGATTTACCTCGTGACGGCGCACGCCAAGCGGGAGGAATTGGAAGGCGAGGCGGTCGAGCGGATGCGGGTGCTGGTGGCCGAAACCAGGCGCGAAGTGCCGGGCGTGAGCGTGGGCCTCACGGGCGAACCGGTGCTGGAGTTCGACGAGATGGCCCAGTCCCAAGCGGACTCCACGCTGGCGACGGTGGTGTCGCTCGTGTTGTCGGTGCTGATCTTCATCTACGCCTACCATTCCGTCAGCCGGCCGGTGAAGGCGGCGGCGAGCTTGATCGTGGGTCTCACTTACACAATGGGCTACACGACGCTGGTAGTGGGGCACCTGAACATTTTGACGATCACATTTGCGCCAATGCTGATCGGGCTGGCGATTGATTTTGGCGTGCATCTGGTGGCGCGTTTCGAGGAGGAATTGCGCCGGGGACGGACGGATCGCGAGGCCATCACGCTGGCGTTGGTGAACACAGGGCAAGGCGTCTTCACCGGCGCGGCGACGACGGCGGCGGCGTTCTTCGCGATGGGCATCACGAACTTCAAGGGCATCCAGGAAATGGGCATCATCGCGGGTGGCGGCCTGTTGATCTGTCTGGTGCCAATGATGACGTTGTTGCCGGTGTTGTTGCTGCGCGGCAAACCAATGGCGGCGAAGGTGACGACTTCGCAGACGAATTTCCGCGAGCAACTCGAACGGCTCTGGCTCAACCGGCCCGGCGCAGTGCTGGTGGCCACGGCGGCGTTATGCGCTCTGTGCGGTGCGCAATTTGGCAAGGTGCACTTCGATTACAACCTGCTGCACATGCAGTCGGCTGGCTTGCCGGCGGTGGTCTTCGAGCAGCGCCTGATCGAGTCCGGCTCGAACTCGATCCTGTCGGCCGCCGTCGTGGCGTCGAGTCTGGAGCAGGCGGTGTTGCTGGAGCAGCGGCTGACGAATCTCACGACCGTGGCGAAGGTCGAGTCCATGAGCCGTTTCCTCGCGGAGGATGCGACGCCCAAACTCCCGGTCATCCGCCAGATCAAGGAGGATGCGGCGGCGGTGCGGTTCGCGCGGCTGGACACGCAGCCGGTGAACGTGCCGGAGTTGCTGCAGGTGCTCTACTCGTTTCAAGGCTTCGTCGGCATGGCGGAGGAGGTCACCAAAAAGGAGGGTGAAACGAAGCTGGTGCCGGTGTTTCGTTCATTGAAGGAGGCCACGCAGGCCTGGCGCAATGCGCTAGTGGCGGCACCCGAGCACGCGGCGAGACAGATGGCGGATTATCAACAAGCTTTGCTGATGGACTTGCAGGACACGTTTGGCGCGCTGGCCGAGCAACAGGCGAGCCCGCTACGCAGGGAGGATTTGCCGGCGCCGTTGCGCAACCGGTTCATCGGCGTGTCGGGGAAATACCTGTTGATGGTTTTCCCCAAGGGCGACGTGTGGCAGCGCGAGACGCAGGAGGCGTTTGTGAAGGAGTTGCGCACGGTGGACCCGAACGTGACTGGCACACCGGTGCAACTGCTCGAATACACGACGCTGCTCAAGGACAGCTACGTGGAGGCCGCGTGGTATGCGACGGCGGCCATCGCCCTGATGGTGCTGCTACATTTCCGATCGCTACTGTGCGTGTTGCTGGCGTTGCTGCCGGTGGTCATCGGGACGGTGTGGATGGTGGGACTCATGGGTTGGGCGGGCATTCCCTTCAACCCGGCGAACATCATGACGTTGCCGCTGGTGGTGGGCATTGGCGTGACGAATGGTATTCACATCCTCAACCGTTTTGCGGAGGAAAAAAATCCATCTATCCTCGGACGCAGCACCGGGCTGGCCGTGCTGGTCTCCGGGCTGAATACCATGGCTGGCTTCGGCAGCCTGATGCTGGGCAAACATCAAGGCATCCAGAGCCTGGGCTATGTCATGTCAGTGGGCACGGCGACTTGCATGATCGCCTCGCTGACGTTTCTTCCGGCCGTGCTGGCCCTACTCCTGAAACTGGGCTGGCGAAAAGAAAAGGCCCAGTGACGAAAATGCACCTTCGCCACTGGGCCGTGAGGAACCGAGTTCAAATCGAACCTCAATCAACTAACGCGACAGGGTAGCCATGTGCGATCCAAAGTCAAACCCACAGATTTCGCCGGAGTCTTTTTCTCCTGTAACGATATTGATGCCTTACCGAGGGTGCGAGTTTCACCTGCGTTCGGCAGGCATACTTGACCAAGCCCCCGGGGCTCTTACCATTCCGAGCGCGTGAATCATCGTGCCTTCAACTTTTTGAAATTCATCCCGCTGGGATTACTCGCTGGTCTGCTGGGCGCAGCCGCGAGTTCTGCCATCGCCGCCGGATGGACCGCCGGCCCGTTGGCGCATGAGTTCTCCTTGACGCTGGAAGCTGGCACGCGCGAGGAATGGCTGGGACCGCTCTATTACCGCGAAGTCACCGGCGAAAAAACCACTTGGGCAATCCCGCCGTTGTTTTCGCACTTGGTGAATCCCGGCGTCGAGGCCGAGGAATACGATTTTTTGTATCCGTTGCTGACCTTCGATCGCTACGGCGCGGAATATCGATGGCAGCTTTTTCAGCTCTTGAGCTTCTCCGGCGGCCAGTCGCAGGAGGAGAAGCGGTCGGACAAGTTCAGCGTGTTTCCATTCTATTTCCAGCGCCGCAGCGCGGACCCCGCCCAGAACTACACCGCACTCCTGCCGTTCTGGGGCACAGTCAAGGGCCACCTGATGCGGGACGAAATCCAGGTCCGCCTGTTCCCGCTTTACTCCCGCACGGTGAAGAAGGACATCGTCACCCGGAACTACCTCGCACCCTTCTTCCACCTCCGCCAAGGCACGCAGCTCGCAGGCTGGCAGTTCTGGCCGCTCGTTGGGCACGAACACCGCACCGCGTTCACCAGCACGAACTACCTCGGGCTCGAAAAACTGACTCCGGGCCACGACAAGTGGTTTGCCGCATGGCCCTTTTTCTACAACGAACACACCGGCATCGGCACCACCAACGCCGTCCACGAACAGGCGTTTCTCCCGTTTTACAGCCGCTACCGCTCCTCGCTCCGGGACTCGACCAGTTACCTCTGGCCCTTCTTCACCTCCACCGAGGATCGCGAGAAAAAATACCACGAGTGGGGCGCGCCGTGGCCCTTCATCGGGTTTGCGCGGGGCGATGGCAAACACATGAACCGCGTCTGGCCCTTCTACAGCCACGCCACCAACGCCACGCTCACGAGCGACTTCATCCTCTGGCCGCTCTACAAATACAACCACGCCAAAACCGCCGCCCTCGAACGCGAGCGCACGCGCTTCCTGCTCTTCCTCTACAGCGACCTGGTGGACAAAAACACGGTCACAGGCGAAACCATGACCCGCACCGATTGCTGGCCGCTCTTCACAGCCCGCAAGGAATTGGATGGCCGTGAGCGCTTCCAACTCCTCGCTCCCTTCGAGACCATCGTTCCGCGCAACAAATCGATCGAACGCAACTGGTCGCCGGTCTGGTCACTCTATCGCCACGAAAAAAATCCCCGCACCGGCGCGGAGAGCCATTCGTTGCTCTGGAACCTTTTTCGCTTCGACGTCAGCCCCACTAACTCCCATGCCGCCTTCCTTTTCGGCGTGGCCAAGTGTGACAGCGATGCCGCCAGCACGCAGTGGCGATGGTTCAACTGGTCGCCGCCAACCATTCCGCCGCCCGCTCCCGCCCCGGCCAAATGAAAGTCCTCTTCGTGTCGAATCTGTTTCCCGACGCCAGTGCGCCGGGGCACGGACAGATCAACGCCACGGTGCTCCATCACCTCGCCCGGCACTGCGAAATCCGCGTCATCGCCCCCCGCCCGCAACTGCCCTTCAAAAGCTGGCGGCCACGCACGCCCCGCGCCGAGGATGCGCTCTTTCAACCACTCTACGTGCGCACCTTCTACGTGCCCAAGCTCGGCGGCCCGTGGAACCACCGCCTCATGGCCCGCGCGCTGCACGAGCCCGTCCGCCGGGTCCGTGCCGAGTTCCAGTTCGATGTCGTCCTCGGTGCCTGGGTCTATCCGGACGCCTGTGCGTTGGACCTGTTGGATGCCGACCTGCAAGCGCCCGTCGTCGCCATCGCGCAGGGCACCGATGTCCACAGCTACCTGCACATGCCGTTGCGCCGGCACATCATCGTGCAAGCTCTCAGCCGGGCCGCCGCCACGATCACCCGCAGCCGGGACCTCGCCAACCGACTCCGCCAGGCCGGCGTGCCTTTCATGAAGTTGCGGCCCATCTACAACGGCGTGGACACCGCCACGTTCCGGCCCGGCGATGCCACCGCCTTGCGCCGGGAACTCGATTTGCCCGCCGACCGGCAGATCGTCCTCTATGTCGGCAACTTCCTGCCCGTGAAAAATCCACTCCTGCTCATCGGCGCCCACAGCCGACTTTGCCGGACCGCCGGGCAGCCGGTGGAACTGATCATGATCGGCACCGGCCCGCTGGAGGCCAAGGCCCGCCGCCTCGCCAACTCCGGCGGCTTCGGTGCCAACGTGCGGCTCGTGGGCCGCAAGTCACCGGCGGAAGTCGCCCGCTACATGCAAGCCGCCGATGTTCTCTGCGTCCCCAGCAAACAGGAAGGTGTCCCCAACGTCATCCTCGAAGCCTTCGCGTGCGGCCTGCGCGTCGTCGCCACCCAGGTCGGCGGCATCCCCGAGGTGCTCGACAAGGATTTCCTTGGCCGCCTCGTCTCCAGTGCCGATGTGCATGCGCTCAGCCAGGCGCTAGACCAGACCCTTGCGACCGCTCCGGCCCACGACGCCATTTTGGGCCACGCCGCCAACTTCACCTGGGAACGCACCACCGAACGCTACCTCTCCGTATTGGAAGAAGTGCGGTGGCGTTGACCTCCGCGTTGCATCTGCCGCCAATGGTGGAATCGCCCCTTTCCGCTTGAACAAGCTCGCCCGCGCTGCGAGAACCTCCTCGTCATCCATGCGCACCCAGCCTTTTCCGCCCTGCCCGGAGACGTTGCCACACCACGACAATTCAGGACCGCACACGGGCTTCACCTTGATCGAACTCCTCGTCGTCATCGCGATCATCGCCATCCTGGCCGGGATGCTGTTGCCCGCGCTATCCAGCGCGAAGGAAAAAGCCAAGCGTGCATCCTGCAAAAACAACATCCGGCAGTTCGCCCTCACGGCACACCTCTACGCGGACGACCAGAACCAGAAACTGTTCGGTGGCCCGCGCCTCGGCGACAACGTCTCCCACACCATCTGGCTCTCCCAGCCCGCTGGACAGGTACTGCTCGATTACACCAAGTCCCACAAGTTCGCCGTGTGTCCGAATCTTCCCTACCCCTTCGGCAATGCCACCTTCGGCGCGACGCCCAATGCGCCCGGCGAACTGGCCTACAATGCCGGCCTCAAGTGCTATCTCGGCGGCTACGGCTATCTGGGCGGATTCGTCGTGCCGCCCTCCATTACCACCTGGGTTGCCCCCTATCGCACCAGTGACGACCCCACACTCGTGCTGATCTACGACTTGAACGACTGGACGCAGCCCTCGGCGAACAACTGGGCCGTGGTCCCCCACTCCCGCGCCGGCACCCGCGCCAATGCGGCGGGAGGCTGGATCATGCCCAACGGTGGCAAAGATTGCGGCCAGCTCGGGGCCACCGGCGGCAACGTGGGCCTGCTCGACGGCTCGGTGAGCTGGAAGGACATCGGCTCCATGACCAGCCACAACAACGAATGGAATCCCGCCGGCGCCACCGCCGCCTACTTCGGCATGTGGTGAGCGGCACATCGTTCAGCAAGCTTTTGAACCGTTGCTTTGCGGTTGGCGGTTTACCTCGAAACCAACGCATGGCATAACCATCGCCATGCTCTTGTCACCTCGTTTGCTGGCTGGCTTTTCCGGCTTGCTGCTCGCCCTGCCACTCGCTGCCGCCGATGCGCCCAACGCGAAGCCTCAAACCCAAAACGCCAAACCCGGTTGGCCCGGCCGCCAAGCCGACGGTTCAGTGCTGTTGCCCAACATGTGGTCGCTCCACCCCGCCGGCACGCAGGTGGACCTCGCGGACTTCCCGGTCAACATCGCGGTGCATCCCGATGGCAAACTCGCCGTCGTCCTGCACGCGGGTTACAGCGCGCACGAGATCGCCGTGGTGGACATCGCGAAGGCGACGGTGCTGAACCGCACGAAGGTCGAGGAGACTTTCTACGGCATTGAGTTCGCGCGCGATGGCAAGCGCCTCTACGCCAGCGGCGCGGGCAGCGAGGTGGTGCGCTGCTTCGACTTCGACGCGAAGGCCGGCACGCTCGGCAAGGAGCAGGAGATTCGCCTGCGCAATGTCGCCGAGCGCGGCATCCCCGCCGGCCTCGCGCTCACGAGTGACGCGCAACACCTCTACGTCGCCAACGTCCTCGGCCAGCGCGTGGCGAAGGTGGACTTGAATGCGAAGTCCAACGTGCTCGACATCGTCGTCGGGCCACCGGAGTCCAAAGTCCAAAGTTCAAAGTCCAAAGTCCAAAGTTCAAAGTCCAAAGTCCAAGTTCCGGCCGTAGCCCAGACCGAGGACGAGGCCGCCATCACGAAACGCGCCGAGGCCGCGCTCGACCCCGCCGACCCGACCGCGCCGTATCCCTACGCGTGCCGGCTCGACGAGAAGAAGGGCCGGCTCTACGTCAGCCTTTGGGCCCAGGCGCAGGTGGCGGTGATCGACCTCAAGTCGAACCAAGTCATCGCGCGCTGGCCGACCGAGGAGCATCCGAACGAAATGCTCCTCACCAAGAACGGGAAGCTGCTCTACGTCGCGAACGCCCATCGCAACACGGTCACAGTCATTGACACCGAGAGCGGCCAGACCACGGAGACGATTTGGGCCGCGCTTTACCCGCAGTCGCCGCCCGGCGCGACGCCCAACAGCCTCGCGCTCACGCCCGACGAGAAGCTCCTCTTCATCGCCAACGCGAACATCAACACGCTCGCCGTCGTAGACGTGGCCGTGCGCGGCAAGAGCCGTTCGCTCGGCTTCATCCCGACCGGCTGGTATCCGACTTCCGTGCGCGTCACACCCGACGGCAAGAAGCTGCTCGTCGCGAACGGCAAGGGCATCATCTCGAAGGCGAATCCCGGCGGCCCGCAACCCGGCAAGAAAGCCGCGCACGGTAGCACGGTGGAATACATCGGCGGCCTGTTCAAAGGCACGTTGAGCGTGATTGATCTGCCCAAGCGCGCGGACTTCGAGCAGCAGTTGGAGAAATACACGGCGACCGCTTACCGCTGTTCGCCGCTCAAGCGCGACAACGCCATCGCCACCGCGCGTCCTGCGGACAGCCCGATTCCCGGCAAGCTCGGCGAGGCCAGCCCCATCAAGTATTGCCTCTACATCGTGAAGGAGAACCGGACTTACGACCAAGTCTTCGGCGACATGAAGGAAGGCCGCGGCGATGCGAAACTCTGCCTCTTCCCCGAGCGCGTGACGCCCAACCACCACAAGCTTGCGCGCGACTTCGTGCTGCTCGACAACTTCTACGTCGAGAGCGAAGTCAGCGCCGACGGCCACGAGTGGAGCATGGCCGCCTATGCGAGCGATTACGTGGAGAAGTTCTGGCCGTTGAGCTACGGCCACAACAAGACGAAGAAATACACCTACCCGGCGGAAGGCAACTTCCCCATCGCCACGCCCGCCGGCGGCTACCTCTGGGACGTGGCGGCCGAGGCGAAGGTGAGTTTCCGCAGCTACGGCGAGTTCGTGCAGAACGGCAAGAAGCTCGGCGACCCCGCGACCGCGCGGCTCAAATCGCTGCAAGGACGCTTCGACCCGCTGTATCGCGGCTTCGACATGGACTATCCCGACGTGAAGCGCGCCGAGCGGTTCATCAGCGAGCTAAAGCGCTTCGAGGGCGAAGGCGAGATGCCGCACCTGCAAGTCATTCGCCTGCCGCAGGACCACACGTCCGGCACCACCGCCGGCAAATGGACGCCCACCGCGTGTGTTGCCGAGAACGACCTCGCGCTGGGGATGCTCGTCGAGGCTGTGAGCAAGTCGAAGTTCTGGGCGCAGACCGCCATCTTCGTCGTGGAGGACGACGCGCAGAACGGCCCCGACCACGTGGACGCGCACCGCACCGTCGCGCTCGTCATCAGCCCCTACACCAAGCGCGGCGCAGTGGACTCCACGATGTATTCCACCAGCTCGATGCTGCGCACGATGGAACTCATCCTCGGCATGCGGCCCATGTCGCAGTTCGATGCCGCCGCCACGCCGATGTTTAACTCCTTCCAGCCGCAAGCCGACCTGCGCCCCTACGCGCTCGCTCCCGCACAAGCGGACATCAACGAACGGAACGGAAAGCTCGCCTGGGGTGCGGAGAAATCGCGCAAGATGGACTTCACGAAGGAAGACGCCGCCGATGACCTGCTGCTCAACGAAATCATCTGGCGCAGCGTGCGCGGCCCCAACAGCAAGATGCCCGCCCCAGTGCGTGCTGCGTTCGTCTTCGCTCACCCGGCGAAGGATGATGATGATGACTGAACTGATCGAGTAAGCTCGACCCGCCGGGATAACGCATCGGGCACGAGGTTTCTGTTCCAATGGGCGGGTAAAACCCGGCTGTGAACTCCGCAGGGGCGACCGGCTGGCTGTCAGATGAAAAGGCCCCGGTCGTATGGCGCGGCCCCAAGTTCTAGGACAAGGCAAGTTGGAAGAGAGCGCGAACCAACTCTGCGCATTACTTGCCGAAGTTCACTGGGGTTTGGCGCTGGGGCTGGATTTGGCCGGATACTTCTCATGCAGCCGCATCCAGAAGTCTTTCCAATACTTGTCGTAGTAGTCTTGTGCCGCTTGATCGATGTGCGGAAGTTTTGCAACTTTCGGCGCGGTGGCGGGATCGTAGCCCGCGAGGTGACCCTGTCCGGCGCGCAAACGCGGTGAGACGAAGCGCCACTCGGAATCACCCAGCACATCCGCGCAGAGCTTGGCCAGCTCGGGGTCGTAGGTCTTCAACTGCACGCGGGTGTGAATGTGGTTGTGGTCGTGGTCCATCGTGCGGTTGGTGTCATACCAGTCCTGCACGCCTTCAGCCCAATACTCAGCCGCGTTCGCCAGCGCGTAACACTGCTTCGGCCCGCCAAAGACGATCAATACCTTGTCGTGCCGCGTGACCTGAGCGTCGGTGCGGACGGGGCGGCCGTTGACGAGGATGTCACCGCCGTCGAGGCACGCGCGGAGAAAGTCCTTGGGTTGATCGGGAAAGGATTTCACCAATGCATCCAGCAGGCTCACGGGCGTTTCGCTGGTAACACGCCGGAACTTCTGCGCGGCGTAGCCATCGTTGTATATGCCCTTGGCCTTGGCGTTCGCGAAGGCGGCCTTCACGCGGGCCTGCAAGTCCGGGTCGAAGCCCGCGTTTTGGATCACGTGGCCGAACTCGTGGATCAGAATGCTTTCCAACTGCATGCCACCCTCATACTCCATCACGTCCTCTTCGGCGAAGAGCACGACGGGGCGGCCGTTCTTGGTGGTGAGAAAGCCCCGCTGCCGCCAGTTGTAGAAATCGAGTTCCTTGCCGGTCTTGTCAGAGGTGAACAGTGGCACGTCCGAGGTCAGCTCGTTGTGGGCGACCAGCACGCACAACACTTTCTTGTCCCGGATGCGCTGGGCGATTTCCGGCCGGAGGGTCTGCATCACGCGGTCGAACTGGTAGGCCGCCTCGCGATGGGTGAAGTCGGAAACTTTCTCCGACGTGGCGATGAGGATGTTTTGGACGAGCGTCGCCTTCTGGAAGAATTTCGGGTCGAGTTGGTATTCCGTCGCTTGCGCTGCGGAGACGGGTTGAACTTGGAACGTTGGGTCCGCCGCGTTGACGTGCGTTCCGAACAATTGTGCGGCGGCAAAAAGGGCGGCGGTGACACGACGGAAGGAGATGGCGTGGCGCATGAGTGGGGTTGGTGAGAAACTCTATTTGTAAGCGGAGACCGGCTTCGGCACGACGCCGAGGGCCGGGTAATTGAAGCCGCTCTTGAGTGGCTTGTAGTCGCCGACGATGTCCACGCTGCGCGTGGCGGAGATGGCGGACTCCAGGCCCATACACCAATAGGCGGCGTTGATGATGAGCCGGCGCAGGCCGGGATTTTCGAGGTCGGTGCCGCTGCCCATGGTGGATTGAAAGACACGGGCCTGCTTCCCCTCGCTGGTTTGCCAGTGCTTGAACCACGCGACCGGCAGCGGCTCCAGTTTGGGATTCGGCGGGTCGGTGGGCTGGCGCCCCATGAGCGGCTGGCCCCAGACGAGCGCGGTGCAATTCGTCGGCAGACTCGTGCCTTCCTTGTAAGTGCGATACACGTCGGAGTTGCCCCAGATGTCGCTCACGCCGGTGAGGATGGGATGATCCTTTTGCTCCGGCACGATGCTGCCGCGCGTCGAGTCGGCCTGCCAGCGGCCATGGTGGCCCATGAAGCTGCCGCCAAGTATGTCCTCGCCCCAGCGGACTTGCTTGCCGTTGATCTTGTAGGGCAGCGGAGCGTGGAAGCCGTGGTTGCCCGTGCGGATGGAGATGATGGGCTTGCCGGAATCCACATACTTCACGATGAGTTCGCGCTCGGCCATCGGCAGCGTGAGCAGGCGCGGAAAGAAGATGACGAGGTCGGCCTTTGCCAGGTGTTCCAAGCCCGGGATGTGGTGCTCTTTGAACTCCTTACCCTTCTCGGGATAGACCGGCATCGTGGGGTCCACCTCGCCCTTGTCGTTCACGGCGAAGAGCACGGTGCAATCAAAGCCGTGATGCCTGCTGAGAATCTTCGCCATCATCGGCATGGACTGCTCGCTGCGATACTCTTGGTCGGCGGCGATGAGCACGATGCGCTTACCTTTGCCGGGGCCGTCGCCGCCGGGGTAAGTCAGCCACTGATCGGCGTCAGCGGCGTGGGCCAAAGCGCAGGCAACAAGGAGTGCGATGCACGAGGAGAAAGAATGAAATGTTTTAAGCATGCGGCGGCGGCTGTCTTGAATAACCGGCATTGAATCAGCCGTAAAGAACAGTAACGGCCATGATGTCGGATAGCGGCGCGGGCAACGTATACCACTCCGCGGCCAAATCCGCTGTCACACTTCGTCAGCGCATGGCCCGCGCGGTTCGGATCACAGCTTGTGAAGCCATGGGTTGAAGCGGAAGGTGACGGTCGCGCCCTTGCGGCAAGCCTGTGTTTGCGAGCCGCGCCGTGCGCCCATTTGAGTAAAACCTATCGGGCCGCATTGGCCTGCTTCTTCGATTTCGCGGCGGGTTCAGGGACGTATCGCTTCACCTCGACATCGTTCATTTGCGGCGAACCCGGCGTGCTGCGACCATCGACGATGAGCTTTTCCAGCAACGCTGCCAGCTCGGCAACTTTCTCCGGCATCGCCGCGGCGAGGTTCTTCGTTTCGCCCAGATCATCGGCTAGGTTGTAAAGTTGCACCGGCTGAGACAGGTCGCCTCCTTTGCCCCAGCCACCGGAGCCGGGCGCAGGAATGTATTTCCACCGACCGCTGCGGACGGCGGGCAAGCCATTGATGGAGGCACTCACGGCGCTTTCGCGAATGGGTTTGTCCTCGCCTCGCAACAGCGGCAGGAGGCTGAAGCTGTCCTCCCCGGCGTTATCGGGAAGTTTCGCGCCAAGGATGTCGGCGAAGGTGCGGATGAAATCGGCCTGATACACGAGCTGATGACAGACGCCCCCCGCCTTCACCACCCCGGGCCAGCGCACGATGAACGGCACGCGATGTCCGCCCTCCCAGGCGTCGGCCTTGTAGCCGCGCAGCGGGCCGCTTGGATAATGGCCCTTCTCTTCGAGATCCTTCACGCCGATGTAAGGCGCGCAGCCGTTGTCGGCGGTAAAAATGACGAGCGTGTTCGGCGCGGCGCCGCTTTTCTCCAACGCCTCGAGCACACGACCCACGACGGCATCGGTCTCCATCACGAAATCCGCAAAGAGATTCAGTCCGCTCCTGTCTTTCCAACCCGAATTCACCGCCAGCGGGGTGTGCGGCGAGGTCAGCGGCAAGTAGAGCAGAAACGGCGCTGGCTTCGCGGCGGCCTCGGTGATGAAGGCGGCAGCGCGCTCGCCAAGAGTCGGAAGAATGTCCTCCAGTTTCCAAGCCTTCAGCGCCGGGCCTTGCGTGCTGGCCCGATTGTTGCCGAGATCAGACGCGGGCAGGAATTCGCTCGGGAGGCCGAGCGTGTGGTCGTTTTCGATGAAACAATATGGCGGCCAGTTGGGCACATCGGTGCCGAAATAGGTGTCGAAACCACGCGCCGTCGGGCCGCCGGCAATGGGTTTGGAAAAAAACTCGCGCCAGAACTCACGCTGTTTGTCCGTGGCGACGGCGGGTGCCCGCCGGGGTTTCGCCTCATCATCCGCGCCGGCCTCGGTGGCTGGCTGCAGCAGCGCCTTCTGCCCCTTCTCCAGGGCCCAGTCCCAGCCGAGATGCCACTTGCCGATGGCGGCCGTGCGATACCCATGTTGTTTCGCCAGTGTGCCGATGGTCATGCGGTCCGGCGCGATCAACGGCTCGCCAAAGACGCCCACGATGCCGCGCTGCAAGCGTGTGCGCCAATGGTAGCGCCCCGTCAGCAGCGTGTAGCGCGAGGGTGAACACACCCCGGAGGACGAGTGGCCATCGGTGAAGCGCAAGCCCTGCGCCGCGAGTTTGTCGATGTTGGGCGTGGGAATTTTCCCGCGCTGCGGATTGTTGCACTGCACGTCGCCATAGCCGAGATCATCCGCGAGGATGACAAGAATGTTGGGCGGCGGGCTCGCCGCCCAAGAGCAACTGGAGAAGCAGCCCCCGAGCAGCAGACACCATAAGAACTTTTTCATTGGTTGCGCATCAGACGGCGAATGCACACGGCAAGTTACCGAGGCATTTCTCATGTCCCCTCGCCCAGCGGTTCGAATCGCAGATGGTGATGCCGTCGGGGCCGAAGCGCACGGTGACGGTCGTGCCTTTGCCCTCGGCTAGGTATTTGAAGTTCAGGTCACGCACCTTGGCGGCGGCGTCCACGATCGCGCAGGTGATGCGGGCTTCCTCGGCGGTCGGATACAGGCTCGCCACGGCGTCGCGGGTTTCGCCGGCGAACTTCAAGCGGCACACAGTCACGAGGCCGACGGTGAGGCTGTCCACGCCCTAGCCGACGTAGGCGCGTGTGCCGTCGGCGCGGAGGACGTCGCGGGTGAAATGGTTGGCCTACATGGCCTCGACTGTGACAACGCGTGTATAGGTGTGTCAAATTTGACCGCTTCCCGAGACTGAGCGATTTCCCATATCTTAATAAATCCTCTATTTCTTGGTATTTCACAGGGGTAACCCATGGCATATCTGTTGCTTTTTGCGAATTTGCTGACCTGCGAGCGGGTGCTCGCGGAGCCCCTCCGCTGGCTGGCGACGGAGCCAGTGAGTGAGGGAAGATTGATCCGTCTGAAAAGAACAACTGTAGTATGACCTCAGTAACTCAATGGAATCCGTTCCGTGAAATGCAGGAGCTTCAGAACCGGCTCTCTTCTTTGTCGGACTGGCGCCCCACCCGCAACGGCAACCACGCCGAAATCCAGTGGGCACCGCTGGTGGATGTGATCGAGACCACCGACGAGTTCGTCATCCGGGCCGATCTCCCTGGAATGCACAAGAACGACGTCAGCGTGACACTTGAAGACGGCAAGCTCGTCATCACGGGCAAGCGGCTCGCGGAGGCGCTGCCCGAGGGGGCGGAGTATGTCTTCAACGAGCGGCCCTGCGGCACGTTCACGCGTTCGTTTGTCATGCCCGGTTGGGCTGATCCCTCCGGCATCAATGCGGAGTTCAAGCATGGACTGCTCGAAGTGCGGGTCAAGAAGGCCGAGAAGGTCAAGGCCAAGCTGATCGCAATCAAGGGCGATTAACCGCATCTGTCTGAAGTTGCGAGGGGCACAGGCCCGGCGCTTGGTTCGCAAATAATTCAGGTGCTGGCCTGCGCCCTCGCAGGAACCAAACAACGAATCACGCCATGAAAGCCAAATTCAACCTGCTGTGCGGCCGCGTTCGGGAGTTTGTGGCCAAGATTGTCGGGTTCGTGCGGCGAGGCAACCGCGCCGCCGGCTCCGCGACCTCCACCTCTTCGCCCGCTGCGTCGTAATCCAAGTAAATTCAAACTGGCCGCCCGACTCCGGTCGGGCGGCCAACCTTCAGCCATGAAAAGCTCCACTCCAAAATCCCTCGGACTCGTTTTCCTCTTCACGCTCGCACTCGGCGCGTTGTTCGTTGATGTCCGTTCCGGGCCTCAGCTCTTTGCGGCATCGGCACCCAAACTGAAGAGTGACCCGGCGCCCCTCTCGCATGAGGCTCGTCCCGGACTCACTTTCAGCCCGGTCATCAAGAAAGTCTCCCCGAGTGTCGTGAACATTTACACTACCAAGACGGTGAAAGAGAATTTCCGCCGCTCGCCGTTCTCGGAGGATCCATTCTTCCGCGATTTCTTCGGCATGCCTTTCGGCGAACGCCAGATTCCGCGCGAGCACCGCGAGCGGGCTCTCGGCTCTGGCGTGATTGTCAGCGAGGACGGCTACATCCTCACCAACAACCACGTGGTGGAAGGGGCCGATGAAATCAAGGTCGCCCTGGCCGACGACAAGACGACTTACTCGGCCAAGGTCATCGGCACCGACCCGCAGACCGACGTCGCCGTCATCAAGGTCGAAGGGAAAAACCTTCCCGCCATCACCGTGACCGACAGCGACCTGGTCAGCGTGGGCGACGTCGTGCTCGCCATTGGCAATCCCTTTGGCCTCGGGCAGACCGTCACGATGGGCATCGTCAGCGCCAAGGGGCGTGCCCAAGGCATCGTGGACTACGAGGACTTCATCCAGACCGACGCTGCCATCAATCCCGGCAACTCCGGCGGGGCCTTGGTGGATGCCAGTGGGCGTCTCATCGGCATCAACACCGCCATCCTCAGCCGCAGCGGCGGCAACCAAGGCATTGGCTTCGCCGTCCCCATCAACCTCGTTCGCTACGTCATGGATCGACTCGTCACCGACGGCAAAGTGACGCGCGGTTACCTCGGCGTGATGATCCAGCCCGTCACTCCGGAACTCGCCCGTGAATTCAAACTTGCCGATAACTCAGGTGCGCTTGTCGGTGAAGTCACCAGCGACTCGCCCGCAGACAAGGCCGGCTTGAAGGAGGGTGATGTCGTTACTGAGTTCAACGGCAAAAAAGTCACCGACAGCCGCCAGTTGCGGCTGATGGTTTCGCAAACGGCCCCTGGGACCAAAGCCCCCCTGCGACTGATTCGGGACGGCAAGCCGCAAACCGTCGAAGTGAAACTCGCCGAGCTTCCCAGCGGCGGCCTCGCCAAGAACGGCGGTCGCTCCGGTGGACTGCGACGCGGCTCCGAGGCCGACCCGCTGGATGGCGTCACCGTCGAGGACCTTGATTCTCGTGCCCGTCGGCAGATCAACATCCCGAACAACGTCCGTGGCGCGCTCGTGGCAGAAGTGGACCCAAACTCCCCTTCAGCCGAAGCGGGCCTGCGGACCGGCGACGTCATCCTCGAAATCAACCGGCAACCTGTCGGCAGCGCCGATGAAGCCGTTCGACTGAGTGACAAGTTGAAGGGTGAGCGTGTCCTTTTACGCGTCTGGAGCAACGGTGGCAGCCGGTTCGTCGTCGTCAGTGCTGCGAAGCGCCCGTGAACACCGTTGGGGCCTCGATGCGTGAACAGTGTGATACGTGAGCTGCCGCACGACCATGAGGAGCCCGGCATGCGTAGTCCTGGTGCGACGAGGTGAAAAGCTTCGTTCAAATCTCCCGCTCGTAAATCCGCTGAAACACCTTGTCCGCGCCTTCGCCCGCACGGTTCGGGTCGCAGATGGTGATGCCGTCTTTGCCAAAGCGGGCGGTGACGGTCGCGCCTTTGCCTTCGGCCAGGTATTTGAAGTTCAGGTCGCGCACCTTGGCGGCGGCGTCCACGATCGCGCAGGTGATGCGGGCTTCCTCGGCGGTCGGATAGAGGCTCGCGACGGCGTCGCGGGTTTCGCCGGCGAATTTCACGCGGCACACGGCCACGAGGCCGACGGTGAGGCTGTCCACACCGTAGCCGACGTAGGCCTTGGTGCCATCGGCGCGGAGCACGTCGCGGGTGAAGTGGTTGTTGCTCGTGCGCGAGCCGCCGCCTTTGTTCCACCAGCGGAAGCCGCGGTATTGCTGATCGCTCTCCACCTTGCCGTCCGCGCCGACGATCTCGTGGCCCTGGTTCACCGGCCCCTCGAAGTCGGGCGGCGTGATCCAGTTGTTGTGGAAGTTGATGCTCATGCCGTTGTCGAAATCCACGCGGACCTGCACGGCGTCGTAGGCATTGATGCCGTCGCGCACGAGGCGCTTCTTCTGGCCGACGGCGGTGAGCGAGACGGGCTTGGACTTGTAGTAGGAGTAAATCAAATCCGTCCAGTGCGGCCCGACGTAGCTGAAGGGATCGCTCGACTCGACCCACTTGAACGTGCTGGTGCTGACTTCCAGCGGCTCTTCGAGGAACGCGGTGCCGTAAAGCGGCGCGCCGATGCGCTTCTGGATGTCGTCGCGGATGCGCAGGTGGTCGGGGTCGTAACGCTTGTGCATGTCCACGGCCACGATGCGATTCTTCGCGCGCGCGGCCTCGATGATCTGGTCGGCCTCGGCCGTGCTGAGGCACATGGGCTTCTCCGTGAGCACGTGGACACCTTGGGCGAGCGCGGCGAGGATGGGCTGGGTGTGGAGGTGGTCCGGCGTGGCCACCGCGAGGACATCGAGGTCGGGGAAATCGCGCAGGATGTCGTGCCAGGGCTCGTCGCCGTGGTAGCACTTCGGCGCATGGCCGGTCCATTCCTGGAAGGCCGCGGCGGATTTCTCGGCGGACTTCTGCGAGCGGGTCGCGACTGCGACGAGGTCGAACTTCACCGGGGCGAGTTCGCGGTTAAACTTGTCGAGGCCGACGCGCGCGAGCTGGCCGGCGATGCCGAAGCGCTGGAGGTCGGCGTAGGCGCGGAGGTGGACATCGCCGCCGAACATTCCGGCGCCGACGAGGGCGATTTTGATCGTGTGTTCCATGTGAGTGTTGTTAGCGGCGAACGATGCCCAAGGCCCCGCGTTTCGTCACGACTTCAGATACTTTCGTGTGGCGGCGGCTTGGCCTGACGACATGCGTGGCGTAGGCTCGCCGTGCAATGAAACCGTTCGCCGCCGCCCGCCTTTACACGTTTGTGGACACAGCCTACCTGCACGGCCGTGATCCGGCGGAGGTGGCGCGAAGACTCTGCGATGGCGGGTCGGACGTCGTGCAACTGCGGGCAAAGGGCGCGCCGGTGGAGGAAATTCGCCGGCTGGCGGAGGCGGTCCTGCCGGTGTGCGAGCGGGCAGGCGTGGCCTTCGTGCTCAACGATCATCCCAAGCTCGCGCTCCAGCTTGGCGCACCATGCTGTCATTTGGGGCAGGAGGATTTCTTCGACGCGGGCTTTCGCACGGCAGCGCAGGTGACGGGTTGTCCGCCACAGATGAAGTTGGGCTTGAGCACGCACGCACCAGAGGAGGCCAAACGCGCGTTGCGTGCCGCGCCGGATTACATCGCCATCGGGCCAGTGTTTCCGACCGGCACGAAGCCGGGGCGTGCGGCGGTGACGCTCGACTACGTGCGGTGGGCGGCGGCGAACGTGACACTGCCGTGGTTCGCGATCGGTGGGATCAACCTGAGCACGCTCGATTCCGTGGTCGACGCCGGCGCGCGGCGCATCTGTGTGGTGTCGGCGATTCTCAACGCGCCAGACATCGCGGCGGCGTGTGGCGAGTTTCGCCAGCGCCTCGAACAGTTCGAGCTGTGAGTCGCTGCCAGTGACATTTCTGCAAATTTGATTTGCCCGCGCCTCGCGCCGCTGGCGTCATCGGCCCGGCGTTTCAAAGCAGAAAGTTTCTCCACATGGACAGTCTCCTCATCAAAGGCGGCGTCCCCCTCCACGGGGACGTGCAGATCAGCGGCGCGAAGAACGCCGTGCTTCCCATCATGGCTGCGACTTTGCTCACCGCCGAGCGGTGCGTGATCCGCAACGTGCCCGATCTGAGCGACGTGAAGTTCATGGGGCGCATACTGGAATCACTGGGCTGCACGGTGAAGTTCGAGGGCGACACGCTCACGGTGCAGGCGCACCGCATCAAGGGCCACGGCGATTACGACCTCATCCGCAAGATGCGCGGCTCCATCTGCATCCTCGGCCCGCTGCTGGGCCGCTTGCGCAAGGCTGATGTCTCGCAGCCCGGCGGCTGCGTCATCGGCACGCGGCCGATAGACCTGCACTTGAAGGGGCTGCGGGCGCTCGGCGCGAAGATTGTGATCGAGGAAGGCTACGTCCGCGCGAAGGCCCCGCGACTCACGGGCACAGAAATTTTCTTGGGCGGGCGCTCCGGCCCAACGGTGCTGGGCACGGCCAACGTGATGAGTGCGGCGGTGCTGGCCGAGGGCGTCACGATCATCGAGAGCGCCGCGTGCGAGCCTGAGGTTAGCGACTTGGCGCACTTCCTCAATTCGATGGGCGCGAAGATTCAAGGCGCGGGCAGCCCAACGGTCACCATTACCGGTGTGAAGGAGTTACACGGCGCGGAGCACGAAGTCATTCCCGACCGCATCGAGGCTGCGACTTTTGCCATCGCCGCCGCGATGACCAACGGCGAGATCACGATCAACGGCGCGCGGCCGGAACACTTGAATGCGGTGATCGACAAATTGCGCGAAGCAGGCGTGAAGCTGGAGCGGCGCGGCCCTGCGCTGGTCGTCAAGCGCGGTGGCGTGTTGAAGCCCGTGGACGTGACGACGCTGCCCTACGCCGGGTTCCCGACGGACGTGCAGGCGCAGATGATGGCGCTCATGTGTCTCACGCCGGGCATCAGCATCATCACCGAGCGCATCTTCGAAAGCCGCTTCGGGCACGTGGCGGAACTCGGACGGCTCGGAGCGGATATTTCCATCGAGGGGCCGAGTGCGATTGTAAAGGGCGGCAAGCGGCTCAGTGGCGCACCCGTCATGGCCAGCGATCTGCGCGCCAGCGCCGCACTGGTCATCGCCGGCCTCACCGCGAAGGGCACCACGCAGGTCAACCGCATCTACCACCTGGACCGCGGCTACGAGAAGATCGACGCCAAGCTCAAACAGCTCGGCGGGCGGATCGAGCGGATCAAGGAGACTTGAGACTTCCGGCGAAGTTTGCGCACGAAGATTTGGCTTTTTTAACGGGCCAAAATGTGGCATCAGGGACGCCGCATCGTTAGTGGCTGCGGCGCGTTTTGCCAGCCCACGGGTTTACGAGTCGAAACATGTCAGCGTGGTCCATTGCACTTTGTTGTTTGACTGGATTCCTGGTCTCGTGGGGTTCGATTCCCCTGATTCTGGATGTTTCCCGGCGGATCGGGGCCAAGCGCGACAAGTGTTTTCACCAGACCAATCAGTCTCCAATCCCGCGTTTTGGCGGGATTGCGCTGGGTGCGGGGTTTCTGGCGGTGGCGTTGACGGCGTGTGTATTTCTCGAGGATGGGCTGTCGTATGAAATGGCGTCGGTGGCGTTCGGAGCGTTGGCCATGTTTGGGCTGGGCTTGCTGGACGACGTGCGTCCCATCGGAGCCAGATTGAAGCTGCTCGGCCAGATCGTCATCGCGGGCACGGTGGCGTTGGGGGGATCAAACATTGAAACGGTGACGAACCCAATGACCGGCACTGGCTACCATCTGGGCATGTGGGGGATGGTCGCCACGGTGGTCTGGCTGGTCGCGTTAACCAATTTGATCAACATCATCGATGGCATCGACGGGCTGGCGGCCGGCATCAGCCTCATGCTCATGGTGCTCCTCGTGCATGCGACCATGAACAGCTCCCCGTTTTTCCTGATGGTAGCGGCGGGGATGATCGGGGTGCTGGTTGGTTTTCTATACTTCAACTTTCCACCAGCCCGCATCTACATGGGCGACAGCGGGGCCTATTTCCTTGGATTTCTAATCGGCGGGATGACGCTAGTGACTTCGCAGAAGGGCACGGTGGCCGCGGCGTTGCTGGCTCCGGTTTTCGCGCTGGCGCTGCCCATCATCGACGTGACCTTGGCGATCGTGCGCCGCGGCGTGAAGGGGTTGCCAGTGTTTCGTCCAGATCGGCGGCACATCCACCACCGGTTGGTCGAGTTTGGTTTTTCCCACCGGCGCACGCTGCTGACGCTGTATGTGCTGTCGACGCTGTTTCTGCTGATGGCGTTTGGGGTGTTTTGGTCGCAGGGCCGACTGGTGCCGCTGTTTCTGGGGCTATCATTTTTGATCGTTATCTACATCGTTCATTCCTTTGGGCTGGTGTCCTCCAAATATTCCCTGCGCACTTTCTGGCGCGATGTGCAGGACATCCGGCGGGAGGCGCGTTACACGATACTGCTGGCCCAATGGCTCGAAATGGAAGCTGAACGCTGCGCCACGCCGGAATCGCTGTGGGAAAACTTCGTATTCTTCGCTAACAAACTCGAGCTGGCCGAAGTGAAGCTGTTCCTCCGTGCTGGAGAATTGACATGGCGGGCTCCCGGCTGCCCGGCGAACGAGTCCGAACTGGAGCGCAAACATCATGACGTGCATGGGCTGGCCATCACGGGCATCGAGGTCGCCGCCCGCAAAGGCGCCATGAGTCCCAAACTGTTTGAGATGAAATCCGAGCTGGCCGCCGAGGCGTGGTTCAAGGCGGCGACGCGCTGGCGCTCGACTAATCGCGCGGAAATCGAACTTGCTTCGGACAGCCGCCGCCTTGTGGCCGTTCGGACGGCTCCCGGCCCAGCGGCGCTCTGAGCGCGGAAGCACTTCGCCGGGCTTTCAGCGTTGATACCATCGCTGCAATTCCTCCAGCGGCACGCCCCGGTAGTAGCCCAGCGTCACCCGCCACATGAGGGCATAGGTTCGCAGCACGCCGAGCCGGGCAAATTTCCGCGCAGAAGTCTGCACCGTGGCCCCGGCCAAGGCGATGCGACCCAGCGGACGCAGGCGTTTACAGAGCTCGAATTCCTCCATCAATGGCACGTCCGGCACGCCACCAATTTGCTCCAGTGTCGCGCGCCGCAGAAAAATTCCCTGATCCGCCATGATCCGCTGTGCGACCAGCAGCCGCCACCAACACTTGGCTCGCGACCCGCGCACGAGCCAGCTCGGCGGGTCGCGGAAGACCTTGTAATAACCGCCCGCAACCACCCCGGGGCGGCCTAGGCAATCCAGCGCTGCGCGGCCAGCCTCCCGGGTCAACCACGTGTCCGCATGCAGGAACAACAGGACTTCACCCGTGGCCGCTGCGGCTCCGGCGCGCAATTGGCGACCGCGTCCCGGCAGACAATCCACCACGCGGCAAGCGACCGCCCGGGCCAAGTCCACCGTTTCGTCGCGGCTGCCGCCGTCGGCGATGATGACCTCGCCAATCTCGGGCACATCGCGGAGCCGACGGAGCGTCTCAGGCAATTCCACCGCCTCGTTCATCGTCGGGATCACGACGGAAATTGTGCTTGGGCGGTCAGTCACGGGCGAAGTGTAGGCAGATCGCATACGAATGTCGCGGCCTTCGCACGACATCACGCTTCTCACAGTGCCAGTTTCGCGACTATTTTCCGGCCGTGCGCCGACAACCACTTCAAGTCTTCCTGACGGTAGCCCTGCTCGTCACCGCCATCGGCTTGGTGCAGACCGTGACTCGGCTCCGCACCGCGCGCGCACAACTCTCGGACAATGGCCGCGAACTGGAACGACTTCGGCAGGAGCTGAAGGATTTGAAAGCGGACACGCTCGCGCGGCAAGCCCGCCCGACCTTGCCCGACTCCACCGCCGAGCTAGAGCTGGCACGCTTGCGCAATGAGGTGACGCGTTTGCGCGCGGAGCAGAAAACGGCATCAGCGCGGGCGCCGTCAGTTCGCGGGCCCGGTCCGACCGCTGCTACCCCGCCAGTGCCGGGCCCAACCGAGATTTACAGCGTCAGTGCTGATGTTTCCGCCAACGTGAGCTTGGGCCAAGCGCTGGCCGTGGGCGGGTGGGAAAGCCAGGTGCCGGGCCGGCGCATCGTCGGATTGGTCACGCCAGAACTGACGCCGGACACCTCAGGCGCGGTGCTGATGACAACGCAGTTGATTGAGCTGCCGGATGGCGCGATGGAAACCTTCGGCCTGCAGGGCTTGCGCACCGCGCTGACGAACAGTGCGACGCACAGCGTGTTTTCAGCGGAACAACTGAAGGCGCTGCTGGCCAAGGCGCATTCGCAAGATGGGGTCGATCTCCTGGCCGCGCCGCGTGTCCTCACCATGAGCGGTCAGGCGGCCGAGATCTCCGTCACCCAGCCCAATTCCGACGGTATTCAACTTGGGCCACGAATGCGTCTCACCCCCACGTTGGACGCTACGGGCACGACCGTGCGGTTGGACCTGCACCTGGAACTGAATCAGGAACGCGCGCCAAGGCCGTAACGGTGATGGGCCGGAAATGACGACGCTCGCCAAACTGCCGCCTTGTATCGCGCCGCGCCATTCACCTACGCTCCAATCCAGCATCCATGAGCCACGAGCCTGACCCTGAGCCGCAGAGCACCATCTTCATCCGCAAGACGGGGCCGGATGGGCAGGCGGCCAAGTTCAAGCCGGCGCCCACCAAGCCCCCCGAGGCCACGTCACTTAGCCAGCTCTCGCCGCAACAACGCAAATCCGGCCTCGCCGCATGGCTGGGCTGGCTCTTCGACGGTCTGGACATGCACCTCTACGGCCTCGTGGCCGCACCGTTCGTCGCCTATTTGCTGCACAAGGAGGGTCTCATCCCTGACCCATCCGATGTAGCGAATGATTTTGTCAAGCAGCGTAGCGGCTGGATTCAAGGTTCTTTTCTCATCGGCTGGGCGCTGGGAGGCGCATTTTTCGGGCGCCTCGGCGACATCCTCGGACGCAGCCGTTCGCTGGCGCTGACCATCCTGACCTACGCGGCGTTCACCGGGCTGTCGTTCTTCGCACAAACGTGGTGGCAGCTGATGATCTTCCGCTTCCTTGCCGCGCTGGGCATCGGCGGCGAATGGGCCGTGGGCTCCTCACTGCTCTCGGAGACGTGGCCAAAAAAATGGCGGCCGTGGGTCGCCGCCGTGCTGCAAACCGGCGTGAACCTCGGCGTATTGCTCGCGTGTCTCACCACCTACCTTGCCGCGCTGCATCCGAATTACCACCCGAAGTGGGTCTTCCTCGTGGGCGTGCTGCCCGCGCTGCTGGTCTTCTGGATTCGTCGGCACGTGCCCGAACCGGAGGAGTGGCACGCGGCGAAGCGCGAAGCGCTCGGCTTCCAGCCCGGCATCGCCGATCTCTTTCGCGGCGCAGTCCGCCGCACGACGATCCTCACCATCATTGTCTGCGCCTGCGGCCTGACGGCGTGGTGGGCGTTTCAATTCTGGCACGCGCAGCATTTGCGGAATCTGCCGGACCTCAACGACGCGGCGAAAGCCGAATTCATCAAGCTCGCGCCCGGCGGCGATGCTGCGAAGTGGATCGCGGCCTACAAACAGAAAGTCGTCAGCCTCGCCTTCTTCGTCGTCATCTCGGCGAGCATCTTCGGAAACTTCGCCGCCGCCGCGCTGGCCCGGTCGTTTGGCTACCGCCGCTCCATTGCGATCTGCTACTTCTGTTTCTTTCTCGCGATGGGCGGCACCTTCATCCAGCCACGCGGCTATGAATCACTGGTGTGGTTTTGGTTTCCGCTCACGGGCTTTTTCTCCGGCGTCTTCGGCCTGTTCACCATGTATCTGCCGCCGCTCTTTCCCACGCTGCTGCGCACCACGGGCGCGGGCTTCTGCTACAACATCGGCCGCATCGCTTCCGCCGCTGGCGTGATCTTCTCCGGTTCGCTGGCCAGCGGAGGTGACTTCAAGAAAACCCTGCTCTTCGCCGCGTGCCTGTTCGTGCCGGCCATCTTTGTCGCGCTCATCCTGCCCGAGCCGAAGGATCTCGGCGGCCACGCGACAGAGACCGAACTCGCGGCGGTGGAATGAGCAGGGAGGCCAACCGCCTGGTCGTCTTCCTCAAGGCTCCGCGCGTGGGCAAGGTGAAAACCCGGCTGGCCGAAACTCTCGGTGCGGAGGCTGCCCGCGCCGCCTACGTAAAGCTCGTCGAAACCCTGTGTGCGAACCTCGCCTCGCTGCGCGCGGTGGAGCTGTGCTTCACGCCTGCGGAGGCTGCCACCGAAATTCAACCGTGGCTGCGCGAAGGCTGGTCCCGGTTCCCCCAATCAACCGGCGACTTGGGCCAGCGGCTGGACGCCGCGTTTACCGCGCATTTTCGCACCGACGCCGAGCGTGTTGTCATCATCGGTTCGGATTGCCCGGCGGTGACTACCACGGATATCGAGGACGCCTGGCTGGCGTTGGAGGCGCACGATGTGGTGCTTGGCCCGGCGTTGGATGGCGGCTACTGGCTCATCGGCCTGCGCGCACCGCAACCCGAACTTTTTCGCATGATGCCGTGGAGCACAGACGGTGTGTTTTCCGAGACGATGCGCCGGGCGCGTGAGGCCGGACTGCGCGTCGCCACCCTGCGCGAACTCGCCGACGTGGACACGGCAGCGGACTGGGAGCGTTGGCGGGCGAGACCGGGATGAAATCCCAAGCTCCAAGTTCCAAACCTCAAAGCTGCTCCGAATCTCAAATTCCAAAACCCTTCGTTGCTCTTGGGGAGAATCCCGATCAAGCAACCCTGTTTGCCTCATTGGTGTTTGGGATTTGGAGCTTTTCTCCCCCCGCCTTTTCGCCGCAAATTCCCCCATGCTCAACCTCGCCCTTGTCGGACTCGGCTTCATGGCGGCCACGCACATCAAGGCGCTGCGGCAGGTGCCCGGCGTGCGCGTCGCCGCGCTCTGCAACCCCAGCGGCCGCCATCTCGACGGCGACTTCACCGGCGTCGCCGGCAACGTGGGCGACAACGCGCCGGTGAAGCTGGAACCGGGCAGCTTCAAGGCCTTCCACGACTTCGCCGCGCTGCTCGCCGATCCCGAAATTCACGCCGTGGACATTTGTGCCCCCACGCTCGCGCACCACGATCTCGCCATCGCCGCGCTGCGAGCCGGCAAACACGTGCTCTGCGAAAAACCCTTCGCCCGCACCGCGGCGCAGGCTCGCGCGATGGCCGCGGTCGCCAAGAAAACCAGCCGCATCCTCATGCCAGCGATGTGTCTGCGCTTTTTTCCCGAATGGGTGTGGGTGCGGGCGGCCATCGCGGACGGGCGCTTCGGCAAAGTTTTTTCCGCACGCTTCCGCCGCGTGGCCGAGCCGCCGGGCTGGGGCCAGGCCAACTTCCTCGACGGTGCGAAATCGGGCGGAGCGCTACTGGATCTGCATATTCACGACACGGATTTCGTGCAGTTCTGCTTCGGTCGGCCGCTCGCCGTGCGTTCGGCGGGCTACACGAAAATCAGCGGGGCCATTGACCACGTCGTGACGGAATACGAAGTCGCCGGCGGCGCGTTGGTCCACGCGGAGGGTGCGTGGTGCATGACGCCCGGCTTCGGCTTCAACATGAGCTACACCGTGAACTTCGAGCGTGCCACGGTGGACTACGATCTCGCGCGCGGGGCCGATGCACTGAAGGTTTGCGAAGCCGGCCAGCCGGCGCAGACGCTCAAGCTCGGCCAGCCCGATGGCTATGCCGGCGAGCTGCGCCACTTCGTCGAGTGCGCTACCAGCGGGCGGCAACCTTCGGTGGTCACGGCAGATGATGGCGTCAGCTCAGTGGAGATTTGCGAGGCGGAGGCCGAATCCATACGGCTGAAGCAACGTATCGCGCTCGGTTGAGAAATCGGCGATTGACCGTTACGCAGCCCCGCATAGCCTCGCGCGCGTGATTTTTTGTCCTGCCCGATTTCCCCAGCCCCAGCACTCTGTGACCGCGTGAAGACCGCGTTATCCGACGACCGCATCGAGACGCCGCACGGCCACGCGCTGGCCGTGACGGGCGCACAGCTGTCGGGCGTGCCCGAGTGGCGGAACTGTTTTGCGCACCTGCGCAAAGATTTTCGCTACTACGAATTGATCGAACGCACGCTGCCGCAGGACTTCGAGTATTTTTACTTCGTGCTTTCAGATCGTGAAGGCCGCGTGCGGGCGGTGCAGCCTTGCTTTCTGGTGAAGCAGGACATTTTGGCTGGACTCGGCGAGAGGATGCGTAACGCGGTGGAACGGGTTCGCCGCTGGTGGCCGGGCTTCATGAAGGTGCGCATCCTCATGGTCGGCTGCACGGCGGGCGAAGGCCATCTCAGCACGGCGGGCGAAGCGGAGACGAAGTGGATCGCCGAGTCTTTGCACGGCGCGTTGCCGACGCAAGCCCGGCGGATGCGCGCGTCGCTCGTCGTATTGAAAGAATTTCCCCGCGCTTACCGCGCGGCGTTGGAATGCTTCTCCCGCCGCGATTTCACACGTATTCCCAGCATGCCGATGGTGCGGCTGGACCTGCCGTTTTCCAGCTTCGAGGAGTATCTCAGTAAAAAGATCAGCAAGGTCTCGCGCCACAGCCTGCGCCGGAAATTCAAGAAGCTCGCCGAAGCCGCGCCCATCGAGCTGCAGGTGGTCAACGACGTAACGCCTTACGTGGATGAGGTGCACCCGCTTTACCTCCAGGTGTTTTCACGCTCGAAGCTGACCTTTGAAAAGCTCACCAAAGAATTCCTCTGCCAACTCGGCCAGCGGATGCCCGACCGCACGCGATTCTTCATCTGGCGGCAGAACGGCAAGGCCATCGGCTTCAGCGTCTGCCTCGTGCACGACGGCGCGATCTACGACGAATACCTCGGCCTCGAATATCCGCTCGCGCTGGACCTGCACCTCTACTTCGTCACGCTGCGGGACATCATCCAGTGGGCCATCACCAACGGCTGCACGCGCTATTGCAGCAGCGCGTTGAACTACGATCCCAAGCTCCACCTCAAGTGCGAGCTGGCCCCGCTCGATCTTTACGTGCGGCATACGTCGCCGTTCATCAACCCCTTCTTCCGCCGACTCCTGCCCATGCTTGAACCGACTCACAACGATCCAGTGCTGCGCAAGTTCCCCAACGCCCATGAACTCTAAGCAGCCCAGCGCGCCCGCGCCCCACCCCCGACCCTCGCGGCGCAGTTACGCCCTGCTGGCGGTCGGGGTGACGTGCGTAACGGCGGCCGAGCTGCTCTTCAAGCGAGGTGCGACGGCGACGGCCGGGGCGGCGGACGCCACCGCGCTGTTTGGGTTTTCTATCCTCACATCCGGGTGGACGTGGCTGGGGATCGCCGCCTACATCAGCGCCTCGGCCGCCTGGATCAATGTGCTCCGTCAGATGCCGCTGCACATTGCCTTCAGCATGATGAGTGCGGATCAAGCCTTGGTGCCACTCTGCGCCTGGGCTCTGCTGGGGGAAACGATCAGCCCGCGCCGCTGGTGCGGTATCGGCCTGGTGATCGTCGGTGTTTACGTCATTGCCCGGCCGGCTTCCCATCGGGAGGTCAAACCTTGAGCACGGTCCTGTTGCTGGCGCTGATTGCGTCGCAGCTCTGCCTCGTCAGTGGCGAATTGCTGATGAAGCGCGCGATGGATCTGACCAACGCGACGCCCATCCCGTGGCGGCGGTTCATCCCGCGATTTCTCTCGGCCATCGCCTGCATGAGCGGCTGGTTTTTCCTCTGGGGCGGCATCTTACAACGCGCCGACCTGAGTTTTGTCTATCCGTTTGAGGGTTTGAGTCCGATTCTGGTGATGCTCGGAGCCGCCATTTTCCTGAAGGAGAAGCTCACCTTGCGCACGTGGATCGGCATTGCACTCATCAGCGCGGGCGTGGCACTGGTGTCAGCCAGTTAACGCAGGCCAGAGCTGCGCCAGCACGGCGTGGTTCATGCGGCGCGAGGCGACGGCGTCCACGGGCGGAAGCTTTGGATGATCCCAGTTGGCGGCGAAGCGCTGCGTCCAGCGGTCGTAAACGGAGGACGAGTAAGCACCGCAGATATCGCCAGCCACAATGCGCGTGCTCTGGCGCAATTCGCCCAGCGCCCAAACCAAATCTTCCGCAGTGAACAAGCCCTGTTCCCAGTTCGTGACAAACGTTTCGGCGGCGAGGCAGTCCAGATCGAGCGTTACATAGACATTCCCCCCGTCGAGTGACTGTGCGAAACGGCTGAAGCGCTCGCGCCAGCTTGCCCGCGTCATGCAGGGGAAGCGGCGTTGCGTCGCGGGACTTTGCCGCTCGGCCCACGCGTGGACGGCGAGCCGGCCAGCGGCAATGGCGAGCGTGTTGCCGAACAGTCGCGACGGCCAGGCGAGCTCGAAGTTGCCGCAGCCCCAGACGGCGACGCGTTGCACGGCCGGCAGTTCTAGGGCGCGATTCACCCAGCCGCCGCAGGCCCAGCGCGGTGGACGCACATCCCAATCTGGATGATTGTCGAAGCTCACGACGGTGACCGGCTCGCGCACACGACGCAGCCAGAGCGCGGTGAGATAATGAAAATCACCCGAGCCGTAGAGAATGAAGTCCGTCAGGTCCGGGGCGACCTGCCGGTAGAATTCCTCCACGATCTGCGGCGGCGCGAGGTAGCGCAGCCGCGGCCCCCACGTGTGCAGGTCGCGGACGGGCAGGCCTGAAGCCGTGGTGTCCCAAGCCGCATCGAGATCCAGATGGATGCCGCTGGTCATGTCTCGGCGGATATTTTTGTTGGCCGCACGGGCTGGTTGTCCTAGAAGAAAAGTCTGTGAGCGAGAAAACAAATTCTTGGCTGTTCGCGTATTCGCGGTGGGACGTGGTGCCGGTGCTGGCCGGGCTGGCGCATTTCGCCTACGTGATCGCGTTGTTCGTGCTGTTCCCGCACTTGCCGTGGTGGTCGCTGGGGCTGCTGGGCTTCCTCTATTCGGTGAGCATCTCCTGGAACATCAACGGCATCTCGCACAATTTTCTGCACAATCCTTACTTCCGCGCGCATTTCATGAACCGCGCCTTCAGCCTCATCGAGTCGCTGGCGTGCGGTTTCTCGCAAACATTTTACGAATGGGTCCACAAGCGCCATCACGTCGGGAACAGTGACCGCCAGGACGAGAAGGGCGACACCGTGGACTGGCTCTCGATCTACCGGCACGGAAAAAACGGCCAGCCCGAGAATCCCTGGACCTACACGTTCCTCTCGTTCTTCCGCGACGACCCGAAGGTCATCTACCACGAGATCAAGCGCCGCAGCGCGGACGAAGCACGCTGGGGCGTGTTCGAGATCGCGTGTCTCGTGGCCTTATACCTCACCGGCTTCGTCCTCAATTGGAAGTTCATGCTCTACTTCCTGCCGTTTTTTTACTTCGGCCACTGCTTGTCCTATCTGAATGGCTATTACCGGCATTATGGCAGCAACCCCGACGTCCCCATCGCGTGGGGCGTGAGCAGCTACAACTGGCTCTACAACCTGACGTGGTTCAACAACGGCTACCATGCCGAGCACCACTTCCGCCCCAGCCTGCACTGGACGAAGATGAAGGAGCTGCACGAGGAAATCGCCGAGAAGCAGAAGGCCGCCGGCGTGCGCGTCATCAAGCCGCCGCACGCGTTGGGCTGGCTTGATCCCGACTTGCCGAAGCGAGCGTAAAGCTCACCGCGCCCGGTTCGTCACCACCATGCGGCCGATATCCGAGAGCACGTCCCACGCGGGGCCGGGGAACTTGTGCATCTGCGCGAGCACGTCCTCGAAGCTCTTGAGGAACCACTGCGCATCCTCCTCCGTGATGACCAGCGGCGGAAGCAGCTTCACCACGTCCACCTGATGGCCGGCAACTTGCGTGATGATGTGATGCTTGTCGAGCAACGGCATGATCGCGACCTGCGGGAACAAACTCTTGTCCATGCCGTGGATCATCGTCCACGCGGCTTTGAGCGTGAGTGACTTGGGCGAGCCGAACTCGATGCCCATCATCAAGCCGCGCCAGCGCACTTCCTTGAGGAATTCGTATTTCGGGATCATCGCCTTCACGGCCTCGCCGATACGGTTGCCCATGACCTCGGCGTTCTTGATGAGGCAGTAACGATCAATCACATCCAGCGCCGCCAGCCCGGCGGCCATCGCGAAATTGCCCTGGCTGAACGTGGCCGAGTGCACCACCGAGCGTGACATGCTCGAGAAAACCTTTTCGTGGATCCATTTCTTGCACAGCACCGCGCCCACGGGCACGAAGCCGCCGGAAAGCGCCTTGGACAGCACGACGATGTCCGGGTCCACATCGCCATCGTGCTCAATCGCGAGGAACTTCCCGGTGCGGCCCATGCCGGCCTGGACCTCGTCGTCAATAAAGAGCGCGCCGTGTTTGCGACAGAGCGCGGCGGCGTCGCGAAGGTAGCCGGGCGCAGGCAGATTCACGCCCTTGCCCTGCACAGGCTCGACGACGAAGCCGGCGACGTTGCCCTTGCGCAGCTCCGCTTCGAGCGCGGCGAGGTCGTTGAAGGGGATCTTCACGCAGTCCGGCATGAACGGGCCGAAACCCTCGCGGAAACTGTCGTCGCCGTTGAGCGAGAGCGCGCCGTAGGTCAGGCCGTGGAATGCTTTTTGACAGTGAATGATGACGGGTTTGCCGGTCGCACACTTGGCGTATTTGATCGCCGTCTCGACGCCCTCGGTGCCGGAGTTGGTGAAGAACACCATGTCGAGCTGGTTGGGCATCCGTTTCTTGAGCTCCTCGGCGAGCAAGCCGGAGAGCAACGGGGCCTCCATTTTCACGAGGCTCGGATATTCGGCGTTGAGGAAGTCGCCGAGGACCTTGCGCACGTCCGGGTGGTTGCGTCCGAGGCTGAAGACCCCGTAGCCGGAAAGCAGGTCGAGATACTTGGTGCCCTCGACATCCCAAAGATAAGGCCCCTCGGCGCGCACGTAGCAGCGGTCGAAGCCGATGGTGCGCAGGGTTTTGACGTTGGCCGGGTTGACGTGGGCGGCGTGAAGTTCGTAGTTGCGCCCGGCGTGCTGCTTGAGCAGCGCGGCAAGGTCGAGCGGCGGACGTGTTGCAGTGATCACAAGTTCAGGCGCATCCGTTCGGAGCGCACCGTGGCGGGGACTTTCGTTGCCGATCCAGAAGCCGTCAAGTTTGCGTTCCGCCTGCGGCCTGCCTACGCTGCCGCACAGGCGCACTGACGCGCCCGGCCGTGACTCCGTCGTCTGACATCCTGCTAACCACGCTCAACGCGAAGTTCATCCACTGCGCGTTTGGGCTGCGCTACCTCTACGCGAACCTCGGCGCGCTCCAGCCGCGCGCCACGCTGCTGGAGTTTGAAATCCAGCAGCGCCCGCTGGACATCGTGGAGGCGCTGCTCGTCCGACGGCCGCGCATCGTGGGACTGGGCGTTTACATTTGGAACGTTCGGGAAACGACCGAGGTGGTCGCATTGCTGAAACGACTCGCACCGGAAGTCATCGTGATCCTCGGCGGTCCCGAAGTGAGCTACGAATGGGAAGGTCAGGAAATCGTGCGCCTTGCCGACCACGTCATCACCGGCGAGGCGGACCTGAAGTTCGCCGAAGTGTGCGGCACGCGGCTCGCCGAGCCTACGACTGCCGTGCCTAAAATCATTCCGGCCGAGCTACCCAAGCTGGAAGACGTGGTCTTGCCCTACGAACTCTATACGCCTGATGACCTCGCGCACCGCGTCATCTACGTGGAGGCTTCGCGCGGTTGTCCGTTCACGTGCGAATTCTGCCTGTCGTCGCTGGACTTGCCGGTGCGGCAGTTTCCCTTGGAGAAATTTCTCACCGCGATGGACCGGCTGCTGGCACGCGGGGCAACGCAGTTCAAATTCGTAGACCGCACGTTCAATCTGAACCTGCACGTCAGCCGCGCCATCCTGCAATTCTTCCTCGCCCGGATGCGGCCCGGCTTGTTCGTGCATTACGAGATGGTGCCGGACCGGCTGCCCGAGCCGCTGCGCGAAGTGATCGCGCAGTTTCCACCGGGGGCGCTGCAATTCGAGGTGGGTATCCAGACCTTCGACGAGGCGACGGCGCGGCATATCTCGCGGCGGCAGGATTACGCGAAACTGGCGGAGAACTTGACTTGGTTACGGACGCACACGGGCGTCCATGTGCACGCGGATTTGATCGTGGGGCTGCCGGGGGAAAGCCAGACAAGCTTCGCGGCGGGCTTCGACCGGCTCGTGGCGTTGGGGCCGCAGGAAATCCAAGTGGGCATCCTCAAGCGGCTGCGCGGCACGCCGATCGTCCGCCACGACGCGGAGTTCCAAATGTGCTACAGCCCGCTGCCGCCCTACGAGCTGCTCGCCAATCGCGACCTGGACTTCCCCACGATGCAACGGTTGCGGCGTTTCGCGCGCTACTGGGACCTCGTGGCCAACTCGGGGAACTTCCGTGCGACCACGCCGCTGTTATGGCGGGCTGAGTCGAGAGCCGGGACGCTCGACACTCAACCTTCGACGCTCACCTCGCCCTTCGCCGCCTTCCTGGCCTTCAGCGACTGGCTCTTCGCGCGCGTGGGCAAGCGCCACGGCATCGCGCTAGACGCATTGGCGGAAGCGTTGTTTTTGTATCTCACCACCGTCGGCGGGCTCGCCGCGCCGCTGGTGGCAACATCCATTCTCGCGGACTTCGAGCGCGCCGGGCGACGCGAGCGGCCCGCGTGTTTACAGCCGCATTTGCCCACCGCGCCGCGTCCGGCCACCAAGCCCGCGCGGGCTACAGCACCGAAACGTCAGGCGAAACATCTGCCAACGGACGCGTTGACTCCACCCTGAGACAGCGCCGGCAAAGGCTGTTCACTTGCCTGCCTTCGTGCGATAACCGCCGCGCGTGAGCATCGCGCTGGAACAGCACCAGATCGAAATCGAAGCCAACCTGCGGGCTTGGCAGAACAAGCCGTTGTTGCGCGAGATCTACGCGGGCTTCTACGAACGCATCGTCGCGCAGATCGACACGTCGCTGCCGGGGCGCATCGTCGAGATCGGCTCGGGTGTGGGCAACTTGAAGTCGCGGCTGCCGCAATCCATCTCCACCGACCTCTTCCCGAACCCTTGGCTCGACGCGGTGTGCGATGGCTACGAGCTACCCTTCGCGGATGCGAGCTTGTCCCACTTGATCCTCTTCGATGTGTTCCACCATCTGCGGGCGCCGAGCGCGTTTCTGCGCGAAGCTCGCCGGGCCTTGCAGCCGCGCGGGCGCGTGATCGTGTTCGATCCCTACATCAGCCTCGCAAGCTGGCCGGTATATGGTCTGCTGCATCACGAGCCGGTGGCGATCAACGCGCCGATCAGCGCGGCCACGGAGCTGCCGCGCCCACGCGATTACTACGCAGCGCAAGGCAACGCCACGCGGCTGTTCTTCCGCAATGAGCAGCCCGGCTGGCCGGCAGGGTGGAACGTGTTTCATCGCGAGGCATTCTCCGCATTTCACTACGTGCTGTGCGGGGGCTTCAGCAAGCCGGCCATGTATCCGGCGGGGATGCTCGGCACGTTGCGGAAGGTGGACCGAGTTTTGTCCGCGTGCCCAAGCCTCTTCGCGGCGCGGTGCCTCGTGGGGCTGACGCCAGTGGCCAAGTAGGTCAGCGCTTCCAGCCTGACCACTGGTTTTCAGAAACCGCTTGAGCGGAACAAAAAGTTAGATGATCCGGCGAAACGAGCGGTCCTGCTGATCACTTCCCGGCCGGCACCAATTTCCAAATCTTGCCCGTGCCGCTGCCGAGCGCACCGGTCTGGTTGGTGAGCACGTAGAGTTCTCCGTCGCGGTCCTCGCCGAAGGCCCAGACGTAGGCACCGATGCTCTGGCCAGCGTGGGATTCGGGTTCGAGCTGGTCGAGCGTCCACTTACCATCGATTCCCTTCGTCGCGGCGAAGAGCACGCCTTGCGGCAAGCCCATGTTCTTGGACCAGTCGGCAAAGATATATTTGCCAACAAGCTGCGGCAGGGCCTTGCCGCGATAGACATAGCCACCGGTGACGCTGCGGCCTTTGCCGTCGGCGGGGAAGCCAGCGAGATTTCCGTAGGCGAGGATCGGATCCACGAACTTGGCGTTGCCGGGGTCGAAGTAGGGCTTCTCCAGCGGCGTGAGTTCCTTCTTCGGATTGAACCACTCCGCGCCCTCGCGCAGGTTCCAGCCGTAGTTGCCACCCTTGACGATGATGTTCACTTCTTCCCAGCGGCTCTGGCCGACCTCGACCTCAAACAACTCGCGCTGCCCGCCGCGGTCGAAGCTCATGCCCCACGGGTTGCGAATGCCCCACGCGTAAATCTCCGGCCGGCCGCCGCCCTTGGCGAACGGGTTGTCCATCGGGATGCCGTAATTCTTGCCCGCCGCCGGCTTGTCCACGTCGATGCGGAGAATCTTCCCGAGCAAGACGTTCACGTCCTGGCCGTTGCCGTGCGGGCCGCGCGCCTTGTCCGCGTCGTCTTTGTTGATGTCGTTTTTGTGTCCGCCATCGCCAGAGCCGAGGTAGAGATGGCCGTCCGGGCCGAAGCAAATGCGTCCCCCGTTGTGATTGAAGTAAGGCTCGTCAATCTGGAGCAGGATGCGCTCAGTGCTGAGATCAGCGGTGTCACCCTTCGCGGTGAACTCGGAGAGGTTCATCGTGTGGTCCCAGTTCGTCGGCGCCGTCGCACGCAGCGGGGCGCTGTAGCAGACGTAGAACTTGTGGTTCGCCGCAAACTTCGGGTGCAGCGCCACGCCTAGCACGCCGCGCTCATCGAACTTGCCGAGATTGATTTTCAACTTACTGCCGAAGTCGGCGAAGGGTTTGAGCTTGCCGTCCGGCGTCATCAGATGGATCGGCCCGATCTGCTCGGCGACGAGCGCGCGCTTGCCGTCGAAGTCCGCGAGAACGGTCGGGGCGGTGAGGTTCGTGACGAGAAGCTTCAGCGCCACGCCGCTCTTGGCATCGGCGGCAAAGGCGGTGAACGACGCGGCGGCAAAGGCGCAGGCAGCGCCCAGCCGGAGGGAGGAAAGTGCTTTCATGCGCCGGAGTGTAGGGATGCACGTGGCGGTGACAAGTGCGGCGGTGAACCTGTAGTGGCGCGCTGTGAGCACCGGACGGCGGTCACAGACTGCCGCTACAGGCGCTTGCTCACGCTGCTCGCTCCAGCGAAGCTGCGTGGGTTGAACGAACTTTTCCAACGCCACGGAAACGCCTTGCGCCACGCGCTCGCCGTGCTGGCCGGGCTGCTGCTGGCGGCGGCGTTTCCCAAGCCGGGCGTCCCGGGCTTTGCGTGGGTCGCGCCGGGACTGCTGCTCTTCAGCGCGGTCGGACAGCCGGCGAAGGTCGCGTTCCGGCTTGGCTGGCTGGGTGGCTTGGCCTTCAACCTCGCGGCGCTGCACTGGCTGCTGTTCATCCCGGTGACGGGCTTTCCGATTCTGGGCTGGCTGGCGTTGAGCGCGTATTGTGCGCTGTATCCGGGGCTGTGGGTGTGGCTTTGCTGGCGCATCGGACCAAACGACTTTCAAACCTTGAACCGCAGACAACGGGCGTGGTGGACATTTCAATGCGCGGTGCTGTGGGTGGCGCTGGAAACCATTCTCGGCTGCTTCCTCACGGGCTTTCCGTGGCTCGCGCTGGGCGTGTCGCAGCACAAACTGGCGCCGCTGATTCAGATTGCGTCGCTCACCGGCGTCGTGGGCGTGTCGTTTCTGGCGGTGTGGTTTGCGGTCGCGCTGGCGGGAGATGGGATGGAATTGTGGCACCGGTCCGAGCGGTTCAACAAATGGGTGATGGTGTGCCTGCTGCCGCTGGGTGCAGCGGTGGTTGTGACCGCGTGGGGGTTCCAACATTCGTTAGGCAAGTATTACGAAGATTTGCGGCGGGGTGATCGCCGAGAATTGTCGCTCGCTCTCGTCCAGCCCAGCATTCCGCAGACGATGATTTGGAACCCGGCGGAGAAGACCAACCGCTTCGCCAAGCTGATGCAGCTCTCCGAACTCGCGCTCGCCACCAAGCCCGACGCGCTGGTCTGGCCCGAGGCCGCGTTGCCGGACATGAACGAGGAGAGCTTCCGCGCGGTCACGAACCTCGTCGCCACGCACCAGGTCTGGATGGTCTTTGGCGCAGATGACTACGAATTGAAGCCCGGCGCGCCGCGTGACTCGCAACAGCCGGCGGACTACAACTTTTACAACTCTGCGTTCCTGCTTTCGCCCGAAGGCAAAGTTGTCTCGACCTACCGCAAGCGGCGGCTCGTGATCTTCGGCGAATACATCCCATTGCTGGACTGGCTGCCGTTTCTGAAATGGTTCACGCCCATCGAAGGCGGCTTCACAGCGGGGAAGGAGCCTGTGGCCTTCACGTTGCCCGTGCCGCGACCCGAAGGCGACACGCGCCCGCCGCTCCGGGCCGGGATGTTGATTTGCTTCGAGGATGTCATCGCCTCCGCCGCGCGCGAGAGTGCGGCGGACGCGGACTTCCTGCTGAATCTCACGAATGACGGCTGGTTCGGCGAGAGCTCACAGCAGTTCCAGCACGCGGCGCACAGCGTCTTCCGCGCGGTGGAGAACCGCCGGCCCGTCGTGCGCTGCACGAACAACGGCCTGACCTGCTGGGTGGACGAATGGGGCTTCACGCACGCCCTCGGCGTGGGTGACGCGGCGGACGTGCATGGCGCGGGCTTTCGCGTGGTGAAGCTGGCCGTGCCGATCCAAGGCTCAGAAGCTCGGACATTTTATCAGAGGCACGGGGAGTGGTTCGGCTGGAGCTGCGTGGGCTTGTCGCTGCTGCGCCTGTTCCGAATCCGCCGCGCGACCGGCGCTTAAACTTTCTTCCCGTCGAGCAGATAGGAGCGGACTTCGCCGACGCCTTTGCAGTGGACGGCTCCGCGTTCGGTGAGATGGAACTTGTCGCGAAGCAAGCGGCGGGTGCCTTCGGAGATTTGAACGTGGTTGGGTGGGCCGGAGGATTGCATCCGGCTGGCGAGGTTGACGGTGGTGCCCCAGAGATCGTAAGTGAATTTCCGGCGTCCGATCACGCCGGCGATGACCGGGCCGGAGTTCAGGCCGATGCGGAGGGCGAGCTGGGTGCCGCGCTCGCGATTGAGGTCCGCAGTCACCGCCAACATCGCGAGTGCCATCTCCGCGACCACTTCCGCTTGGTCCGGACTCGGGACCGGCAGCCCGCCGACCACGAGATAGCTGTCGCCGATGGTTTTGATTTTTTCCAAGCCGTGCTGTTCAGCGAGGCGGTCAAAACGGGAGAAGAGGTCGTTGAGCAGGGAGACGAGTTCCTCGGGCTCGGTCTGATTGGCGAGCGAGGTGAAGCCCACAATGTCCGCGAAGAGGACGGTGACCTCGGTGAAGCGTTCGGCGATGGTGCGCTCGCCCAGCTTGAGCCGGTCGGCGATGGCCCGGGGGAGGATGTTCAGCAGGAGGCGCTCGGATTTTTCCTTCTCGATTTCGAGGAGCTGCTTTTCCCGCTGTAGCTCAACGACGCGCAGCCGTTCGAGATCGCGCAGGCGCTTGCGCTCCAAGGAGGCGGTGACGCGCGCACGCAGGATGATGGCGTTGACGGGCTTGGGCAGAAAATCCTCCGCCCCCATTTCGATGCAGCGGGCGACGGATTCCAGTTCGTTCATGCCCGAGGCGACGATGACCGGGAGGTGGTGCAAAAAGGGATCCTCCTTGACGGTCTGCAGGACAGTGAAGCCATCCATGCCCGGCATCTGAATGTCCAGCAAGAGCAGGTCAAACTCGCGCTCCCGCAGTGCCACGAGAGCGGTTTCGCCATCGGTGGCCTCGGCTAGGTTATGATAGCCGAGGGAGCGGAGCGTGAGGGTCAGCACCGTGCGCATCGGATCATCATCGTCCACCACGAGGATGGCGGCCTGCTGGCCCGATTGATCACCTTCGGCCCGCTGCAACTGCAGTGCCTGTTCCGGGGTCAGGCCGCTTTGCAGGTCGGCGCGCAACAAGCGAAAGGCACTGGGCTCCTCCTCGGGCAGATGCGGAGGCTGGAGGGGTGCTTCCATGTTCGTTTCGCAAGTGATAGGGTGTCGAACTACGAGGTCGGATCGTTGACAAAGTGCTCCGGCGAGTCAGCTAAATTCGCGGTGAGCGGAAATCCTGCTTGCGCCGCCGTCGGCTTCTGTCGAAAACTCGTCGTCGTGTTTCCAGTCAGCCGCAGCAAAATCGTTTTTAGCGCGATACTGGCCGGTGTAGTCACGCCGGCAAGCGCGCTGGGCCTTCGGATCGCCGATCAAGACCCCTTCGCCACCGCGCGCGGCAACGCTTTCGTGGCCACGGCAGACAACCCCTCGGCCATCTACTACAATCCGGCCGGGCTGACCCAGTTGGAGGGACATCAGTTGCGTATCGGCACCTACGCGATCGCGCTAAAGTCCCAGTTTACCACGCCCGCCAGGGCGGTCTTCGACACGAAGAGCCGCATGGATTTCGCGCCGCAGTTTTATTACGCCTACGGAATGAAAGACCAGCCGCTGGCGTTTGGCCTCGGCTTTTATTCTCCTTACGGGCTGGCCTTGGAGTGGCCCAACAATCCGAGTTTCGGGCCGGTCTATGGCAAGATGGCCTACCTCACGCTCAACCCGGTCGCCGCGTGGCAGGTGCATCCCACGCTGTCCGTCGCGGCCGGGCTGACGCTCAATTATGCGGAGCTGGAGATTCGCCAGCCGGCGCTGGCTGCTCCCGGCTTCCCCAGTGTCAACCGCTTCAAGGGCGAGGACCTCGACGCGGGCTACAACCTGGGCCTGCTCTGGCAGCCTTTCAAACAACACTCCTTCGGCGTGAACTATCGCAGTGCCACCACGCAGAATTTCACCGGCTCGGCGACAACAAGCGGCACCGGCTTGTTTGACGGGACCGGACCGGCGAACGCGCGGATGCCGTTGCCGCGCCATGTGGCGTGCGGCTACTCCTTCCGCCCGACGCCGGAGTGGAACTTCGAGTTCAACGCGGACTGGACGGAATGGGAGCGGATGAACACGGTGAATTTCGTGCAGCCGGTGGGGACATTCCCGGTGCCGTTCAACTGGCGTTCGAGCTGGTTCTACGAATTCGGCGTGACGCGCAAATTCGAGGGCGGCTGGCGGGCGAGCGCCGGCTACATCTTCAGCGAGAACTCCGTGCCAGATGCGAACTTCTCGCCGCTGGTGCCGGACTCGGACCGGCATATTTTCAGTGTAGGGGTGGGACGCCAACAGACGCGAGTAAACTGGGATGTCGGTTATCAACTGGCGTGGGGACCAGGCCGCACCGTGACCGGGAACAACCTGGCCTTTCCCTTGCCTGCCAACTCCACACACGCCGATGGTCGCTACACATTCCTCAGCCACGCCTTCACCGCTGCGGTCGGCTTCCGCTTCTGAAGCCGCCGCGCCGCGCCCCACGCTCCTAGTGGTGGACGACGAAGAAGGCCCGCGCCAATCGTTGCGCGTCGTGTTCCGCGAGCTTTACGACGTGGTGCTCGCCGATAGCGGCCCGCGCGCGTTGGAGATCATCAAGAGTCGCCGCGTGGATGCCGCCGTGCTCGACATCCGCATGACCGGCATGTCCGGCACCGAGCTGCTTGGGCACCTCAAACAACTCGACCCACGCATCGAGGTGGTGATGCTCACCGCAGCTCCAGGGTGAAATGGCCCGCTCGCAAAACGAGATTTATGCCAGCGTCATGCACGACATTGGCAGCCCGCTCACCGCCGTTTCCGTCATGCTGCAAATGGTCACGATGGACCTCGAAGCGACCCGGGGTGGAGCACCAGCGGCGGTCAAGGAGCAACTATCCCGCGTGAACCAGCAGGTGGGGCGCTGCATGGAAATCTCTCGGCGCTACTTGAACTACGCCCGAGAACGCTCCATGCAGAAGCAGACCGTCCGGCTCAACCAGGCATTGGCGGATGTCCGTGAACTGCTCCGCGCCCACCCCAGCGGTCGCCGGCATCAGCTCGACGTCCAGCTCATGCCGGCGGATCTCACCATCCGCATGCACGGCACCGATCTCATTCAAGTCCTGCTGAATTTAATCACCAACGCCTTCCAGTCCTCCAGCACTCCGTTGCGCGTGGAAGTTGCGGGCGTATATCACGACGATCCGCTGGCACCGGCCGACCTGCTCGACCAACCCCAGCGATTCCTAGCCAACCGTGAAGTTTTTGCCAACGAGCCTCCGCTGGTCGCGCTGCGGGTGAGTGACACGGGACCGGGCATTCCGGAAAACCTCCTGCCCAGAATATTCGAGAGCTATTTCACGACCAAAACACCCGGCGAAGGCACCGGGTTGGGCCTCGTCATCGTGCGACGACTCGTGTCCCAGGTCAAAGGGGGCCTCCAAGTGGAATCCAAACCGGACGAAGGCACGACCTTCACCGTGCTCCTCCCCGTCGAGGTTGGCTGAACGCGCGGGCCGCCGACTTAATTAGTCTGCGAATACTCCTGTTCGAGCTTCTTTGCACACTCAGGGCAGATGCCGTGCGAGGCCTTCACACCGGTCTGCTGGGCGAAGTGCTGCTCGATGGTCAGCCACTTGCGCTCCACTTCGATCTTCCGGCACCACGCGCAAACGTGGAGGAAGGACTCCAGATAACTCAGGCGCGAGACGATGAGATAGATTTTATAGGCCGAGAAAATCCACAGCAGAATCACCACGCCAGATTTCGCCGAGACTTCGAGATAGGTTTCCTCGTTACCATCGCCTACTCCGAGATGCTGCCAGAGGCCGAAAAGCTTGTCAGCCCACAGGACCATCACGATGGTGACGAAACCCAACGCATGCCAGAACAGCGCCTTGTGCCAATGGATTTCCTGCTTGGGTGGCGGCGGGGCCTTCTTGTCGTGCTCGCCAATTTTCGTTTCAGTTGAAGAGTCCATTGATGCGAGTTGTTTTATAGCGGCCGGCTCAAATCTCACTGACAGCCAGTTTTGAATCCACATTCACAGTTACCGCTGGATCATGGCGCTTAAGCGTTCTGTGGGTGGAGAATCGGTTACACTCCGGGAAAAGCGAGCCAAAAGGGGATTACGCACCTCAGTAAAGTTCTTAGGGTCTCGAGTCGGCTTCCCAACCTACTGCTCTGCCCAAATGACTCCACCCAACGAGCTCAACAGCTCCGCCATCTCCCACACCGGCCGCTGCGCTGACAGCGCGTCGGCGGCCCGCCCATGCTCCCATACCGCATGGTGGATGGCCCGGCCCACGTCGGCCCGCCGACCCGGCTGCGCTAAGCCACCACCGAGAAAGCCCGCGAGCACATCGCCACTGCCACCCTGCGCAAGCTGCGGATTGCCCGATGAATTCAGAAAGAGCTTGGCCGCGTCCCTTCCCACAAGCGTGTGCCGTCCCTTCAACACCACCCAGCATCCGCCCCAATCGCAGGCCAGTGTCCGCACCGCATCCGGGCGATCCGCCTGCACCTCTGCCGTCGTGCGACCCAACATCCGCGCCGCCTCGCCCGGATGCGGCGTAATCACCCGCACCGCGCCGACCGGTGTATCCCCCGGCGGCAACCAGTCCAGCGCACTGGCATCTGCAATCACCGGCAGCGGCGACTCGGCCCACAGCCGGACCGTCTCGCGAACCAACTCCGGAGACACGTCTGCGCCCGCGAGCCCCGGGCCGAACAAAATCGCCGAGCACGACTCCGGCAGCCGCGTTTCCGGAGTCCACGGATGCACCATCGGCTGCGCCAGTTGCGCCGCCACCGCTGGATACGCGCGCTCCGTCGTGAAAACGCTCACCAGCCCAGGCATCGCCCGCAGCGCCCCGCGCGCCGCCAGCACCGCCGCGCCGTGATAACCCACACTGCCCGCAAAAATCGCCAGATGGCCGAACGTCCCCTTGTGCCCATCCACCGGACGTGGCGGAGGGAAACCCGTAAAGTCTTCCGGCAAGGTCCAGTTCAACTCGGACTCGAACGGACACGGCACCAGCCCGATGTCCGCCGCGACCTCCAGCCGCCCGGTAAACGGCGCGGCATTCGTGCGCAACAATCCTTGCTTCATCGCACCGAACGTCACTGTCACCGTCGCGCGCACCGCGTCACCGAGCGGCTCGCCGGTGTCCGCATCCAAGCCCGACGGCACATCCACCGCGAGGATGGGCACGCGCGACGCGTTCAACGCCGCGACCAAATTCAGCCAGTCGGCATCCAGCGGTCGGCTCAAGCCAATGCCAAACAAGCCGTCCACGATGAGCGCGCCGGAAAATGCTATCACCTCCGCCCGCACCGCCGCCGGGTCGGTCGCGTTCAGCAATCGCACGCGAAAGTCAGTCAAAGCTTCCGCCGCAAACCGCGCGTCGTCCCCGTTGTGGCCTTTGCCTGCGAGCACGAGCACCTCCGCACCGCTCCGCGTGATACGTCGCACCACCGCCGCCACCGCCGCGCCCGCCCGGCGCATGACTGATTCCTCGGATGCGCCGGTCAACCACGTGGCGCGCTCCCACTCGCGCATCTGGGCAATGGTGATAACGGGTGTTGGCATGGCGTAACTAGAAGGGAAAAGCACCGCCAGCGCAATGTCAGCCGAAACAACGCAAGCCCACCGATGGCAACGCGGCCTTCAGGTCACCGAGCTGGTCGAACAACTACAGTTGGGCGAACACGGAATACCCGCCGGCCTTTCTTCGGCCTGAAGGCCGCGGTCCAAGCCGGGGTTGGCTCCGCCTAAATCGTCAACGACCTTACACAGCTGTTTGTAATAATCCTCGCGGCTCAGCCCCAACGCGGCGGCCCCGAATGCCTCGGCATCCTCCGCCGTGGCGAAGTCACCGTAGTTCACCGCGACCAACTGGTAGAGCACCAGCGCGGGCACGGAGTTCAATTCCGTCTCGAAGCGAGGGTGGACACATACGCGGAAACCGGCGTCAGGGCGCGCGCCGAGCGGTTCGGGGTAGGCGAACTCGTCCGGTTGGAGCGGCGCGGCATCGAACGCGATCGTGCATGGGTAACGCACGAACTTGCGGTCTTCGAGGAGTTGGTTGAGTTCCGCCCAGCCGAGATTCGGGCCGAACTTCGCGCGGACCTCCGCGCCCTTCGTAGCGCAGTGGTCGCGGAGAGATTGGCGGGCGTCTTCGGCGGTGAGCTGAGTTGCCATGACTAGGTGGTGCGGGTGAAGCGGCCTTGGAGGATCGGCACGGCCACGCGCAGGAGCACGGTGTAAACGAGCAACCCAAACGCCCAGATGCCGAAGCAGATGAGCGTTTCGTTGAGCGTCGGCGAGTATTCCACGATCTCGCCCAGCGGTGACGGCACGAAGCCAGGGATGACGAGGCCCATGCCCTTCTCGATCCAGATGCCCACGATCGCCAGCACGCACGCGACGTCGAGCCACTTAAGGCTCGTGCTGATCGGCAGCAGCAGCAGCGTGAGCGCAGTCAAGTTGCAAGCGATGGCACTCCAAATCCACGGCACAAGCGCGTGGTGGCCGTGCAGTCCGAAGTAGAGATATTGCGACGCGGCGACGTGCAGGTTGCCGGTGTAGAACTCCTTGAAGACTTCGTTGAGCAGAAGGAACACGTTGATGATCATCGAGACCTGCACGATGTGCCGGAGCGTGAGCAGCGCGCGGTCGCTGATCATGAGCCGGTCGTGCATCCGCGCGCGGATGACGCGGGCCAGCGCCGGGGCTTGCATCAACTGCCGCAGAGTCTCCACGGGCACGCGTAGCACGCGACTCGGCGACTCGGCCACGGCGGTCGCGGTGCGTGGTGTGCCGGCCAGCGCGGAGATTTCGCCGAACTGCTCGCCGGGGCCCAGCGTGCGCACGGTGCGGAGCCGGCCGCTGTCTTCGCGGTTCACGGCGACGCGACCTTGGAGGACGAAGTAAGCCCCTTCACCCCGCGCGCCTTGCCGGAGGAAGACATGCGCCGCCGGAACTTCAAACACGGTCCCGCTCGCAAGCAAGTGTTGCCGGGCCGCGTCGGAAACAGAATGGAACTCAGGCAGGAATTTCCCGAGCAGGGCCAAATCCTCGGCGGCCGGCGGATGCGTTGACTGCGCGGCTGGATCGCTTTGAGCAGGCAGCTCATCCGCAGCCCGCGCCGTGACACGTCGCACGACTTGCAGCGCGAGGATGATGAGCGCCGGTCCCGCCGTGAACGCGGACGCGAGGAAGCGCGGCCCGATGATGGCGGAGTTCCAAAAAGGCCGCCCGCCCAAGCCAACGTAGAGAAACGCCGTGACCGTGTGGATGGACACCGCCCACACGATGCCGACGAGAATGACCGGCAGGTAAAGCCACTTGCGCGGCGGCTGCTTCTCATAACGGCACCAGAGCAGGTAGGCGCAGACGTAGAGATTCAGCACGAGGTAACCGTTGAGCACGATGACGTCCCAGCTCAGGAGCGAGCCGGGGAAGTTGAACTTCCCGACGCCGGGAATCATGTGCCAAAAGCGATCAGGCCGCCCGAGGTCCACCATCACGAACGCGAGGCACATGAGAATCGCCGCGATGGCCAGCAACTCGCCGAAGATGACGAGGTCGTGCAGCTCCTCGTTTTTGTAAACGTAAACGGGAATGACGAGCATGACCGCCGCCGCCGCCACGCCGACGAGGAAGGTGAAGTTCGCGATGTAAACGCCCCAAGAGACTTGGTCCGTCATGTCCGTGGTGATGAGACCGTGGACGAACTGCTTGGCGTAGGCGTTAAGGCCCACGAGACAGAGCGCGAAAAGCCCACCGGTCCATGCGTAGTAGCGCCAGTCGCCGTCACAGGCGAGCTGGCCGCAGCGAGCGAGGAAACTTAGAAAGTTTTTCAACGACCGGGTCATACGTCGAAGTAGTAGTAGAACCGCGGCAATGTTCCGACTTCCTCCTTAAGCACGAAAACGCGCTTGTTGCGGAGGATTTGTGAGACCTCGCTGGCCGGGTCGAGGATGTTGCCGAACTTGCGCGCGCCGGTCGGGCAGACTTCGAGGCAGGCCGGGTATTTGCCCGCGCGCGTGCGCTGGATGCAGAAGTGGCATTTCTCCATCACGCCCTTGTGGCGCGGGCGGTTGCCCAGATACGCCATGTCGGCGTTGATCTGCTCCTTCGGAATCTTCGGCTCGGCGAAGTTGAAGCGCCGCGCGAAGTAGGGACACGCGGCCTCGCAGTAGCGACACCCGATGCACCAGTCGTAGTCGATCACCGTGATGCCGTCGCTCTCCTGCCAGGTGGCATCCACGGGACAGACCTTCACGCACGGCGGGCTTTTGCACTGGTGGCACTGCACCGGCATGTAGAAAAAGCCTTTCTCCGGCACCGTCGGCGTCGCGTAATGATGATCGCCCTTCTCCATGTCGAACGTGCCGTTGGGCATCTTGAGCACACGGATGTATTGGATCTCCGGGCTGCGCGATTGGTTGTTCTCGGCGACGCATGCGTGAACGCACTTCCGGCAGCCGATGCAGCGCGTGAGGTTCAGGCAATAGACGAACTCCACGCCATCCATCGGCCGCAGGTCGCGCACGTGCGGTCGCAGGCCGTATTGCTTCTCGACCTCGCGGCGGATGCGCGCCAGCGCCTGCTCCATCTCGACGGGGGTGAGTTCCTTGTAGTGCTTCTGGAGAAATTCCTCGACGGACCCGAAGTCGCTCAACTCGCGCAAAGGCGCGAGGCTCGCAGCCATCGCGGCCAGGCCGGACGCCACGGCAGCGGACGTGCGGAGAAAGCTGCGGCGGCTGGTCCCGCCATCGGCAGGGGCTGGCGCGGCGAGGTTCGGCAATGAGGAATTCGCAGGCATGTCAGTGTCCTTTCAAAACCGTGCGAAACGGCGGCGGCAAGGGTTTAAGTCGCGGCAACACGGGGGCGTGCGGGTCGTGACACGACGTGCAATCCTTGCGGTCGGTCGCGCCAAGCTTGGTATTCCAGAAGCCGTTGTGCCGGCCATGAACACCCTCCTGCCAATCGCGGTAGCTCGGGCCGTGACAGCTCGCGCAAAGCAGTGTGCTCTCGGTGAGCTTCAGTTTCTTGCCGCCGGGCGTATGCAACTCGGTGAGGTTGGTCGGGTCGTGGCAGTTGAAGCAGTGATCGTTGCCGATAGTGCGACCGTGCTGCGCCACATCGTTTGTGTGAGCGGCGGGTGTGAGGATTTTTCCTTCGGTGTCGAATTTCAGTTCCACCTTCTCCTCCGGCGCGTGGCAGGCCGCGCAGTTCATTCGGGAGAACACGACATCGCGATGCGCAACGGAGGGAATCAATCGACCGGCCGCGTCGAACTTCGGCGCGACCGGCTTGTCCTTGCTGTGGCACGCATAGCAATCGAGGCCCGAGACATCGCCGCCGGACTTGGTCAACTCCGCGACGGAGAGCCGCACCGTCGCGGTGTTGGTGAAGACTCGGCTGGTAGTGAAAGACTGGTGGGCGAGCCCACCGCTGCTTCCGGCATTGGTCCAGAAGGCTACCGCAGTCCCGGCGAACAACGCCGTGAGCGCTGCCATCACCGCCGAGGTTTTCTGGTTGTCGTTCATTCGGTCGAAGGGTTACGGACCGATTCCGACGCGCTGTGACTATTTCGCGAAAGTCCTGACCTTCGCGACAAGTGCCTTCAGTTCATCGTCGGTGAGCGTGCCCTTGAAAGGCTTCATTTTCTCTTTGCCCTTGTCGGACACGCCGTCCTTAAGCCGCTGAAGAATCTGATCGTCAGTAAACTGCTTTTGATAGGCAGCGTCAGTGAGATCCTTCGCGCCGGCCATGCGACCGGCCTTGGTCTTGGCTGTGCCATCCGCGCCGTGGCAGGAGCCGCAGTGCTTGGTCCAATTCTCCGCGACATCGGCAGCGGTCAACGTCTGACTAGCGGCCAGCAGCAGCGTGGCCGTGGTGGCGAGGAGGGTGTGCTTGAGGTTCATAGGCGATGATAGAGCTGAGTTAGAAACGGTAGGTGAGGGACGAAAACAGAAGATGTGCAGTGTAATTATCCAGCCCGCCCGACGTTTCATCGCGGTGCCGGAAGTAGCCGTAGCTGAGCGTGCCCTTCACCGCTTTGCTGAAATTGCGACTGAGACTGACGTTTACGGTGTGGTCGTTGCCGCTGGTGCCGTAGGGCATGCTGTAGGCCGAGTTGTTGATGAAATTGTTGGCGCGATAGTAGAAGTAGTTCGCTTGCAGGTCGGTCTTGTCATCCACCACGAAGGTCGCGGCGGCCGTCGCCTGCCAGTAGTCGTTGCGTGCATCACTGACGAGGCCGAGCGCGCCGCCGGTGAGCGCGCTGACCGGCGTGGTGGTAGAGTCCAGCGCGTAGCTGAAGGTGCCCTGCAGGAAGAGCCGCGACCACGGAACCCAGGTCAACGTCTGGCTGATGATGTGCGCCGTGGTCTGCGCGGTTTCCATGCCGACCAGTTTGTCCGGGAAGGTTTCGACAGTGGAGATTTGGTAGTCGTAGCGAGTGACCGAGGTGACGTTCGGTAGTGGCCGCCACGTCGCACGCAGGTTGAAGTCGTCGGTGCTGAACTTATGCGCCAGAAGATAAGCCGGATAGCGATCGCCGCTCGTGTTCAGCGTTGAGTCCACCAAGTGGGTATAATCGTTATCAACGCTCTTGTGGTAGAACTGGCCGGAGAAGTGGAGCTTCCGCAACGGATACCAGTTGGCGCCGAAGGTGTATTTCTGCGTGAAGCGTTCCGAGTCCGTGCTCCGGTTGACGGCCGTCGTCGCGGTTGTGACATCTTGCTCCGTCTCGCGCAGATAGCCATCGCCCTCCGACCACTCACCGCGCGTGTAGAGCACCCAGTTTTGAAAGCCAGTGTAGCGGGCCTCCATGGCTTCAGAGACCGTGACGAAGCCATTTTGCCGCGAGTTCAAGAGGTGGTCTTCGGCCGTGACAAAGCCCGGCCCGGCTCCCACGGCCGTTTCGGTGAACGTGGTGCTGCCAGTGGTGTCGATTTTTTCCGCGCGTAACGATGGAACGAGCACCAAGTTCTCTGCCAATTCCAAACGGAGAGACAGATTCATCACGTATTGGTCCACGATAGAGCCCCCACTTAGGTTGTAGAAACCTTCGTCATGGAACTGCCTATTTGGCGAAGTCTTTGAATAGACCGCGTCGTAGCCCGGGCCGTATATCCGGCTACCACCGACACCTGTGTCTAACCGCGTATAGGAATAACCGGTCGTCAACAGCACGGCGTCATTGAAGCGTGTCTCAGTGAATCCGTGAAAGTTGAGCATGTCCGCCTTGAACAGCTCGCGTTGGGTCACATACCGGTCCGCGCCCGCCTCGCCGGGCTTGCGGTGTTCCTTGAGCGCGTCGTTGTTGTCCACCATGTCCAGGCGCACGCCGAAGCCCACATCGGATTTGCCGAGCGTGTGCTTCAGGTCCGCGATGACAATATTGCGCAACTCATCCAATTCCCGGAAACTCGGCACCATCCCACGCGCCGTGCCGCCCTGAGTAGAATCGCCCCAGATGATCGAGTCCTTGGTGCCTTTGCGATACTCGCGGGCCAGCTTCAACGTCAGCATCGGGCCATCCGGCGGTGTCAAACCGCCTTCGATCCAGTATTCGCCGCGCTTGAGACTCAGCTCATCGCTGTAGAGTGAAATCGACTTGCCGGTGGCCGGGTAGTAGCCTCCGCTGCCATCATACCAAGTCTGCGATTGCTTGAAGCCGGCCCGCAGAAACCCGACGTCCGGGCTGGCGACACCGAGCTTCACGGAGAAATCCTGCTGGCCATACATGGCCTTCCCGTCCAGCTCCAGCATCCCTTTTTCACCAAACATCAACTCGTAGTGAAAGTCTTGCAGCCCGCCCAACACCCCCTGCGACTTGCCCCAGCGCTCCTGAAATTGCGCGCGGTTGCCGCTGGTGGAGACGCCGCCCACGCCAAGTGTGATCCAGTTGGCCGGCTCGTCGGCCGGGTTGGCTGCGGTTGGCTTTTTTGCCCCGGCCGCGTCGTTCGTCGGCGCCGACTGGGCCAGCAAGCCCGGGCCGGTTCCCAACGCCGCGGCCAAGGTCAGCGCGCCCAGCGCGAGTCTGGCGCCCGGCAATTCCTGATGTTTACAGTGGATTTTCATGGCGCTCTCCATTTCAGAAGCGAAGGGATGAACCGATGTTGGAACCATGCACCGCCTCGTGGCAGCCGCCGCTGAAGCACGTGCCGCGTTTGAGGAAGGCGGTGTGATCAACGCCGCCGTTGAAGACCTTGCCGGCCACAGTCTGCTGTTGGAAGTGGCACTTGTAGCACAGGGTCGCGTTGCGTTCCGTGAGCATGCGGCGGTTCACCGAACCGTGCGGCTTGTGACAAGTCGTGCAGCCCTCGCGCACAGCCTCGTGCTCGAAAACGAACGGCCCGCGCTGCGCCGTGTGACACCGGCCGCAGGTCTCGTGCTCCGTCGCGATCTGCGTGCCGCCGCCCGCGATGGCGGGGCCCTTGTGCGGATGATGGCAATCAGCGCAGCTCACCTTGCCTTCCAGCACCGGATGATGATGCGGGAGCGAGAACTCGCCGCGCTTGTCGAGGTGACACTTGAAACACGTCTCGGCATCGCGGCGTGGATTGAGGATGTTGTTGCGTCCGCCGCCGGCCTGCGCGTGCAGACTGCCGGGGCCGTGGCAGCCTTCGCAACCGAGGTTGACCGCGTTGGTGCCCTTGGCTTGCAAGCGGGCGTGGCCGGAGGTTTTGAAGTCCCGGACCGCCTCCGCATGGCACTGGGCGCAGTTCTGGTTACCCACGAACTCAGCCCCAGGAATGTTCGGCAGGTCAATGACCGTCCGCGTGACCGTGGCACAGGAGACGATCGCCGCCGCCGCCGCCACGCTAATGCCCAAAGTTCCCCATCGCACAGTCGAGGCCACCCAGTCGCGCACCGGTCGGGCCTCCGGTGGGCCGCTCGCCTCGGGTTGGTTGTCAGTTCTCACGCCCGCAGCGTGGCTGAACGGCGCGAGCGGCACTCACCGGATTTTGTCAGTGACTTCGCATAAAATGTTGCACATGCGCCCGGTCATCCAAACCAATGGGGCGACAAACACCCTTCCGGCTCGCGGGAAAATGAGCCGATTATCACCGTGGCACGATCGACTACCCGGCACGGCCGTGCGCTCGCTGAATTGTCCAGCAGCGAACGTGGATTGGTGCAGCGAGCCTCCGAATCAGGGTTTGATCCCGGTCTCGACACAGTGGAGGAATTTGTCGGAGCGAAGGAAGAGCTGCCGGCCACTCACGGCGGGAGTCGCGTTAAACTGCGTTGGGTCGCTGACGAAAGTGTTTTGTGCCACGAGCTGAAACTGCGGCTTCGCGGCAATGACGAAGGTGCCGTTGCGCCGGCTGACGGCATAAACGTTTCCGCCAGCCAGCACTGCGGAGGCGTAAAAGGGTTTGCCGCCGCGGCCGGTCGCACTCGCACCAGGGAGCCGCTCTTTGAAAACTTCCTCGCCAGTCTTCGCATCCAGACAAAGCGCGAAACCCTGATCGGTGACGACATAGAGTCGGCCCTCGCGCAGCACGGGCGTGGGGATATAAGTGCTGTTGCGCGTGATCCAGAGCTGATGTGTCTGGCCCACGTCACCCCTGCCGCCGGTGCGGTAAGCGACCGCGCCGAGCTGCGGGAAACCGCCGAACGCAAACACGACGCCCTCACCCACGACCACGCTCGGAGCGATGTTGCCGGGCAGGCCGGTGGCCGCGAACCACCGGAGCTTGCCGTTGTCAGGGTTGAGCGCCCACAGCTCATCCGGCAGGGCGAGCATCAGTTCCGGCTGCGTGTCGCTGCCGGCGAGCACTGGCGTGTTGAAGACGTATTCGAGCGCGGAGCCGGTGGCCTTCCAAACTTCTTTGCCCGTGGCCTTGTCGAGCACCACGACGGCGTGCGCCTCTTCGGAGGCGGTGACGATGACGGTGTTTTTGTAGAGCACGGGGCTGGCAGCGGAACCCCAGTTCTTGCGATTCGCATCGTTGCCCAATTGCGCATGCCAGAGCTGATTTCCCTCCAAGTCGAAGGCCGCCGCGCCGCCCCGGCCGAAATAAACGAACACCTTTTCGCCGTCGCTCACCGGGGTGTGGCTCGCGTAGCCGTGCTCGGTGAGAAAGCCGTCGTAGCGATCTGGCGTAGCCTCACTCGCAATGGATTTGGCCCAGAGAATTTTCCCGGTCGCGCGTTGCACGCACACGATCTGCCGCGTGATCGCACTCGTGCCGGTCCAGCACGTGAGGAACACGCGTTCGCCGACGACGATGGGACTGGAAGTGCCCGGCCCCGGCAACTCGGTCCGCCATTTCAAGTTTTGAGTGTCGCTCCAAGTCGTGGGCGGCTGCGCACCGACCGCGATGCCCGAGCCGTTCGGCCCACGGAAGCGTGGCCAGTCCGCATCGGCCGCCAAGAGAGAGAGGCAGCCAGTAAGGCAGATCAGGACTGCGAGAGGCTGCTGTAGTTTCATCGAGGCACGAAGTCCGGCGGCAGACGGCGGCGCAGCAGTTGCAACACCTCCTGGTCGGTCTCCATCGTTTGGAAGCGCAGCGGAAAATCCCGCCATAGTTGATAAGCTTCATCGAATTTTCCGGCCTGCAACAAGGGTTCCATCCTGGCCTCCGTTTGCTTGATATAGGCGCCGGCGGCGGCTTCAAGTTTCTGCTGCGCCTGGTCGAAACGGCGTTCGACTTCCTTCTGCCACGGGGTGCCGCTCACCTTTTCCTCGATCTGGCCATAACGGTGGATGATCTCCACGAACTCTTCCTTGTTAGCGGCCGCGTAGGCATCTGCCTCGGCGAGCATCTGCGGAATCGGCGCGTCGCGGAGCGGATGACGATCCGGTTCGGGCCGGCGCGGCCAGGGCGGTCGCAAGCCGCCACCCATGCCTTTCATGGCGGGCCCGCCTTTGCCTTTGCCCCTCTCCATCGAATCGCTGAAGCCAGGCCGTTCACCGGGCCCGGGCAACGGCCGCTCAGTGGGAAGTGGGGGCGGTGGCTCGGTGCGTTGGGGGCGCTCATTTGGCTGCGCCACTTGGGCCGGTGGCGTTTCGGACTCGACAGGAAGTGACTTCCGGTCGGATCCCCATCGCGGGCCGACGAACAGAAGCACGAGAACGGCGACGATGCCCATTCCAGCAAACCGCGCGGCTTTTGAATGCCGCAGGAGCTGCCCCCAGGCCACGCGCGGGCCGTGCCCGGCCTTCACGCGTTGCAAGTCCGCGAGCAGTTCCTCGTAGCTTTGATACCTGCCCTCCGGGGCTTTGGCGGTCATGCGTTTGATAAACCGCTCGATTTCATCTGGCAGCGGCGTGCCCAGCTCGAAGCCCGTGGGCAGCGGCTTGTTCGCGTGGGCCAGAACGACGGAGAAATTCGAGGCCCCGTCATACGGGCGTTTGCCGGTGAGTAGAAAGAGCAGCGTGACGCCGAGCGAATAAATGTCCGCGCGATGGTCCACATGCGCCGCATCGTCCGCCTGCTCGGGAGCGAGGAAATGCGGCGAGCCCATGCCCACGCCGGTCAAGGTCACTTCGGAGTCATCGGTGAGTTTTTTGGCCAGGCCAAGATCGGCGACCTTCACCCGTCCGTCGCGGGTGAGCATCAAGTTGGCGGGCTTCACATCGCGGTGAATGATGGCGTGGCGCGCCGCGAACTGAAGCGCGAGGACGGCTTGCTCGAAGTATTCGAGCGCGACCGGAATGGGCAGCTTGCCGTGTGCCTTCACGAGCAGGGAAAGGTCCTGGCCCTCGACCAGTTCCATCACGAAATAATACTGCCCGTCGGCGCACCCAAAATCATACACCTGCACGATGTTCGGATGATTGAGCGCCGCAGCGGATTTGGCCTCACGCTCGAACCGCGCGAGAAATTCGGGCTCGCGGGCGAGTTGCTCGGCCAGGAGTTTCACGGCGACCGGCCGGTCAAGCTTGAGTTGCACGCCCTCATAGACCTCGCCCATGCCGCCCTCGGCGATCTTCCGGACGAGCCGGTATTGGCCCAACTCCGAGCCAGAGAGGTCGCGAACGGGAGGGCGGAACTTCATCGCGGCCGATCCGCTGGAGCCGCCAGGTTGCGCCGTATCGCGCGACAACGTCTCCCCGTCGCCGCCCACGCGGGGATTGTCCGGAGGTTCTGGAGTTAGCTCGGAGGGCGTCGCGCTCACGGGCTCAGTGTAAAGTTCCTGCGTTTACCGGCCATCTTTTCCCGGCGGTGGACCTTTCGGTCCCGGGCCGCCACGGAAGCCCACCTCGCCGGCACCGAACCGCATGGGCGGCGGGCCGTGGCGGAAAAAGCTGCTGTCTGGCGTGCCCTTAAACTGACGCGGGATGAACGGGAAATCATCGGTCAAGACGTAGTGATAGGTGCCTTGCGGAAACTCCGGCATGACCCCGAACCGCCCGTTGGCCTCGTCCAAATCGCCCGCGCCCTTCACGAACTGAAAATCCTCGACGTAACTGCCATCGAACTTCCCGCCCGGCCCGCTGGCTCGCGTGCCTTCGCGCAGCCGATAGCTGGACTTCAAGCGTATCACGACGCTGTTGGTGTCCTTCGCGTCGCCGTAGCCCCACGGCCCGTAAATCGGGAAGCCATCCGCCGCCCAGCCGGCCAGCGCAACCTTCTCCTTGCCGCCCGTCACGCGCTCGATCAGGCCCGTCGGCATTGCGTGATAGTGATATGCCCCCGTAGGCTGGACGTGTGCGTTGTGCCGGTCCACACCGAGCTTTTGCGAGCCGCTGATCGGATCCAGTGTCCAGCCCGAGCGCGGGTCCATCTGCCACCACTCGGCCGCACCGGGATCGAAGACGACGCCGTTGAGCGCCACGCCAAACGGATGCATCCGGAGTGGGGTGAATTGCGTGTTCTCCTTCGGCTGGAGCGGGACGCGGAAGTGGTAGTTCTGCACGGCGATCACGTTCGGGTTGCCGCGATTCGGAAACTGGCCGGGCGCGTGGTCCGGCAGGCCGTTGGCGCGAATGACCCGGAAGCCACCCTCGATGACGATGCTGACCTGATTCGAGCCCGGACTCTGGCCATCGCCCGGCGGGGCCGCGTATTGCTTGCCCATCTTTTCACCGTTGCGTCCACCGGCACCGCGCGGTTCCGGCGGGCGGTTCTGCGCGTGCGTTAGCGCCACGAGCGCGAGCGCCATCAACGAAGCAGTGAGGAGAGGGAGAAGATTCCGGGGGCGCATGGTGGCAGTAGTTGGGACGTTAGCGGAGGAGGCGAGAAAGGAAATGGTGAAGTGGGTTTGGATCGTGCATGGCGGCGACCGTTGCGGGGACCAATCTGACTCGCCCGTGTAAAGGGATCGTGAGCTGACTCCGGCAGATTTGTTAAGCCCGTGTAAATCTGCTCGCTCCACGCAGGCGCAATGAAAATCCTCCACTCGTTCGGTGCTGCCATGCTGACCAACCCACTCCTGCCGGGAACGCGCGAGTTTCCAAACTCATCGGCCTCTGCTATGCCCGGAGCCAACGCATCTATGGCCGCATCCGACAAGCCCGCTCCTGCCACGTCCGCCACGCGCGTCCTCCTCATCGATGACGACCGCAAGCTTTGCCGGCTCATCAAGGACTACCTCGAACCCCTCGGCTACAGCGTCCAGGCCGCGCACACCGGACCGGAAGGCGCGGAGCGCGCCACGGCCGAGTCCTGGCACGCCGTCGTCCTGGATCTCATGCTGCCGGGCTGCGACGGCTTCGAGGTGCTCAAGCGCATCCGCTCCCGCTCCAGCGTGCCGGTGCTCATGCTCACGGCGCGCGGCGAAGAGGCGGACCGCATCGTCGGTTTGGAACTGGGTGCGGATGATTACCTGCCCAAAACTTTTTCCACGCGCGAACTGCTCGCGCGGTTGCGCGCCGTCACCCGCCGCACGACGCACCCGGGTGCCGCGTCCACCGCCGACGGCGATGAAATCGTCAGCGTTGGCGACCTCCACATCAATGTCAGCGCCCGCACCGCCACGTTGGGCCGGCAGGCGCTCATCCTCACGCCCGTCGAATTCGACCTCCTGCTCTCGCTGGCCCGCGCGCAAGGCCGTGTGAAATCCCGCGAGCAATTGCTCGATGAAATCCGCAACCGCAACTACGAAGTGTTCGACCGCTCGATCGACGTGCATATCTCCGGGCTGCGCAAGAAGCTCGGTGACGACCCGCGTGAACCGCGTTTCATCCGCACGGTCCGTTCCGCTGGCTACATGCTGATCCGACCGGACGCCCCATGAACGCGCGCTCGTCCCTTACCACGAAGATCCTGATCTGGTTCTCGCTGAACTTGATTGTCCTGATCGTCATCGCGTGGGCCGGCCTGCGCTACGCGACCCGCAGCGGCTTCGACTCCTTCCTCGCCGGCCACGTCGGCGGCCGCGTCGAATCCACCGCCCGCGCCATCATCGGCGAACTGGAGGGTTCTCCCCGGAGCGAGTGGAACGAAGTGCTGGCCCGCTACGGACGCAAGCACGGAGTCTTGTTTCTCCTGCTCGACCCTGACCAGGCCATCCTGGCCGGTGAGCAACTGCAATTGCCCGAGAGCCTGCGCAGTCAACTGCCGCGCCCGGCAAGGCATGAGGATGGACAGTTCCGGCGCAACCCGCCGCCCGGTGGCTTTGGTGAACGCGGTGCGCGCGGCCCGCGCAGCGAATTGGAGGGCGACAACCTCGGGCTGCCGCCGCGCCCGCCGGATTCGCGCGGCGGTCCGCCCCCGAATGGCCCCGGCGGCAACCGCCGCCCACCGATGGACGGGGAACAGATCGAGCCGGCCCGCGGGTCGGGGCCGGTTGAGGTGCCTGGTTCCGCGCCGATTCACCACCGGTTTCTCGTTCAGTCCGACAACCCGCGCGCCTACTGGGTCGGGCTCATGCTGGCCCTGCGCCCGGGCGTTCACGGTGGACACCAACGCGCCACGTTGCTCGCCCGTTCCGCCACCTTCAGCGCCGGCGGTTTCTTTTTTGATTACCGGCCGTGGCTGTTGAGCTGCGCCGGTATCGTCGGCCTGTCCGGCCTGTTTTGGTTTCCGCTCATTCGCGGCGTCACGCGCAGCGTCGGGCAAATGACCCGCGCCACGCGACAGATCGCAGACGGCCAGTTCGACGTGCGGGTGGACGAGACGCGCACCGACGAACTGGGCCAGCTCGGCGTCTCGATCAACCGGATGAGTGCGCGCCTGGAGGGCTTCGTCAACGGCCAGAAGCGCTCCACCGGCGACCTCGCCCACGAACTCTGCTCGCCGCTCGCGCGCCTCCAGATGTCGGTCGGCATCCTTGAACAAAACTGTTCCGAGCAACAAAAACCCTGCCTCGAAGATGTGCGGGAAGAAGTGCAGCACCTCAGCGACCTCGTCAACGAACTGCTCGTCGTCTCGAAAGCTTCGCTCAAGCCCGCCAACATCAAACGCAAACTGACCAACATCAAAGCCATCGCCAAGGCCGCTGCGAAACGCGAGGCGGCGGACGAAACCGACGTTCTCGTGCAGGTGCCGGCCGAGCTCACTTGCCTGGCCAGCCCCGAGCTGCTGCAACGCGCGCTCGCTAACCTGATCCGCAACGCCCTGCGTTACGCGGGCAGCGCCGGCCCTATCACCATCACCGCGCGTGCTGTAGACAGCGCCGTTGTCATCAGCGTGTCCGACCTTGGTCCCGGCGTGCCGCCGCAACATCTCGACCGGATTTTCGACGCCTTCTACCGGTTGGAACCGGATCGCGCGCGGGACACCGGCGGCGCGGGCCTCGGACTGGCCATCGTGAAAACATGCATTGAAGGTTGCGGCGGCACCGTCACCGCGAAGAACCGCGAGCCGCACGGACTCGAAGTGCAGATCACACTGCCGGTGGAGTGAGCCGGCGGCTTGAAGTGGAATTTTTCTCCGTTAACCTCCCGCGCATGAAAGCCTTGCTCTCCGCACTAACCTTCGCGTTTTTCACTGCGGTCGCTTCGGCCGCACCCGCCAAGCCCAATTTCATCTACGTCCTGTGCGATGACCTCGGCTACGGCGACGTGAAGTGCCTGAACCCGCAGGGCAAAATCGCCACGCCGAACTTGGACAAGCTGGCGGCGGGTGGAATGTATTTCACCGACGTTCACTCCAGTTCCTCCGTCTGCTCCCCCACGCGCTACGGCATCATGACCGGCCGCTACAACTGGCGTTCCAAGCTCCAGTCCGGTGTGCTCGGCGGCCTCAGCCCGCGCCTTATCGAGCCCGGTCGGCTCACCGTCGCGCAGTTGCTGAAGAACCACGGCTACCACACCGCCGCCATCGGCAAATGGCACCTCGGCATGGACTGGGTGAAGCAGGCGGGCAAGGACGTGGCCGAGCTGAACATCGAGTCTCCCGCGCAGGTGAACAACGTGGACTTCACCCAGCCCATCAAGAACGGGCCCAACGCCGTCGGCTTCGACTACTACTTCGGCATCAGCGCCTCGCTCGACATGGTGCCCTATACGTTCATTGAGAATGATCGCGTCACCAAGCTGCCCACGGCGGAAAAAAAGTTTCCCATGATGAGCGGCAAGGCCGGCTTCACGCGCTTCGGCCCCGCCGCGCCGGACTTCGAAGCCGAGGACGTGCTCCCCACGCTGACCGCCAAGGCGGTTGACTACGTGAAGTCCCGAGCTGCCGATGCGAAGGCTGGCCAGCCGTTCTTCCTCTACCTCCCGCTGCCATCGCCGCACACGCCGATTGCGCCCACAAAGGAGTGGCAGGGCAAGAGCGGCCTCAATCCCTACGCAGACTTCGTGATGCAGACGGATCATTGCATCGGCCAGTTGCTCGCCGAAGTGGACCGGCTCGGCCTCGGAGAAAACACCTTGTTCATCGTCACCAGCGACAACGGCTGCTCGCCACAAGCCGACTTCCCCGCGCTGCTCGCCAAGGGCCACAACCCCAGCCACACTTTTCGGGGACACAAGGCGGACATCTTCGATGGGGGCCATCACATCCCGTTCCTCGTCCGCTGGACCGGACGCATCAAGCCCGGCACCAAATCCGACCAACTGCTCTGCCTCACTGACTTCATGGCCACGGTTGCCGAAATCATCGGAGCGAAAACCCCGGCCAACGCAGCCGAAGACAGCGTGAGCTTTCTCCCCGCGCTGACGGGTCAGGACAAAGCCCCGCTCCGCGAGGCCGTCGTGCATCATTCCATCAACGGCTCCTTCGCCATCCGCCAGGCCAACTGGAAACTCGAACTCTGCCGTGACTCCGGCGGCTGGAGCGATCCCAGGCCCGGCGCGCCCAAGGCCGCCGAGCTCCCCGCCGTCCAGCTCTACGATTTGGACAAGGACATCGGCGAACAAACCAACCTCCAGGACAAACATCCCGACATCGTAACCCGCCTGACCAAGCTTCTGGAGAAATACGTTACCGATGGCCGCAGCACGCCCGGCGAGCCGCAGCAAAATGCCGTGCCGGTGCAGATCGTGAAAAACGCGAAGACCGCCGCCGGCAAGGGGAAGAAAAAGTAGCCGGCCACACCCCTACGGCTGGCTGCCCGTAGTAATTTTCCCCTGCGGCAAATTTGGCTTCACTTCGCCGTTGAAGAGGGCGGTGCAGACTTCCTCGGCGCTTTGCACGCGCATGTTGAGCACTTCAGCGGTGTCGAGGGGGAGGTCGGCGTTGGCGGTGTGGAAGAGCCATTTCACGGCGCGCGGGAAGCAGGCGGCAATCTTCACCGGCCCGCCGTCGGCCAGGCGCTTGAGCGATGGGTCTTGTCGGGCGCTCATCTCGCAAAGGTCGGCCACGGCATCGAAAGCCATGCCGGAGTCGGAGAGTTTTTGCAGCACGGCGGCTTTCACCTCGGGCGGGACGACTTGAGCGTATTGGCAGTGACAGTAGAGAATGCGCGGCGCGGCGGACATGTCGTGGGACAGCTTGCGCGAGGTGGCGCGTGGCGGCAACTGCGGTTTGCAGCTCGAAGCAGGTCAGGCTTCCCGCCTGACATCTGACGGCCATCGTGAGTTCGGTTCGGAAGCGCCGATTCGATCTCACCGGCATCCAACTCCGCCTCAAAGCGGCTCCAGTCTTCGGAGCGAGAACGCCAGTCTCCTGCCCACACCGCGAGGAAGTTTGAAGCCGGCTGAAAGCCTGACCTACTTTCCACTCACGTCCAGCGCGAGCAACTCGCCCGGCACGTTGCGAACGTAGAGACGGCCGTTGGCCAGCACGGGGACGGTCCAGCATTTCTTGCCGAGCACTTGCGCGCGGGCGAGGGCCTCAAACTTTTGCGGGTTCGCGGCGACGACGGCGATTTCACCGGTCTCGCTGAGGACAATCAGCTTTCCATCCGCCGCCATGAGCGAGCCGACGCCCATGCCCTTTTGCGCCCACTTCGTCGCACCGGTCTGCCAGTCGAGACACCGCAGCTCGCCTACCGCCGGTTTGCCGGCCTGACCGTGGAACGTGTAAAGGTAGCCGCCGAGCACGACGCCCGCGTTGAACTGCGTCCACGTCTCCGACTTCCAGCCTGCTACGGGCGCGCCATCGCGCAGGCTCAGCTTCGTGGCCAGCGCGGTCTCGCCGGAAATCAACACGACGCCGTCCTGCACCACCGGTGCGCCGGCGTTGGTGTCGTAGGCGGACACAAACTTCCGCGCCCAGCGCACTTTGCCGGTGGCGACTTCCACGGCGGCGCATTCGCGATGCGTGAGGAGGGCGACGCAGCGCGTGCCGTCGAGATCGAACGGGATCGGCGTGGCGTAGGCGGCAGAGCCTTTGCCATTCTGCCAAACAACCTTGCCTGTGGCCTTGTCGAGCGCGGTGCCGTGACTGCCGACGCTGAGGATGATGAGCTTGCCCTCGACGAGCGGCGAGCCGGCGAAGCCCCACTCGGGCACGTCCACACCCAGCTCGGTGACAAGCTGCTTCTGGTAAACCACCTTGCCCGTCGCCAGTTCGAGACAGAAGAAATCACCCAGCCGGCTGAGGTGATAAACGCGGTCGCCCTCAATCGTCGGCGTGCCGGTCGTGCCGCCCTCGAAATATTTGTTGCCCAGCGGGGCGGCGTAACTGTGCTTCCACAACTCCTTGCCCGTCGCGGCGTCCAGGCACCAAATCGTGGCCTCGCCTTTCGCGCGTCCATCGTGGCCGGTAGTGATGACCCTGCCTTGGCTGGCCACGACGCTGGCAAACCCGACGCCGAGCTTCGCGCGCCACGCAACTTTCGGTCCGTCCGCTGACCAGGTCGAGGACCAGCCGACTTCGCGGGAAACGCCATTCAAGTCCGGGCCGCGAAACCTCGGCCAGTCGGTGGCGGGAGTGGAAAGGGCGGCAGCAAGCAACGCGAGGCAAACGGCGGAACGCATGCGCGCGAGCTTGGCTATGGACACAGCGGAGTCAAGGCAGGCATGGCTTTTCACCACAAAGACACGGAGAGCACAGGGAGGAATCAGGAACGCATGAAAATTTCAGTTTGGCTCTTGTAGTCCCTCTCTGAGCTCTCTGTGTCTCAGTGGTTCAACCCTCCGCCACCCGCCGTGCGATTTCCTCGCCGATCGCGAGCGATGCCGTGGCCGCCGGGCTCGGGGCATTCAACACGTGCAGCGCCTTGGGCCGCGCAACGAGACAGAAGTCCTGCACCAGCGTGCCGTCCGGTGACATCGCCTGCGCGCGCACGCCTGCACCGCCGGGCTCCAGATCGTCCTCGCGGATTTCGGGAACGAGCCGCTGGAGCGACGCGCAGAACAGCTCCTTGCTGAAGCTGCGTTTGATTTCCTCCCAGCTCATGCGCGGGTGTTTGCCGAGGAAATTCCACAAGCCCTCGAATGTCACGGCGTCCAGCAGGTCGGCGACATTCAAGTCAGTCTTTGTGTAGCCCTCCCGGGCAAAGGCCAGCACCGCGTTCGGCCCGGCCTCAATGCCGCCGTGGATCATCCGCGTGTAATGCACGCCGAGGAACGGGAACTGCGGATCCGGCACCGGGTAAATCAAATGCCGCACGAGCGACTCACGTTCCTTCCTGAGCTGATAGTATTCGCCGCGGAAGGGAACGATCCGCACGTCGCGCCGCTCGCCGGCCAGCTCGCTCACGCGGTCGCTGTGCAGCCCGGCGCAGTTCACGATGAAAGTGCCCTCGAAGGCGCCCGCCGTCGTCTCCGCCACCCAACCAGCGGCGTGCTCGCGCAAGCCGGTGACACAGGCGGAAGTCACGACGCGGTTCCCGGCCTGGGTGATCAACTCGAGCATCGTCGCGCAGACCCGCGCGTAATCCACGATGCCTTCCTGCGGCACGTGCAACGCGGCGACCCCGCCGACATGCGGCTCGATCTCGCGCATTTGCTCTGGACCCAGCCAGCGCAAGCCGGCCAAACCATTCTGCGTGCCGCGCTCCTGCAAATTCCGGAGACGCGAAACCTCGGTTTCATCCACCGCCACGACGAGCTTGCCACACACCTCGTGAGGGATGACGTGCTTGAGGCAAAACTCCGTCATCTCCGCGACGCCGCTGACCGCGAGCCGGGCCTTGAGCGAACCGGGCTTGTAGTAGAGACCGCAGTGGAGCACGCCGCTGTTGTGCGTGCTCTGGTGGCGGCCCACGCCGGGCTCCTTTTCGAGGACGGTGATGCGGGCGGCGGGAAGTTTGCGGGCGAGCTTGATGGCAGTCGCCAAGCCCACGATGCCGCCGCCGATGATGAGAAAGTGTTGGTCAGCCACAACGCAGCGCAGGGTGCGAGCCGGCGGGCAGGCTGGCAAGCGCTGACCCGGAGTGGTTAGCCGTAACTCAGGGTGGTTCGCTCATCGGCAAGACCGAAAGTGGACCACCAGCGAGGTGATCAAAATGCTCGCCCTACTCGTTCCAGAGTAAGGGCAGCAGTTTCTGCGCCCCATTCTTCTGCCATGAATTCTCCTATTGCGCTCGGCGGCTACTCCACACGGGCCGCGCCCGTGCCCTTCACCACTTCGCCGATGTGCCACGCCGTGTGCTTCTGACCGCGGATGAACTTCAGCACGGCATCCACCTGCTCAGCCGCCACGATGGCCACCATGCCCACGCCCATGTTGAAGACTTGGTAAAGCTCTGCCTCGTCCACTCCGCCCCGCTCCGCGAGCAACTGAAACAACGGCCCCAGTTCCCACGAACCCTTGCGGATGACCACGTCACACTTGGCCGGCAGCACGCGAGGAATGTTGTCCACGAAGCCGCCGCCGGTGATGTGCGCGAAGGCCCTCACTGGCAGTTTAGAGTTTGGCGTTTTGGATTTTGAGTTGAAGCGTTTCAGCAGTGCCTGCACGAGCGGGCCGTAGCTGACGTGAACCTTGAGCAGCTCCTCGCCCACCGTGTTGTGCAGGTCCGGCACGAAGTCGCCTGGCTGGAACTTGAGCTGCTCGAACAAAATCTTCCGCGCCAGCGAGTAGCCATTCGTGTGCAGTCCGCTCGATGCGATGCCGATGACCGCGTCACCGCGCTTCACGGACTTCTGCCCGTTGAGCATCCGGGACTTCTCCACCACGCCCACGATCGTGCCGCTCACATCGTATTCGCCCGCCTGGTAAAAGCCCGGCATCTGCGCCGTCTCGCCGCCGATGAGCGTGCAGCCGTTGGCCGCGCACCCACGCGCGAAGCCCTTGATGATGTCTGTGAAGACGTGCGGCTCCAGCTTGCCGGTGCCGAGATAGTCGAGGAAGAACAGCGGCTCCGCACCGAGCACCGCGATGTCGTTGACGCAGTGGTTCACCAAGTCCTCGCCGATGGTGTCGTGCTTGTCCATGGCGAAGGCCAGCTTCAGCTTGGTGCCGACGCCGTCCACGGAGCTGACCAGCACGGGCTGACGATACTTCTTCACGTCCAGCGCGAAGAGGCCGCCGAAACCGCCCACCTTGCCCAGCACCTCGCGGCGATGCGTGCTAGCTAGGAGCTTGGGCAGCGTGCCCTTGACCTTGTTGCCCAAATCAATGTCCACCCCGGCGGCGGCGTAAGCTTTTTGTTTCATTTGTGAAGGCTCATTCAGCACCCCGCGACGACGCGCGGAACGCGAGGCGGCATCTTTCGGAATCCCCCGCCCGGCAGCAAGGCAAAGAATCGGCAACCCTGATCGCCGCGCTATTTCCTGAAACCTGAAATCATCTCGTTGCAGCTCACTTTATTGCTGGCATACGTCGGATAGATAACACCGACATCGCGTCAGGCCCCGCGTGCCTTCCGGTCCAGCACAAGTCGCCCTTCGGCATGGATTCGGTTTCTCGCGGAAACCGCCACGAGCCACGCCATGGGTTGGGGTCAGCCTGCGCTGGAGTGCGACACGCTGCACTAGCGGCTGGCTTCCAGACTTTCTGTAACCTGGTCAGGCCACACCGAAGAGTTCGCTGGGCCGGATCGCTCTTGTTTCTCCGAATCACTGAAGCGGAGCTTGGCCACAGAAGGCACTTCGGTCTTGAGGCTTTGGCGAATCAGCTTGCCGCGGACTCGATTCCTCGCAAAATACGAGTCGGCCGGAACGTAACGGGTCGAGCTTGCATACGGCGTCTTCTAGAGCGATTTCGACACGGCGGGCGGTGCTGGGTTAGGCTTTGCGTTTTTCACGCAACCAGTGTCGGGTTGCTGTATCAAACGGCCGATTTGAAAGCTCCATTTACGACGCAGGTCGTTGTAGCTGACCGGCAGGAAGGGTGGCTGAGTGGTTAAAGGCACCTGACTCGAAATCAGGAGTAGGGGCAACCCTACCGGGGGTTCGAATCCCTCCCCTTCCGCCACTTGATGACAAGCCGGTAGCCGTTGGCGAGGCCCACCTGTTTCGCAACTTCGGCCGCCTTGAGCAACAGGTGCCCGACCACCGCATGGTCGGCAGGCGTGGCATCAGCGATGCGGGGGATGGGCTTGCGCGGCACGATGAGGATGTGCGTGGGCGCCTGCGGATGGAGATCGCGGAAAGCGACGACGTGCTCGTCTTCGTAAACCAGGTTCGCCGGAATCTCCTTCGCGGCGATGCGTTCAAAGAGGGTTTTGCTCATGTGTATGCGCGTTGCTCAACGATAGATCTTTGGTCAAAGCCTGACAGAACAAAAGCGTGGAGTGCCCGCATGAGCTTAGGGTGCTTTGTCGTAACGCTTTGCATACTCAACTCTCCGGTCTTTCTCCGCTTTCGAAATCCAGCCGTCGGAAAACTGCCATTCAATTGCACGGCAGATGTCATTCTCATCCAACTGGCACCAATCCCACAGCATCATCTCGTAATTCAGCCAACCCGCAGTGAGCCAAGCAAACCGTCGCATCTCGACCAACTCCGCATCGGAAATGCCACGGCGCCGTAGTTCTGCGTGAGCCCTCTCGAAGCGGACGCATGGAAACTGAGTATCGAGCACCTCCTCACACACTATGCTCCAAGTGCTGAAGGCATTGAAGACAGTCTGACCTTCACGCGCAATTGACTCAGGTGAGAATCCCTCATCGCTGCCGGGCGGGCTTCGGACGAGCTTCTCAACCTTTGCAGCCCAGAAGGCCATCGAGATGCGGTTTAGTAATGACATGAACACGCTCGAAGCCCATCGGTTTGGGGCTCGTTCTTTCTGTCCAGCCTCCGCCCACCCGCATCGCGCCTAGCTCACCACCAGCGCGCAGTCGGCCCGGTGGTTCTCATCGAGGCACTGGCGGAGGTAGCCCACAATCTGGTCGCTCATCGCCCGGCAGCGGTCGCACCAGCGGCGCGCGCCCACGAGCCGCTTCACGCAGTCGTGCAGACCGTTGAAGCGCATCAGGCGCGGGGACAGGCTGAGTTGAGTCCGCATCTCCTCGCGCAGGCGCGGGAAGAAGAGAAGTTCCCCGCCATCGCCGGATTCCAAGGCGAGCGCGGCAAGGCTCGTTTCCGAAACGGGGCCGCTCAGTTCGGGGACTGGTTTCGCCTGCGTGGTGATGACAATGAGGCCGAGTCCACGCAGCACTTCTTCAAGCGCGGCGGTGAACTCGGCGATGGTCACAACGGTTTGCTGCCGCTCGACTTTGAAGTAGTGCAGCACGGCCGCGGCAGCTTCCTTCACGACTTCGTGATCAAGCTGTTCGAGCGCCTCACCGATGACCTCGACGCTCACATCCTCGACCGCACAGGGGATGTGGTCGCCGTTGGCGGTTTCAAATACCAGGCAGTGGGAATGTAGCTGTATCACTTTTGGCCTCCACTTGTTTGAGCGCGTCGAGGAAGTCCTCCGCTTCCTCGAAGCGCCGGTAAATGCTCGCGTAACGGACGTAGGCGACTTTGTCCAACTCGCGCAGGCGGGCCATGACCATTTCGCCCAGCGCCTTGCTCGGCACCTCGGAGTCGAACTCGTCGGTGACGCGGTCGGTGATGTTTTCGGCGAGCGCCTCGATTTCGGCGGCCGGCACGGGACGCTTGGCGCAGGCAGCCTTGAGGCTGCCCAGCAGTTTTTCCTTGGTGAACTCCTCGCGGCGACCATCGCGCTTCACCACCATGAGGCCGGCGTGCTCGATTTCCTCGTAAGTGGTGAAGCGATGTTCGCACTTGAGGCACTCGCGGCGGCGACGAATGGTGGAACCTTCCCGCGAACCACGGGAATCGATCACTTTGTCATCCAGGCAACCGCATTTGGGGCAACGCATAAATGCGCCTAACCACTTCAAATAGACGCTGAATGTTGTTAGCACCCCACTAATGGTGGGAGCAAGGAATTTCAAAACGATCTCCAAGCCGAAAAGAACGCGCCTCAAGCCAGGCCGCCCGGCCTTCAACTCGACTTCGGCATAGTCAGCAGTCGTTCGCGCAGACGCTGCACTGGATGGTTGCTTGATCCGCGTTGACTTGGGGTGGGACTTCTAACGCTCACGTTCCGTTGAGCGAAGTTGAACTTTGAACTTTGAACTTCGGCTCCCGGAAACATACTCGGCGCGTGGCTGCCGCTTTGATCACGTTGATTTTCCTGAGCTATCTGCTCGGCTCGATCCCGACGGGCTTTCTCGTCGCGAAGGCGAAGGGCGTGGACATCCGCAGCGTGGGCAGCGGGAACATCGGCGCGACAAATGTTTTCCGCATCCTCGGCAAGGGAGCGGGAATCTTCGTGCTGACTGTAGATGCAATGAAGGGGGCGCTGGCTGTCTCTGTAATCGGTCCTTTTGTTGAGCGAGGCTACCATCTTTCCCTCCCGGTCTTTTCTTCCTGGACCTCGTCCTCCTCGAACCTGTCCGAAATCATGCACCATCTGCCGGCGCTAGCCGGCATCTGCGCCATCCTTGGGCACAACTACACCTGCTGGCTTCGTTTCAAAGGCGGCAAGGGCATCGCCACCACGGCGGGCGTCTTCGCGGCGCTGGCCCCGGCGGCCTTCGGCATCGCGCTGGCGACGTGGCTAGTGGTCTTCGCGGCGAGCCGCTACGTCTCGCTCGCGTCCATCGTGGCGGCGGTGGCGTTGCCGCTGGCGGTGTGGCTTACGGGCAACGGCGCATTGCTCATCGGCGTCTCGACGGCACTGGGCGCGCTGGCGATTTACAAGCACAAGGCCAACATCGAGCGGCTGCGGGCCGGCACCGAGAACCGCATCGGCACGAAGAACCCGGAATCTCCCGCCTCGGCGCCGGAGGAGAAGAAATCTTAGCCGCGCAAGGGCGCAGAGAGTGCAATGATGAAGAGCCGAAACGTCCAACGCTCAACACTCTGTAATCAACCTTCAACGGGGCGCGACGCTGCGGAGTTGATTATTGCGCACTCGACGTGGGGCGTTGGAAATTGCCCATCTTTCTCTGTGTCCTCTGCGTCCTTTCGTGGCAAAACATCCACATGAACATCACCGTCCTCGGTGCCGGTGCGTGGGGCACCGCGCTCGCTAAGTTGCTCCGCGAGTCGGGCCATGAAGTGACTCTTTGGGGCCACGATCCCGCGCACCTCGCCTCGTTGCGTAACACGGGGCGCAACGAGCGTTACCTGCCCGGCGTGGCGCTCCCGGCGGGTCTGCGTTACACGGACAACCTCGCCGAAGCGCTGCGGGGAGCCAAAGAAGTCATCGTGGCCGTGCCATCGCGAGCCTTCCGCGAAGTGACCGGCGCGTTGGCCGATTTTCGCGGGCTGGCCGTAAGCGTGACCAAGGGCATCGAGCATGACAGCGGCCTGACGATGTGCGGCGTGCTCCAGGCGTGCGCGCCGCGAGCCAAGGTCGCTGCGCTCTCCGGCCCCACCCTGGCACCAGAAGTGGCGCGCGGAATTCCCACGGCGATTGTGGCCGCGAGCTCGGACCTCGGCGTGGCGCGCGTGGTGCAAAGCCTCTTTCACCGGCCCGCATTCCGGGTTTACACGAGTGGTGATCTGCTGGGCGTGGAACTGGGCGGTGCGCTCAAAAACATCATCGCCATTGCCGCCGGCGTGGGCGACGGCCTGGGTTTCGGCGACAACGCCAAGGCCGCGTTGGTTACGCGCGCGGTGGCGGAGATGCGTCGTCTGGGCGTGGCGTGCGGTGCGCAGGCGGAGACCTTCACCGGCTTGAGCGGCCTCGGCGATCTCACGGTGACGTGTTTCTCAAAACTCAGCCGCAACCGTGGTTTTGGCGAAGAGCTGGGCCGGGGAGTGCCACTGTTCGACTTGCTCGCCGCCAGCCGACACGTGGTGGAGGGCCACCCCACGACGCGCTCCGCGTGGCAGCTCGCGCGCAAGCACGGCGTGAGCACGCCGATCATCGAGCAAGTCCACGCGATGCTCTACGAGGGCAAAGACGTGAAGGCGGCGGTGCGGGATTTGACGAGCCGGGACTCGAAGGCGGAAGATTAGCCGTTACCGAAGTGGGTTATTGTGGTCCAATGTATTCAACCGTTCTTGTCTTCTGGTTGATTACTAGTCTTCCTCCGGGAGGCAACACGGCCTTGGGCAGATGCCTCTCGGCTAATAACTCGTCAATATCAGCCGGAAGACGCTTCTTAGTAGCCTGGAAAGAAATCAAGTGCTTGCCCAAATCATCGAAAGCACTGGTGCCCGGCAGGTAGTTCCATTCGCCTGTTTGAGACTTACCAGACTGTGGTTTCGCGGGGGGAGCAGGTTGAGCAGGTAAATTCGCCGCTGGTGTTGGCGTTGAAGGTGTTGTGGCAGGAACCTCTGACTGGCTGGTCGGCGAGGCGGGCGGCTCAATAGGCCTAGCAGACTTCCGGCGGCAGGCGCTTACCGCACACCCCATGATCAAAAGCAAAAGAAGAAGACATTTCATCGGAAGCGACAGTCAACTTGAGTGCCCAAAGGAACGCGGAAGTGCCCAGACAGACGTTGAGTTTCATTGGGAAGCTACACTGGCCAGCCAAGCTTGATCCGTTGGCGACCCCGTCCCCGGGCCAGTGTAAGAGTTGACCGCGCCTCCGCTGTATTTGACCGGCTGCTGTAGGTCACGGTCTTTCCACCTGTGAATCTCCACGTGGCCATCTGCAAAGCTGAACGAACTGGCGTTATTATGGTAATTGGCCGGAAAATCAACGACATGTCCCAAATGAGCCATACAGACCGCGAAACCTCCGTCGTTGAGGCTGGTCGGAAATTCATCCACAAGAACAAACAAGCTCGACATATCCCGGGAGCCAAGATCGGTCTCCCGTTTGTATTTTTGAAATGATAGGCCGGAGCCGTCGGCCAGCCAGTTAGCATTCACGTTATTGCCCACGGCCTGATTCATGGAGATGCTGCGAACGCGGGGGATCAACGTAGGGTTGTCAAAACTTTTGTCACCCGGGCACTTGAAGACGCCAGCATTTTTGCCTACGTATTGGCCCAAGGTAACATTGTTGGGGTGAGTCCCAACAGGGGCAAGCGTCTGAACCCAAGTGTTGTCAAGCATGGTGAGGGGGTTGGTGTTGGCCTGCTGACTTTGTCCAGACGAGGCACCTACGGTCATGTTGCCCAGCACCCAGCTCTGTTGGGCGGCGTCCAAATTGTTTATCAATCGCCCATCAGCGTCTGGAAAATAGAGGGCCCAACCAAGCTGGACTTGTTTCAGATTGCTCATGCAAGTCGCTCCGTGAGCCTTTTGCTTTGCCTTGCTCAATGCCGGCAAGAGCATGCCGGCCAGAATCGCGATGATCGCGATGACGACGAGAAGCTCGATCAGGGTGAAACCATGGGACGGATGTCGCTTGGTGGGAAGATTCATACCGGAGCGAGTTACTAAATTCGACGATACTTATGGGTTATACCGGGAAAACAACCAATTAAAGTCATTTACGGTTGGAATGGCCGCGTCCCATTTCTTCATCTCCGCGTGACCATCTGCGTAGATCAACCCGCCGCTGCGACTATGATAGGTTGCCGGTTTTTCGTTACCCCAACCGGCCCCACCAATCAAAAATGATCCGTCATCCAAAGATTCCAAACCCTCCTCAATGAACACGAACGTGTCCGTCGGCAGGCGGAAATCTGTCAAGCGCCGGAAATACTGTTGCGGGGAGACAAAGCCCGTCGACTGAGGCATCGAGTAGTTCCTTATGTAAACGGGAAACACAACGGTCGCGGTGGCTGGTGCCTTGTCAGGCTTGGGGCAGGCAAAAACATGATAATCCGAACCGGCGTATCGACCCAACAGAGCCTTGCTCACCAGATTACCGTTGGCAGCATCGGCCTGATTCTTCATGTATCCAACCGCCCAAGCAGTGTAGTAATTACCGTCAGGACTGGGGGCAGGATTAGCCCCGGGCCCTGGAAACCCGCCCCAACCGGGGTTGCTCACCAACCTGTCATCGAAGTCGCCAGCATAAGTGAGCCATGCCAGCGCAACCTGCTTTTGATTGCCGAGGCACTTGGTCGCGCGAGCCTTGCTCTGGGCCGTGCTCAACGCAGGGAGCAGCATCCCCGCCAGAATCGCGATGATGGCGATGACAACGAGCAGTTCGATCAGGGTAAAGGCGAGGGTGTCCTTGTGGGCGGCTGGTAATGCAGGCATATAGGCTCGTCGGGCGGACTTGGGAGACAAATACCTCCTTTTTAAGGCGGCGTCAACGGGCGAAGCGCCCCCAAATCGCCACGCATACGCGGCGATTTTGGGTCGGCTGGCTTCCTTGACGAGCTTCACCCCGCTACCTACAGTCCGCCCCATGATTCGACGGACTCTCCGCGTAACGCTGCTGCTCGCCGTGGTGGTTGCGTTTCCGCACGTGTGCCCCGCCCCGCTGATCTACAAGCCGGGCGAAGGCTGGTCCTACGAGCCTTACGGCGGCGATTCGAGCTGGAAAAAGACGCGTGCCAAAGATCAGTTGGAGGTCGCCGAGAAAGCCTTCGAGAAAAAGGACTATGACCTTTCACTCAAGGCCGCCCGGTTGACCGTCAACAAATGGCCGCTGTCCGACTACGCCCCCAAGGCGCAGTTCCTCGTCGGGCGCAGCCTTGAGGAATTGAAGAAGGACGAAGAAGCGTTCAAGGCCTACCAAACCCTGCTCGAGAAATATCCCAAGGCGGAAAACTATCAGGACGTGTTGAAGCGGCAGTTTGAAATCGCCAACCGCTACCTCGGCGGCCAGTGGTTCAAGCTCTGGGGTGTCATCCCCTTCTTCCCGTCCATGGAGAAGACCTCCAAGATGTATGAGAAGGTCATCAAGAACGGGCCCTACAGCGACGTCGCTCCGCTGGCGCAAATGAGCATCGGCACCGCGAACGAAAAGCGCGGCGAGTTCACCGACGCGGTGAAGGCCTACGAAAAAGCCGCCGACAAATACCACGACCAGAAAAACCTCGCCGCCGACGCGCTCTTCAAAGCCGGCCAGACGCATCTAAAGCAGGCCAAGACCGCTGAATACGACCAGGGCGTCGCCGCCAAGGCCATCGCCACTTTCACGGACTTTATTTCCCTCTACCCGGACGACAAGCGGGTGCCCGAGGCGCGCAAGAACATCGACTCCCTCCGCGCCGAGCAGGCCCGGGGCGCGATGAAGGTCGCGCAGTTCTACGAGAAGAAAAAGCAGTGGAGCGGAGCGCTCGTTTATTACAACGAAGTGCTCATCAAGGATCCGGACTCGACCTTCGCCGCCGAGGCCAAGCATCGCATCGAGTTTCTCAAGACGTTGCCCGGTGTGGCGGCCGGCCCCGCTGCCACGACTGGCACCAACGCGCCCCCCGCCCCGGCACCGAAACCGTAATTATCATGCGCGCCCTGCTCGCCCTCGGCCTTGCTGCCAGTGTTTTCGCCTGCGCCGGCTGCGCTGGTTACAAGCTCGGCACGACCACCAGCTTTCCCGCCGGCCAGCACAGCATTCAGATCGGTCTCATCAAGAACCAGACCAACGAGCCGCGGCTGATCGAGGCCCTGAGCAACGCGCTGCGCAAACGGTTCCAGCAGGACGGCAGCTACAAGCTCGACACCCGGGGAGAATCCGATGTGATCCTCACCGGGGTCATCACACGGTTTGATCGCAGTGGCGTGAGTTACCAACCGGCAGACACCCTTACCGTGCGCGATTTCGGGTTGAGCCTCACCGCGAAAATCACCGTGCGCGAACGCGGCACCGGAAAAGTCCTGTTCGATCGCGAGATCGTCGGGCGGACCATCATTCGGACCGGCTCGGATATGGTCAGCGCGGAACGTCAGGCAGTGCCCCTGCTCGCCGAGGACCTCGCCCGCAACGCCACCTCGCTCATCGTGGACGGCAACTGGTAAGCCGCCTAGCGCCGCTGGCTCAAGATCCATTCCGTCGCCGCTGGCAGGTCATCCACCACGATGGCGCGCGACATTTTATCCGCGTGCTTCTGTTCCGTCTCTGCGCCGTAGCCCGTGCGCACCAGCAGGCTCTGCTGCACGCCCGCGTTCCAGCCGCATTCCAAATCAATCACCTTGTCGCCGACCATGAAGCTGCGGCTCAGGTCCACGCCAAATTCGCCCCGCGCATCCAGCAGAAAATCCGGCGCTGGCTTGCGGCCCCGGCTCGGTTGCTCGGGCGATTCCGGGGCGAAGTAGATTTTGGCGAAGCGCACGCCCAGCGGCGCGAGCAACTCGTTCATCCGCGCGTTCACCGCATGCAAATCCGCCTCCGTGTAGTAGCCGCGCCCGATGCCCGACTGGTTGGTGACGACGATCAGCAGGAAGCCCGCGTCCTGCAACCGACGAAGCGCCGGCCCCGCGCCCGGAACCAGCTCGAACTGCTCCGGCTTGCTCAAGTAATGCCGGTCCACGTTGATCGTGCCATCGCGGTCGAGGAAGACGGCGCGTTTCATCCTTCTCTCCGAAAACTCTCCGCCAGTTCCGCCGGCGAAACCGTGGCGGTGCCCACCTTGCCCACGACCACGCCCGCCGCATGGTTGGAAAAGATCGCCGCCTCGACTGGCGACGCGCCCGCCGCAATGGCGAGGGTGAACGACGCAATCACCGTGTCGCCTGCGCCAGACACGTCGAAAATCTCCCGCGCCACCGTCGGAATGTGAAACGGCTTCTGCCCTCGCTGGCACAGCAGCATCCCCTGGTCGCCCAGCGTGATGAGCAGCAACGCCGGGTTCAACTCCATCAGCAACGTCTCAGCCACGCGTTGGAGGTTGCCGTCCTTGAGCGGATCAGCGTTGCGCGTGCCGTCGGAAACACCCGCCAACTCGAAGGCTTCCTTGCGATTCGGCGTGAGCAGCGAGAGGCCCACCAGGCTCAGGTCATGCACGGGTTTCGGATCAAGGCTCAACCACACGCCGCGCGCACGGCACAACTGCCGCAGCCCATCAAGCAACTCCTGCGTGACCACGCCCTTGCCGTAATCGCACACGATCACCGCGTCCGCGCCGCTCAGATTTTTCTCGATGGCCGCGAGCAGCCGCTGCGTATCGCGTTCATCCACCGCGCCGCGCGTCTCACGGTCCACGCGCACGATCTGCTGCTGATGCGCGATGATGCGCGTCTTCACGCTTGTCGTGCGGGCGGCGCTGGCCAGCAAACCGGCGCAGGCGATGTCTTGCTCGCCGAGCAGTGCGCGCAGTTTCTGTGCAGACTCGTCGCGCCCCACGTGCCCCAGCAACTCGGTCGTCGCACCCAGCGTGTGAACGTTGCGCGCTACATTGGCCGCGCCACCAGGCATGAAACTCTCCCGGTCAAACTCGACGACCGGCACCGGGGCCTCGGGCGAAATGCGGCCCACATGGCCCCAAATGTATTGGTCCAGCATCACGTCGCCGACGACGAGCACGCGGGCCTGGGCGCAACCGGCGATCAGTTCTTCAAGCCGGTTTGGAGGAATGATGGGCAACTTCATCGGCGTGAGCTTGCGAAGGATGTTCGGGCTTTCAATGCAAAAACGCAGTCAACGGACTCGTGGCACTGGCGGTGGACTGCGCCGCGCCGAGTCCAATTTCATAGGCCGCGCGGCCGGCCTCGACCGCTTGTTTGAAGGCGATGGCCATGCGGTTCGCGTCGCTCGCGATGGCGATGGCGGTGTTAACCAGCACGGCGTCCGCACCGAGTTCCATCGCTTCGGCTGCGTGGCTCGGTGCGCCGATGCCCGCGTCCACGACGACGGGCACGGTGGCCTGCTCGATAATGATGCGGATTTGATCGCGCGTCCGGAGGCCGCGATTGGAGCCGATGGGCGAGCCGAGCGGCATGACCGTCGCGCAGCCGACTTCTTGCAGGCGCTTCGCGAGCACAGGGTCGGCGTTGATGTAAGGCAGCACGGTGAAGCCTTCCTTCACCAAAATTTCCGCCGCGCGAAAAGTTTCGATCGGGTCGGGCAGCAGATACCGCGGGTCGGGATGGATTTCGAGCTTCACCCACTTCGGCAGGCCGGCGGCGACGGCGAGGCGCGCGAGGCGGACGGCCTCCTCGGCGTTCATTGCGCCGCTGGTGTTGGGCAGGAGTAGATATTTTTTGGGGTCAATGAATTCGAGGATGTTCGCGAACGGGTCTTTCTTGCCGCTCAAATCCGCGCGGCGCAGCGCCACGGTGACCATCTCCGTGCCGCTGGCCGCCAGCGCAGCGCGCATCGCGTCGGGCGACGGAAACTTGCCGGTGCCGAGGATGAGCCGCGAACGGAACTCTCGACCGGCGATGACCAACGGGCGGGACGCCAAATTCATGCGCGGGGAAAGTAGGCGGCGCGGCGCGGCGCGTCCAGCGCGGTCAACAATGACTCAAAGGCCGGCCTGTTTGAAGGCGGGTGCCAAAGCGGCGTGGCACTTCTTCGCGGCGACGACAGGATCGTAGCCGGGCTTGCCGAAGACCTGGCCGCTGACTTCCACGCAGACGGAGCCGCTCCAGTTGGCGGCCTTGAGGCGGCGGAAGTAATCGGCGTAGTCAATCGTCCCTTCGCCTGGCAGCGCGAACTGGAACTTTGCCGCATCGCCGATGGCGTCCTTCACATGGATGAACGCGGTGTGCGGCAGCAACGCATCGAGCGTCTTGCCGAGGTCGAGGCCGCGCAGTTGGTAGTGGCTGAAATCGTAGGCGGCCTTCACCGCCGGGTTCTTGACATGGTCCAGCAGCCAGAGCGCGTGCTCGGGCAGGTGCGCGGCGCTGCCGACGTGCGGTTTGATGCAGAGCGTGATTTTGCCCGCAGCGGCGGCCTTGCCCCAATCAGCGAGGCGCGCGGCCATCTGCGCCTTCACCTTGTCCCACTCGGCGGGCTTGCCGCCCATGACGGTTTCGAGCACGGGCGGCGCGTCCGGCGTGAGGTCATGCGCGAGCTGCGCGGCGGCCTGGATGCGTTCCAAGTTCTTCGTATGCGTGGCATCGTCGGCGGTGAGGTGGATGTTGTCCATCAACGCGGCCAGCCGCAGGCCCAGCCCGGCAAGCTGCGCGCGGAGTTCCTTGCGTTGTGCGGGAGAAAGGAGCTTCGGCTCCGTCGCGTAGCCGGGGTTCAACGCGAACTCTACGTCATGGAAACCAATCTCCGCGCAGACGCGCAACGCCTGCTCCACAGGCAGCGTCTTCATCCCGTAAAGGCTGAAGCCGAGACCGACGCGGCGGGCGGGCGCGGCGGCGGGAAGCGAGCACGCGGCCAACGTGGCGGTCGCAAGAAAGTGGCGGCGGGTGAAGGGGTGGTTCATGGCGCTAGGCAACCTGCCATCGGGCTACTTTCATGGCTGCAGGAAATAAACAGTTCGCTGTGGCTTCCACGGCTTGAGGTTGAGAGCTTGCTCAATCAGTATCCTTAACTCCTTCGCGCGCTTGAAGTCGGCAAGGATTTGGTCAGGAGACATTTGGTCAGCCAACGAATTGCGGTCGGCGGCCGCTTGTGGAACGGTCGCTGCTGCCAAACTCCACCACGCGTATGCCTCCACAATATCCTGATCCAAGCCCTCGCCACGTTGATAGCAATTACCCAGGCTTTTCTGAGCTGCGGCGTAGTTTTGCTCTGCGGCCTTGCGAAACCACTTCGCCGCTTCCACGTGATTCTGGCCCACGCCCAGGCCCCGTTTTAAGTGGACTCCTAGGTTGTATTGCGCCACGGCCTCACCCTGTTCGGCAGCTCTGCGAAACCATTCCGCTGCCTTTCCATCATCCTTAGGCCCCACCAAACCCATAGCATAGAATGAGGCAATGGATTGTTGAGCGCCGCTAGAGTTCTTTTCCGCAGCCAAAAGATACCACTTCAAGGCCTCCGCGTAGTCCTTGTCGACGCCAAAACCACTCGCGTAGCATAATCCTAAGCTTGCTTGAGCCTCAACCATGCCCTGCTCAGCAGCTTTCCGATACCATTTCACAGCCTCGAAATAATTCTTCCCCACCCCGTAGCCGTCTCGGTAGCAGAAGCCCATACTGTTTTGGGCTTCACCGAGGTTCTGCTCTGCCGCCTTCCGATACCATTTCACGGCTTCCTCGTAATCTTGTTTCACGCCTCGGCCATAGTGGAAGGCCGTGCCTAAGTTATGTTGGGCCGGGGCGAAGTTTTGTTCAGCGGCTTTGCGATACCACTTAACTGCTTCCGCCGGGTCCTTGAGCACGCCTAAGCCTTCTAAGAAACAGCCGCCGAGCATGAATTGCGCCTTGGGATCGCCTTTCTCGGCCAGGGCTAGGTATTCCAAAAATTGCGTTTTAGGTGCGTCAGTTTGTTGTGCTAAAGTGGTCGGCACAAAGCACCCGAAATACGAGATCAAAACCACGATCAGCGTGCCAAGGTAGTGAAGTCTGGGCATAGAATAACAACATTTCGAGTTTCGGGCGCGATTCCTAAAAGGGATAACGAGGCGCATCTTGCGAAGACACTAGTCCTTTCACTCCCCCACATACCGCTTGAGCATCGCCATGAACTCCTTCATCAGCCAAGTGTTGTCCATCCACACGCGCGAGCAAACAAGGTTGCCGTCCACGACCACGCGCTGGTTCACGTATTTCGCGCCGCCTTGCACCGCGTCCAGTTCGCACTTCGCCACGGTGGTGACGGTGCGGCCCTTGATGACATCGGCGGCGGTGAGTATCTCGATGCCGTGGCAGACGCTGGCGACGGGCTTGTTCGCCGCGAAGAAGTGCCGCGTGATGCGGAGCAGGTCCTGATCGTAGCGGAGATACTCGGGCGCGCGCCCGCCGGAGATGAACAGGCCGCAATACTCCTCCGGCTTCACGTCGCGGAAGGCGACGGTGGCGCGGACGTGGTAGGCGGGGCTTTCGCGGGTGATGTCCCACTTGGGTTCGCCCTCGGCGGTGGGCGGAATCTCGTGCAGCACGCCGTGATACAAGCGCGCTTCCGGCCCGCAGACGACGGCCTCGAAGCCATCCTCCGGCAGGCGGAAGATGGGGTAGAGCGTGTCCATGACTTCCGTGGCATCGCCGATGGGGATGAGCACTTTCTTCTTCGGGAGGATGGTTTTCTTTTTGGCCATGCGCGGATGACAGCAGAGGCGCGGGCCGGGTGTCAATGAGAGCAACGGGAAACAGACTTGCGCCAGCGGAACGATTCCCTTAGCAATCTCGCCGCTCGACGCAGCAAACAAACCAATCATCAACGTCATGCCCGCATTTCCTGACATCGCCAAGATCGCCTACGAAGGTCCGCAATCGAAGAACCCGCTTGCGTTCAAACACTACGACGCCAACGCGCTCATCGAGGGCAAGACGATGGCCGAGCACCTGCGTTTCTCGGTCGTTTACTGGCACACGATGTGTGGCAACGGCACGGACATGTTCGGCTGGGGCACGGCGCAGCGTCCGTGGGAAGCGGGCCTGAGCGGCATTGATCTGGCCAAAGCGCGCGTGCCGGTGTTCTTCGAGATTTGTGAGAAGCTCGGCGCACCTTACTACGCGTTCCACGATCGCGATGTGGCTCCGCACGGCGCGACGCTCAAGCAGTCCAACCAGTGGCTCGACACCATCGTCAAGCTCCTCAAAGCCCAGCAGAAAAAAACCGGCATCAAGTTGCTGTGGGGCACCGCCCAGCTCTTCGCCCATCCCCGCTACGCGCACGGTGCCGCCACGAGCTGCGACGCCAACGCCTTCGCCTACGCCACTGCACAGGTGAAGAAAGCCCTCGAAGTCACCCACGAGCTAGGCGGCGAAGGCTACACCTTCTGGGGCGGTCGCGAAGGCTACAGCTCCCTCTGGAACACCGACATGAAGCGCGAGCTGGAACACCTCGCCAAGTTCCTGCACATGGCCGTGGCCTACAAAAAGGAAATTGGCTTCAAGGGCCAGTTCTACATCGAGCCCAAGCCCAAAGAGCCGACCAAGCACCAATACGACAGCGACGCCGCCGCGTGCCTAAACTTCCTCCGCGAATACGACCTCATCGACCACCTCAAGCTCAACCTCGAGACCAACCACGCCACGCTCGCCGGCCACTCCATGCAGCATGAGATGGAGGTCGCGGGTGCGGCGGGTGCGCTGGGCTCCATTGACGCCAACACAGGCGACCTGATGCTCGGCTGGGACACGGACCAGTTCCCGACGGACATTTATCTCACCACGCAGTGCATGTTGAGCGTGCTGAAATACGGCGGTTTCACCACGGGCGGCGTGAACTTCGATGCCAAGGTGCGGCGCGAGAGCTTCGAGCCGGTGGACCTCTTCCACGCGCACATCGGCGGCATGGATGCCTTCGCGCGCGGTCTCAAGATCGCTGCGGCCATCCGCGCTGATGGGCGCCTCGACGCCTTCGTGAAGAACCGCTACCGCACTTGGGACAGCGGCATCGGCAAAGACATCGAGAAGGGCAAAATCGGCTTCAAGCAGCTCGAAGCGCACGCGCTCAAGTTCGGCGAACCGAAGCTGGAGAGCGGTCGGCAGGAGTTCTTGGAGAACCTGATCAACGAGTTCATCTGAACTCACGACACGTTCTCTACGAACGTGCTCCCAAGCGTGAGCCAAGCAGCGTAGGAGTCCCGCAGCTCAGAGCGAGAATGCGGGGTTACAAGTTCGTTGCTGCTCCGGCCGGGCCGGAGGGTGCCCATCGGTCGGCGTTGCCTCACAACAACCCGCGCTCGTCCAGCTCGTCCTCGTTCAAGCCGAGGTAATGGCCGAGTTCGTGGATGTAGGTGATGTGGACTTCGTCGAGGTAGGTTTCCTCGTCGCCCTCCGCGAAATCCCAGAGGTTTTCCAGGAAGAGAATGATTTGCGGGGGCAAGGGCGAAGCGCCGCCATCACCGTCGGGAAAAGCTTCGCCGACGAACAAGCCCAGCGTGTCCGGCTGCACCACTTCATCGAGCATTTCCTCACTGGGCACGCGTTCATACACGACCGGCAGGGGCTGGGCACGGACGCGGAGCTCGGCGGGCAATGCGGCCACGGTGGCGCGCACTTCGGTTTGCGCGAGGGACAAAAGCTGGCTCCAGTTATCGGCCATCGGGGCGGCGGTTAGGGACGGCGGGCTTTGCCGCGCGACCTGATGAATTGTTCGAGGATATTGGGGTTTTGCTCGAAGAATTTCGCCAGATCCGCCAAGCACGTCACCGTGTCCGGGCTGAGGTGGTGCTCGATGCCTTCGATGTCCGCCTGCTGCGTGGCGGCATCGAGGCCGAAGAGCGAGAAGAAGCGGGAAAGGGTTGCGTGGCGTTGTTGGATGCGATGCGCCACAGCGCGGCCCTTCTCGGTGAGGATGAGGCCGCGATATTTTTCGTAGTTGAGGTAGCCTTGTTCCGCGAGCTTCTGGACCATGCTGGTAACACTGGCCTGCTTCACGTTCAGCGAAGACGCGATGTCCACGACGCGGGCGTAGCCCTTGCCCTCCATGAGTTCCAGGATGCGCTCCAAATAATCCTCGGCGCTCTGGCTGGGACGCGAACTGGCGGACGTGGCGGGCGGCATGGCGGTGCCGTAATAAACCCGGATACGGGCGGAAGGAAAGCCCCAACTTGAGCCCGTCAACGGGTCGGTGTCCTGTGCTGGTGAACGATTCATTAGGAAACCGCGTGGTGATGATGCGCCCAACTGCAATTTGAGCAGATGGGCAAAAAACCCCTTGTGAAAGATTTCACGACGCGGCACTCTGCGCCCCGTTTTCGATTCTGCGCGAGAGAAGAAGTGTCTCTGCGCCCGGTGATTTTTGCGTGTGAAAAGTGTGATCAAGTCAGTTTTAGCGGCCACTATGCTCGCTATTGCCTCCCTGACAGGGTGGGCTGCGGATGCTGCGCACGAGACAGCGGGCAAGGCTGTGGATCACGCGGCGGCACAGGCTCACGACGCTCATGCGGAACATCACGGTCTGCCGCCGGCGGCGGTGAAATTTCATATTGGCCCGCTCATGGTGACCAATTCCATGATCGTGACTCTGCTGGTCGCCTTGGTCATGGTGATTGTCGCCCAGTTGGCAACACGCAATGTCGAATCTGTCCCCAATGGCATTCAGAACTTCGTGGAATGGCTCGTGGACGGCATGCACGGCTTCATCTGCACCTTGCTCGGTGAGGACATGGGCAAGCGCACGTTCTGGTTCTTCGGTTCGCTCTTTTTCTTCATCCTCTTCACCAACTGGGCCGGCTTGATCCCCGGTGTGGGCACGATCACCTACGGTGGCGAACCGATCCTGCGCGGTGGCAACGCCGACCTGAACACCACCTCGGCCATGGCCGTGTTGTTCACGGTTCTGTGGTTTTACTGGAGTGTTTCGGCACTCGGACCGGGCGGTTTCCTGAAGCATATCTTCGCGGCGGGCGGCGGCGGGAACAAGGGTTTCATGGGCGTTTTCATGATCGCCGTGTTCTTCTTCGTGGGTGTCATTGAAGTCATTTCCATCGCGTTCCGCCCGGTGTCCCTGAGCTTCCGTTTGTTCGGCAACGTGTTCGCGGGTGAGAACATCCTCGAATCCATGATGACCATCGTCCCTTGGCTGGGCTGGATCATCCCGCTGCCGTTTTACTTTTTGGAGTTGCTGGTCGGTATCGTGCAGGCGCTGGTGTTCACCCTTCTGACGGCGGTGTTCACCTCGCTCATGTGCAGTGCACACGGGCACGAGGAACATGGTCATCACGGCCACGACCACCACTAAAGATTTCGGTCGTCAGACGGTGGCAAGACTGCCGGGGCGGCTGGAGAAAAACGAAAGGCAAATAGTATGATGCCCATGTTGGCAGAAATGTCCGGTAACCTGCATGTCGGTTTGGCGGCCCTCGGGTCGGCCATCGGCGTGGGTATTATCGGTTTGAAGGCCGCCGAGGCCACCGGCCGTAACCCCGGTGCCGCGGATCAGATCCGTAACAACGCGATCATCTTCGCCGCTCTGGCGGAAGGCGTCGTGTTCTTCGCGATCTTCCTGGCCAAGTAATGTTGTCCGGGCGCGGGTCAAACCGCGCCCGGCATCCCTTTTTAAGCGCACGCACATGAACTTCCCCGTCCTTCTTGCCGCCGGTGACAATCCGCTCAAAGCGGTGGGCGAAACCTTCGGCTGGCACCCCCAGCTGTTTCTCTCCCAGGTCGTCCTGTTCGTCATTCTGGCGTTGGTGCTGAAGAAATTCGCCTACGCGCCGCTGCTGGCGATGCTCGACAAGCGCAAGGCCCAGATTGCCGAGAGCCTGGAGAACGCCGAAAAGACCCGCAAGGAACTGGCCAATGCGCAGGCCAAGTCGCAGGAATTGATCGGTCAGGCCGGTCAGCAGGCCACCAAGATCATCGAGGAAGCCCGCGCCGCCGCCGCCAAGATCGCCGAAATCGAACGCCAGAAGGCGATTGCTGATGCCGCGACCATCATCGCCAAGGCCAAGCAGGCCAGCGAGGCCGAACTGGCCCGCATGAAGGGCGAGCTGCGTCAGGAATTTGGCCGCCTCGTGGTGGCCGCCGCCAGCCGCGCGACCGGTGACATCCTCTCGGCCGATCAGAAGGGCCGCCTCGCGGACGATGCCGTTCGCCAGTTGGCCGCTTAATTGATATTTTCCGCCCCCGCCGATGAAAGTCAGCAAACAAGCCCGCCGTGACGGCAAGACGTTGTTCAACGCCTGCTGTGTGAATGGCCTCCTGAACGAGGACAAGGTCCGGCAGACCGTGACCGCTGTCATCGCCCAGAAGCCCCGCGGGTATGCCGCCACCCTGACGCATCTCCAGCGCCTGGTGAAGCTGGATCTCGACCGCCGCTCCGCGCGCGTCGAGAACGCCGTCGAATCCACCCCGGCGCAGATGGAAAACATCCAGGCCGCCCTGACGCAGAAATACGGCCCCGGCATGAACGTGACCTTCTGGGTCAACCCGGCGCTGATCGGCGGCGTGAAGATCAAGGCCGGCAGCGACATTTACGATGGCAGCGTGGCCGGCCGCCTGGCTGCTCTCAACGACACGATTTGATTTTTTCGACTTAAAGAATTGCTATGAGTTCCATCCTGCAAGACATCGAAGCCCAGATTTCGGGCCTCAAGACCTCCGTCTCCCGGCAGAACGTCGGCACCGTGCGCGAGATTTCCGACGGCGTGGCCAAGGTTGAAGGCCTCACCGACGCGATGCTCAACGAGATGCTCGACTTCGGCAACGGCGTCATCGGCCTCGCGCTCAACCTCGAAGAAACCGAGGTCGGCGTCGTCGTGCTCGGTGATTACCTCGCCATCCGCGAAGGCTCCGAGGTCAGGACCACCGGCAAGCTGCTTTCCGTGCCCGTGGGCAAGGGTCTGCTCGGTCGCGTGGTGGACATGCTCGGCCGCCCGGTGGACGGCAAAGGCCCCATCGCCGCAACCACCCAGTATCCAGTCGAGAAAATCGCGCCCGGCATCGTCAAGCGCAAATCGGTCAGCCAACCGCTCCAGACGGGCATCATGTCCGTGGACGCGATGATCCCCATCGGCCGTGGCCAACGAGAACTCATCATCGGCGACCGTTCGACCGGCAAGACGACCATCGGCGTGGACGCGATGATCAATCAGGCGCGCATCAACAAACAGAACGCCGGCCAGAAGGACTTCCGCCCCGTTTACAACATCTACGTCGCCGTCGGCCAGAAGCAGTCCAACATCGCGCGCGTGATTGCCGAGTTGGAGAAGGCTGGCGCGATGGAATACACCATCGTCGTGGCGGCCGGTGCCGACGCTCCTGCCGCTGCCCAGTATCTCGCGCCGTTCTCCGGTGCGGCGATGGGCGAGTGGTTCATGGACAACGGCATGGACGCGCTCATCATTTACGATGACCTCTCCAAGCAGGCCGTCGCTTATCGCCAAGTCTCACTCGTGCTCAAGCGTCCCTCGGGCCGTGAAGCTTATCCCGGCGACGTGTTCTATCTGCACAGCCGCTTGTTGGAGCGCTCCGCGCGCGTCAACGAACGCAGCGGCGGTGGCTCGCTCACCGCGCTGCCCATCATCGAAACGCAGGCAGGCGACGTTTCGGCCTACATCCCGACGAACGTGATTTCGATCACGGACGGCCAGATTTACTTGGAAACTGACTTGTTCTATCAGGGCATCCGTCCCGCGATTTCCGTCGGCCTCTCGGTGTCGCGCGTCGGCTCCGCCGCACAGATCAAGGCGATGAAGCAGGTCGCCGGCAAAATTAAGCTCGAACTCGCGCAGTTCCGCGAACTCGCCGCCTTCGCGCAGTTCGGCTCTGACCTCGACGCCAAGACGCAAGCCACGCTCGAGCGCGGCAAGCGCATCGTCGAGCTCTTCAAGCAGAACCAATACAATCCGCTGCCCGTCGAAGTGCAGGCCTCCGTGCTGTGGTCCATGCAGAACAACTTCCTCGACGACGTGCCGGTGGAAAAGGTGAAGGACTTCCAGAACAAGCTTACCGACTTCCTCTCCACGCGGAAGAGCGCCTTGCTCGACAAGATTCGCAACGAGAAAGCCATCAGTGACGCGCTGGCTGCTGAATTGAAGGCCGCGCTCACGGAATTCAAGCAGAGCTACCGCTAAGTTTCGCCGCGCTAAACTGCCTTAGCCCACCATGCCCAGCACACGCGACATCCGCCGACGCATCAAGTCGGTCAAGAACACGGCCCAGATTACGAAGGCCATGCAGATGGTCGCGTCGGCCAAAATGCGCCGCGCCCAGCAGGCCGCGCTCGCGGGTCGGCCTTACGCCACACTGATGAACGAAGTCCTCGCGGCAGCCACGGCGGGCGCGGGCGAGTTCACGCATCCGCTGATGGAGAAGCGCACCGGCAAGAAACGCGCGCTCATCCTCATCACCACGGACAAAGGGTTGTGCGGTGCCCTCAACACAAACCTTCTCCGCGAGGCCGCCAAGTGGGACAAGGACACCACCGTCTTCATCTGCGCCGGCAAGAAAGGCGCGCAGTGGGCGGGCCGCTTGAAGCGCGATCTGGCGGCGGAATTCAGCTACAAGGACACGCCACAGTTCGCCGAAGCACGGGCCATCTCCAAGTTTGCCCAGGACCTGTTCCTCGAAGGCAAAGTGGACGCGGTGGACGTGCTCTACACGAATTTCATCAACACCTTGACCCAGAAGCCCGAATCACGGCAGCTCCTGCCGCTGGGCGAGATCAAGGCGTTGGAAGCCGGACTCGAAGGCGATGGCGCGACCAAGGCACTCGGCGAAGCCACCCGCGAATACCTCTTTGAGCCGGTCGCCGCCACGGTGCTCGGCAATTTGCTGCCGCACTACTTGAACTACCAAGTCTTCCAATTCTTGCAGGAAGCCAAGGCTTCCGAACAGTCCGCACGCATGGTCGCCATGAAAAACGCGACCGACAACGCCAAGCAAATCATCAAGGACCTGACGCTCGAATACAACAAGCTGCGCCAGGCCAACATCACGAAAGAACTTTTGGAAATCACCACCGCCCAGATGGCGATGGGCAATTAATTTATCACGATGAACACCGGCAAAATCGTTCAAATCATCGGCCCCGTTCTCGACATCGAGTTCACGGGCCAGCTCCCCGCCATCTACAACGCGCTCACCGTGGAATACGATCTTCCCGGCCAGGGCAAGACCAAGCTGACCCTTGAAGTGCAACAGCACCTCGGCGGCAACTGGGTCCGCGCCGTCGCCATGAGCACCACCGAGGGGCTCAAGCGCGGCATGGCCATCACCGACACCGGCAAACCCATCTCCATGCCCGTCGGCAACGCCGTCATGGGCCGCGTCTTCAACGTCACCGGCGATGCCGTGGACGAACAAGGCCCGGTGAAGGCCGACAAATACAATTCCATCCACCGCTCCGCTCCGCCGCTCGTGGATCAGTCCACCAGCCCGCAGGTGCTCACCACCGGCATCAAGGTGATTGACCTGATCTGCCCCTTCCTCAAGGGCGGCAAGGTCGGCGCGTTCGGCGGTGCCGGCGTCGGCAAGACCGTCGTCATCATGGAACTGATCAACAACATCGCGAAGCTGCACGGCGGCGTCTCGATGTTCGCGGGCGTCGGCGAGCGCACCCGCGAAGGCAACGACCTCTACAACGAAATGATCGAGGCCGGCGTCATCAAGACCAAGAAAGACGCCAAGGGCCATCCCCTCATCGGCGAGAACGGCCTGCCCGTCCTCGACGAAGGCTCCAAGATCGGTCTGGTTTACGGCCAGATGAACGAACCGCCCGGCGCGCGTCTCCGCGTCGCGCTCTCCGCGCTGGCCGTGACGGAATACTTCCGCGATGAGCACAACCAGGACGTGCTTCTCTTCGTGGACAACATCTTCCGCTTCTCACAGGCCGGCTCCGAGGTGTCCGCGCTCCTCGGCCGCACGCCGAGCGCCGTCGGTTACCAGCCCACGCTGGCCGCCGAAATGGGCAACCTCCAAGAACGCATCACCTCGACCAAGAAGGGTTCCATCACGTCCTTCCAGGCCGTCTACGTGCCTGCCGATGACTTGACCGACCCCGCGCCCGCCACGACCTTCGCGCACTTGGATGCGACGATCGTGCTCGAGCGCTCGATCGCGGAACTCGGCATCTTCCCGGCCGTGGACCCGCTCGCCTCGAACTCCCGCGCGCTGACGCCCGACATCGTCGGCGAAGAGCACTACAATGTCGCCCGTGGCGTCCAGAAGGTGCTCCAGCGCTACAAGGATCTGCAGGACATCATCGCGATTCTCGGCATGGACGAGTTGAGCCCCGAGGACAAGACCACCGTCTTCCGCGCGCGCAAGATCCAGAAGTTCCTCAGTCAGCCGTTCACGGTGGCGCAGGTCTTCACCGGCCGCGAAGGCAAGCAGGTGCCCGTGGCTGAGACCGTGCGCGGCTTCAAGGAAATCCTCGAAGGCAAGCACGACGCCGTCGGTGAAAACGACTTCTACATGAAGGGCAGCATCGACGAGATCAAAGAAGGCTGATGCCTCTCTGAACCATGGCCGCGACACTCAAACTCGAAATCGTCACCCCGGAGGCGAAGATCTACTCCGAGGATGTGGACATGGTCACGCTCCCCGGCGTCGAGGGCGAGATGGGCATCTACCCAATGCACATCCCGCTCATGACCCAGATCGCCCACGGCGAGATCGTCGCCAAAAAAGGTGGTGTGGATCACTACCTCGCCACCGGCGAAGGTTTCGTCGAGATCACCGGCGACCGCGTGGCCATCCTCACCGACATGGCCATCAAGGCCGACGACATCGATGAAGCGAAGGCCGAGGAAGCCCGCAAAAAGGCCGAGGCACGCCTCGCCGAAAAGCTCACGGACGAAGAAACAGCAACGGTGCAGGCCGCGTTGCTCCATTCGCTCACGCAGCTCAACGTCAAACGCCGCACGCGGCGATAAACCAGTTCGAGGAGGTTCCTTCAACTGCGGCGAACTCCGGTTCGCCGCTATTTATTTTCCGGGGTGCTTTTCTCCGGCGTGAGGAACTCACGGATGGTCTGAAAGGGACGCAGCGGCAGCAGGAGGAATTTCGGGATGAAGCGCGGCTCGCTCTTGGGATTCGCGAGCGAGCCGGTGACCTTGTATTCGAAGACCTTCGTCATCGGCGAGGTGAGAAAACTCAGGATCGGCCCGACGAGGAAGGTGTCGCGAAACATCTCGGCCTCGACCACCGCGTTGACCCGGCCGGCGAAATCCACCGTGCCGTCGTAGTGCAGTCTCGCGGGTGAGGAGTTGATCTCGAGGTTTTTCGTGTAGATGACGCTGTTCGTTAGGATGAAGGTTCCCTTGGCCTCCTTCGCCCGGCTGTTGCCGAGATCCTTGTTGATCGCGTTCAGCACCGGCGAAAACAGGCCGAAGATGGGGAACTCCCACAGCAGCCCATCGTTGAGGCGCACCTCGCCAAAGCCCTGCCAGCTCTGCCAGTCCGCCGTGTTTGCATTGGTGACGACGATCGTGCCTGCCACCGTTCCTTCCAGTTTGTTCGGTTTGCCGGTGAGATTGGCGATGAAGCCGGGCAGGCTCGCGTTGGTGAACGCGAGGTTGAAGCCGAAGTCCGCACTGTGCCGGGGGGTGAAATCAAAATTCAAGTCACCCGCCAGCCGCCCGCCGTTGAACGCCCCGTCCAGATTCGTGATCGCCAGCCGGTTCGTCACCCAATGGATCGTTCCGGTGACCTGCGGCAGGTGGAAGAACGACCAGCGGAACGGCCCGCCCGCGATGTCGAAGTGCAGGTCCGTCGTGTCGCCCTCGCGGAACGGGATCGAGCCGTTCACGCGCACCGACGGCGCGTTGCTGAACTCATAGGCCTTGATCGCGCGCTCGGTCTGTGGGCCGATCATCCGCGTAAAGGCGTAGGGATCGAACGTGCTCGTCGCGTTCGTCACCCACAGCCGCTCGAAGCGGCCATCGATGGCGAGTTTGGGCACGTGGATTTCGCCCGTGCCGCGCCGCGCGAACACATCGCTGATCGCAAAAAGCTGGTTGGTGAAGTTCACGTGGCCACGAAACTTATCCAGCCGCTCGCCGCGCAGGATGAAGTTCGTCGCAGTCGCGCCGGCCCGGAAGGTCAGTTCCTGTTTCGCACCCCAGCGGCCCCACACTTCGCCCTCGACGCTTGGGGGGATGGTGAAAGTGAAGTTTGTCAGGATGCGTTTCTCCTCGGGCCGCTCCAGCAACGGCTCGATGGCGTGCGGGAAAACCTGGGCCCGGCCGGCCCAGTGAAATTCCTTCGTGCGCGGGTTCACGTCATAGTTCAAATGCACCTCGCCCTCGGGCCGGCGCGCCCACAGGTTGCGCAGACGGAGGATGCCGTTGGTCAGCGTGAGATCGGTGTTGGCTTCGAGATACGTCGCGTTGCGATACGAGCCGCCGGGGCTGTCCACGTGGGCGGCGAGCGTCACGGATTCTCCGGTGGCGCGCCAATTCTTCACGGAATTCGTCCACTCGGGCAGCACAAGCGCGACGGCCGCCCGGGCTTTCGGCAGCCCGGTGAAGGTGAAGCGCGACATCTCGCGTCGGGTGTTCGCATCCAGCAGGTGCTCGATGCGATATGCGTCGAAGTCGAAGCCGCCGCTGGCCATCAGTGTGCGCGTGGCCACGTCGAGGCGCGCGGAGGTGTCCAGCGCGCCTTGGTAAAGTTCGGAGTGCAGGTTGGTGACAATCAGCTCCGGTGCACGCCAGCGGGCGGTGAAGTTGAACTTCGCCACGTCCAGCGATTGTGCCGGAGCCTGCACGGCGTCGAGGGCGACAGAGGTTTCCAACTGCCACGGTGCCAGATTGGTCCAGAAGCCCCACGCGGCCGACGCGCCGCTTTCCAAGCCGGCCGGGCTTGTGGCCGCGCCGACGTGTGTGGCCTTGGCCGTCACGCGCGCTTGTTTCGCCGTGCCCCACTTGGTCTGCGGCGCAGTGAGCTGTGCCTCCGCGTCGGCGGCGAGCAACTGCTTTCGAGCCGGCGCGAAGCTTGCGTTGCCGGACAGCCGGCCCTCGGCAAGCTGGCCCCATTCCGACTTCAACCCCGTGGTGCGCAGCGTCCCACTGGCGCGCCATTCGTCCGGCGCGAGCGGACGCGGCGCGGCCTGGCCGCTGAAGCGCAGCGTGGCCGCCTCGGCCCACGGCGACTTGCCAGTGCGCAGTGCCACTTCCCACGCAGCGTCCCAGTCGTTGGTGCGGTCGGACTGTCGGTTTAGCCGTGCGGTGAACAGCACGTGCTCGGCGCTGAGGATTAGATTCGTGGTGCGCAGGCGCTCGGCTTCGAGCCGGAAGTCCGCATTCGCCGCGCCGTTGGTGCCAGGCGGCTGGTTGATTTTCGCCGTGAAATTCGCATGGCGTCCGCTGCCCCAGGGCGTGACCACATCGCGCGTCTGCACTTTCAAGTCGGCTTGAAAACCGCGCTCCAGTTTTGCATCGGCACGCAGAGCCAGCTCGATTTCCGGCGGCGCAGTGAACTGCACACGGGCCAGTTCGGTGAGGACTCGGTGCAGGATGGCCTCGGCTCCGGGCCGGGCTGGCTCCGCCGGCCCCGTGGGCGGGGAGGCGCTTTTGGCCCCGGGTCTGCGCAACGCCGTGGCATTGGTCAGCACGGCGCTGAACTTCATCTGAATGCCTTGCACGGTGGCATTGAGCTGGGGCAGTTCCCACACGTCGTTCGGGAGGAAACGCACCGTGGTGGCGAGGTTGGTGACGAGGAGCACCTGCGGCGGCAGGTTGGATGGAGCCAGCTTCCAGGTCATCCCGCCCTGGCTGAGGACGACGCCGCGCGGAATGAGTTGAAAGTGGCGCAGCGCTTCGGAGTCCAGTTGCACTTCGACTTCGCCGACGGAAAAGTGCGGCCCCGTGACGACTCCGGCCTGGCCCACCACGATGCCTTCAGCGACGAGTCCGCGAAACCATTGCCAGCGCAGCCGGTGGAATTCCACGTCCAACCCGCGAGCTTTCAACTCAGCGAGGATGGGCCGTTTGACGAAATCGGGAACGCCGCGCTGGTTGAACCACAGGAAGGCGACGAGCACCGCGAGGACGAGGAGCCACGCAACGATGCGCACGCAGCGGAAACCCACCCGGCACACGCGCCAGAAGGTCCAGCGTTTCGGTTGTGGTTTCGCGTCAGGCACGGAGCTTCACCCAGCGCAGGGCCGAGTCATTTCACCTGGCTGAGATACTGCACGATGTAGTGCAGGAACAGCTCGCGGGGAAATTCAAAGACCGCGGGCTGGCCGCTGCGCGGATCGGGGGCGCTGGCCCACGGGTTCCGCTTCGAGGGCATGTGGCCAAAGGTGAGAACGTTCGTGCGCGCGGGCTGGCCGGCCAGTTCGATGCTCACGCTCCGGCTGTCCGGGCCAATGCCGTAGAGCGACAGCCGCTTGGTGTCTGCCGCACCTTCGGCAAGGAACACCCAGCGCGCAGCGCGCAACTGGCCGAGGCGGAAGCAGGTTTCCTCCAAGGCGACGCTTCTCAGCTCATCCAAGGTGTTGTTGCCTTCGCTCCACCGCCCGTTGGCCGCGCGGGTGAGGCGGTGATTCTGCCCATCCCACTGGACGGAAAGGGCGCTGACCTGATTGGTGGCGAAGGACCACACCGTGCGGTCCTGCAACTGGAACAGGGACCACGCGAAGTTTTCGACATCCCCGCGCGAAACCACGTAGATGGAATTCTCGTCGTGCCGGCGGGCGAACACGGTGTCGTTGCCCTTGGTCTTGCCGAAATCTAGGCGCGCCACGAGCGTGTTGGTGAGCGCGCCTGCCGCGTTGGTGCCGGAGCGCAACAGGCTCACGCTGCGTTCCGGCGTGGTGAGACCGTAGGGAGCGTAATCGGTGACCACGTCCTTCTCCAGCTCCACGGCCTCGAGGGTCACGAGGTTGGCCAGAAAGCTTTCCATCATCACGGGATCGGTGGGGGTTTGCGCTTTGTCGTCAGCTACCCACACGAGCTCGGCGGCGGCGTTGGTCCGGAGCCGCAGCGTGAAAGGTTCCTTGGCCTGCACCTGAATGGTGTCCACGCCGCCGGGCACGAGCGCGTCCACGAGCCGGTGCTCGGTGAAGTCCCAGACCGGCGCGCGCAACTGCTCCAGCCAATCACGAGCTACCAGCATCACGTTGGTCGTCGCCAGACTGCGCGCGTAAACCAGTCCGGGCTGGTTGGTCGGGCTTTTGCCAAACTGCACGGTGAGCAAATCATTCGTGCCCGCGCCGAAAGCCAGCTCCATCTCGGGGGGTTGCAGGCCAAATGAATCGAGTTCGGCCTTGGGGTCATCCGTGACGAAGCGCTGCACGGGCCAGCGCTGCAACTCGGTGAGCAACTGATCGAGTCGCGGCGTGTTGGCACGCTTCACCGGCTTGGGTTCCTCGATGCGCCAGAGCCGGTTGGTCCCCCGCTGGGCAACCAGATCGCGCGTGCCGTTACGGACGCGCAGGCGGTCAAACTTCAGCCCGGTCAGAGAAAGCAACCGCCGGTCGCGCCATGCATCGGCGGTGAGCGGCAACAATTCCAGCAGCTTCGCATCGGTGATGGCGATGTGATCACTGCCGGCGACTTGAACGTAAAGCAGATCGTTGACCGCCGTGCGGGCACCGATGCGCAATTCCACCGGCTGGCCACCCTGCTGGAAAAGCACCGTGGCCTGCGGCGGTTGGAGGCCAAAGTCCACCAGCCGCGTCGCCTCCGCACCGGTCACGTGCTGGCGCGGCCGCAATTTGGAGCAGACATCCAACAGCGCATTCAAGGCGAGGTCGTTGGCCGGATAATTCAACGGCGCCGTCAACCGCCACTGGCCACCGGCGCGTTCGGCGCGGAAGGTGGCATTCGAGCGGGTGAGCTCCACGCGCGTAACCGTGGCCGGCCGCAACTGTGGAACGAGCGTTCCCCCGGGCGTGCTCGTCGCGAGGTCGGGCCGCCGCAGCTCCACCGCGACGATGAACGCCAGCAGCGCCAGCGCGAGCCCCACCAACCATTTTGTCTGCTTGGAATTCACGTCAAGATTGCCGCCGGAACCAGACCAGCAGGCCGAACCCAAGGATCACGCCGGGCACCCCGCCCAGCAGAATCCATTGCACCGAGCGTAACTGCGAGTCCGACATGCTGAACTGATAGACGCGCACCGGGCGCGGGCCGACTCCCACCAAGCGTGGCCGGTCCACGAGCCAGTTGATAGCGTTGTGCGCGAAGTCGCGGTTGATCGATGCCTCGATCACCTGGTTGTTGAGAAAGAACGAGTCACCCACCACGACCATCCGTGTGGAGCCGCCCTCGACACTACGCAGCCCGCCGCGCTCAACGGCCACGGCCACAGGCACAACGCCGGGCGGCGGATCGCGCCGGGGGTCGTAGCGCGGGCCGTTGCGATAATTGGAGATGGCCTTGCCCGCCTCCGAAGTGCTCACAAGCGGACGTGCTTGCGGGGCGTCCGAGCCTTGGACGCCAGGCCGCGGACGGACAGAGCGGGCGGTAGGAAAGATCACTCCGTTTTGTGTGCCGCCGAAGAGCCGGACGATCTCGTGTTCCCCGAAGTTTTTGAGCGTCATGTGGGAGTCCGCGCGGTCACCGGCCTCGTCGGTCACGAAGTTGTCGCCCAGCTCCACGCCCCATTGTTCGAGCAACCGTTCCAGGTCGGGCGAGCTGCCTTGCGTGAGCAGGATCAACGCGCGTCCGCCGCGGTCCAGGTAGCGGTTGAGCTTCTCGCGTTCAGTCGGCGTGACGGGCAGCACGGGGCCGGCGATGACCAACAGGCTGCAATCCGCCGGGACTTCGTTGGTGCCCACAAGCGGCAACGTGTAGGCCCGCATGCCGTTGGCCTGTTCGAGGAGTTGAATGAACTTCCAATAGCCGGTCGGCGTGGTGGGGCTGTCCGGCTCATGCTCCTTGTGGCCGACCAGGTAGTAAGCGTTCAACTGCCGGCTCTCGAAAAGCGTGAGCATCGCCGAGGTGAAGTAGGCTTCGCCGTTGAAGGACTTCCGTTTTACGGTCTGGCTTTTTCCGGCGAGCAGATTGCTGGTGTCGTATTCGGAGAGTTCGCCCGCTCGCACTATGCGGTGCTTGCCGTTCATCTCGAAGATGATGACGTCCCTGGTGTTGGGCGGGAGCTCACACCTTTTCTTGACCTGCTCGGCCTTGGCCGGCTCGGTGAGGTAATTGACCACGGAAACTTTCACCCGCGGGCTGGCGTGCTCGTATTGGCGCAGGAGCTGGAGGATCGGCCCGTAAAGCACTTCTTCGGGGTCGAAGAACACTGTGACGTTCAGATCATTGGTGAACGCGTGCACGACCTGCAAGCTGACAGCAGCCAACGGCGGCACGCGATCCTCCGAGATGGACACCCGGCGGTAATGGCGCGCGGCCAGAAAGTTCACCATCAGCACAATGGCGACAAAGGCGGCCACACCCACGAGCGTGTTGAAGCCCGTGCCGAACTTGCGCGCGGCGGAGTAGCTGGGCGTGGGATTTTCGAAGTCGTCAGCCATTCAGGTGATAAGTCCGGAGCCCACGGTCGGCTTTCGCCGTCCCGGCATTGCCGTGCGATCCGCTGCCCGGTCTGCGACTTTGAGATTTCATTTCCATCGGCGGCTTTCCACGACCTTGTGGGTCAGAAACAAAAACAGCACGGTCATGCTTAAATAGAAGATCACCTGCCGGGTGTCCACGATTCCGCGCGTGAAGTCCTTCATGTGATTGATCATCGACAGGTGGGCAAACGCGGCGGACTGCCAGCCCAGTTTCGGCGGGATGACTTCCGTGAGACAGCTCAGGAGAAACAACCCGAGCGTGAGCACCAGGGAGTTCATGGCCGCGATGATCTGGCTGCGGGTCAGCGCCGAGGCGAAGCACCCCAGCGCAATGTAGAACGCGCTGATCAAAAACACTCCCAGGCACGTGCCAGCCAGCGCCCCGGTGTCCACCAGTGTGAGATCGACGGAGAAACGCTTGAGGAGAAACGGATACATCAGCGCCGGCAGCAAAGCCGACATGAAGAACAGGAGCGCGCCCGTAAACTTGGCAAGCACCACCTGCCAGTCGCTCACCGGCGACGTCATCAACGTCTCGTAAGTGCCGGTGAATTTTTCCTGCGCGTAAGTGCGCATGGTCGTGATGGACGGGGCTAGCAGCATCACGATCCAAAACAGTTCGCTGGTGAAAAAAGTCTCAATCACCGGCTTGTCAAAAGGCTTGCTCTCCAAAGCGCGCAACAGAATGAAGAAGCCCAATCCCATCAAAAACTGCACGCCCGCGATGATGACATAGCCGATGAGCGAGACGTAGGAACTGCCCAGTTCGCGGCGGACGAGCGTAAGGAAGGGCTGCATGGCTAGTCGAAATTGCGAAGGGGGAATGAGGCATGGCGAACCGTCCGCCAGGACGCGCCGGGCAGCGATGGAGCATCCACAGTTCGCAGTTCGCAATTCGCAATGTCGTTCATCTCAGAGCTCCTCCTGCTCCTTCTTGGTGACATGCACAAAAATGTCTTCAAGCGAATGCCGCGTGCGGGTCAGCTCGCGCAACGTCCAGCCGCGCGCCTTGGCCAGCTCGAAAATATGCGGTCGCAGGTCCACGCCCGCGCGGGGCGTGAGCGAGCATCGGTGAAAATTGCCCTCCGCTGCGGCGATGTCGAAGTGCTCCACCTCCGCCAGATGCTCCCACGCCTCGCGCAAGTCCGGCACCGGCGCGGCCAGCTCGGCGATGACTTGCTGGCCGGAACTCATCTTGCGCTGCAACTCGTCCAGCGTGCCCTGCTCGCGGATGGAACCCTCGTGAATGATGATGACCCGCGTGCAGGTCAGCTCCACTTCGGGTAGCAAGTGCGAGGAAATAAAGACCGTGCGGTCCTTGCTCACGTCCTTGATGAGCTGGCGCACGGTGCGCGTGAGATGCGCGTCGAGGTTCTTCGTCGGCTCGTCGAGAATGATAAGTTCCGGCTCATGCACCAGCGCATCCGCGAGCCCCACACGCTGCCGGTAACCACCGGAAAGCGTGCTGATGACCTTGCCGGCCACCTCACCGAGGCCGCACTGCTCGGTGACAATGTCCACGCGTTCGCGGCTGCGGTTGGCACTCAAGCCTTTGAGCCGCGCGCGGAACTTGAGGTATTCGCGCACCCGCATGTCGAGATGCAGCGGGTTGCCCTCGGGCATGTAGCCGATGCGCCGACGCACTTCGTCCGCTTGGGTGAACACGTCGTAGCCCGCGATCCGCGCGGTGCCGGACGTGGCGGGCATGAAGCACGAGAGCATCCGCATTGTGGTCGTCTTGCCCGCGCCGTTCTGGCCGAGGAAGCCGACGATCTCGCCGCGCTTCACCGTGAAGGTGAGGTCGCGCACCGCCGCACGGCCCGCGTAGCGTTTCGTGAGGTTCTCGACCTCGATCATGGGTGATGCGGCGGTGCTCATTTGAGTTTCACCGCCACCGTTCCTTCGCGGAGCCAGCCGTAGCTTCCGCGCTTCGGCGGCGCGATCACGTTCAGCCGCACGGTATCCCCGGCGCGCTTGGCGTGCAGCACCCGGCCCAACTCCACGAGGTCACGCACTGGCTGGTTGTCCACGCCTTGCACCACGAAATATTTCTCCATCTTGGCCTCGGCAGCCGGTGAATCTTTGTCCACGTCCGCCACGACGAAGCCGCCGTAAAACGGGAAGCTCATGTTTTCCGCCAGCTCCCGCGTCAACTCCTGCACGTGCAAGCCAAGTTTCTGACGCACCAGTTCGGCGTTGAAGAAATCGCGCTCCGGCACGAGCCGCACGGACAACGTCTGTTGCGCGCCAGCGCGGCGGATGAGCAACGACACGGGCTCCTTCGATCCGGCGGCATTCAGCTCGCGCATGAACTCAATGAAATTACGCGGCACTTTGCCGGCGACCTGCAGGATGACGTCGCCGACCCGCAGTCCGCCTCTGTCGGCGGGGCTGGCTGGCTCGACGGCCGTGATTTCCAGCAGGCTTGCGCCGGAACGCACGCGCGCCCCAAACCAAAGCGCTTTGGTGCCCTCGGGAGTGAAGTAACGCGAAAGCGCCTCGTTCACCCGCTTGATGGGAATCGCGAAGCCGATCCCGTGACCCTCGCGATAGACGGCGACGTTGAGGCCGATCAGTTCGCCGCGCACGTTGATGAGCGGGCCGCCGGAGTTACCGGGGTTGATGGCGGCATCGGTCTGCAACCAATCGGCAACATCCAGCGCACTGTCCTCGTTGGCGGGCCGGCGGGACTTGGAGCTGAGAATGCCTTTGCTGACGGAGCCGCCGAGGCCGAAGGGATTGCCCAGCGTGATGACCGTTTCCCCGAGCAGCAGATCGTCGTCGGCGGCGAAGCGCATGGGCGTGAACTTGTCGCCTTCCTTGGTCTTCATCTTGAGCAAGGCCACGTCGGTCTTTCGCGTGCCGGCCACGCGTTCAGCCTCGATCTCGCGGCCGTCCATGAGTTTGACCCAGATGCGGTTCGCACCCTTTACGACATGCTCGTTCGTCAACACGTAACCGGTTTCGTCGATGATGACACCGGAGCCGACGCTGGAGGGGACTTCCGCAAGTTGCGGGCGCACGCGATAGCCGAAGAACTCGGCGCGCCAGCGGAAGGCGGGATCGGTGTTGTCCACGACGGTTGTAGTCGCGATGTTGACGACACTCGGCATGGCACGCTCGACGGCGGTGACGGTGGCATCGCGCCGCACATCGGCGACCTGCGCTTGGGCCATGAGCAGTCCGCAGCCCACGGCCAGCGCGAACCATGTCACGCGACGGAGCGACAACCCGTTTGAAAGGATGACTTTCATGCCCACACTGACAATGTTGAGTCCGGGCCGTTCAACCAGAGCGCACGAGACGCAGGTTTGAAGTGAAACCAGCCACGGCGGAGGCAACGCTCAAATTTTTGCAGCACCAGGCGCTATAAAGCAACCGCAAGGTGCCTGGCTCGCCGTGGAAATATCTTCAGCCCACGGAATGGTTGTTGTTCAATGGCCCGGCAACACGACATGGCCCGGCACTTCACATGAGCGATTCGCTCCGCATCCTATGGCTCAAGACCGGCCCGCTCCACCCCGTGGACACCGGCGGAAAAATCCGCACCTACAACATGCTCCGCGAGCTGCGGAAGCGGAACCCGCTCACCTACCTGTCGCTGTGGCCCGAGGGCACGCCCGAGTCCGCGCGCAAGGACGCCATGGAATACTCCGACACCCAGACTTGGATTCCTTGGTCGGAGACACGCAAGGGCACGCCGGGCTTCTTTGCCGAGTTGGCCGCCAATTACTTTCTGACCCGCCTGCCGTACGCACTGCACAAATATCGCTCTGCCGCGTGGGCGCAGGCAATGGTCGAAGCGGATGCTTCGGGCAAATTTGACCTCATCGTCTGCGATTTTCTCACCCCGGGCGTGGCGCTCTTCGCCGAAGGCCGCCGCCCCCGCACGCCGGTGCTGCTCTTCCAGCACAACGTCGAATCGCTCATCTGGCAGCGCCATTTCGAGACCGCGCAAGGGGCGGTGAAACGCTTCTACCTGCGCGACCAGTGGCAGCGCACGATCCACCACGAGCGCCTCTACTGTTCGCTGGCGGACCAAGTCTGCGCCGTCTCCGAGGAAGATGCCCGTCTGCTGCGCGAACAATTTGCGCTCCCCAACGTCGTCGGAGCCGTGCCCACCGGCGTGGATTTGGACTTCTTCCGGTTCAGCACCGCAACGCGCCAACCCCATTCACTCGTCTTCCTCGGTTCGATGGATTGGATGCCGAACATCGACGGCTGCCGCTGGTTTGCCGACGAGATGTGGTCGCTGGTGAGACAGAAATATCCCGACGCGACCCTCACCATCGTAGGCCGCAAGCCCGCGCCCAAAATCCAGGAACTCGCCGCCCGCGATGCCAGCATCCGCGTGACTGGCACCGTGGACGACGTGCGTCCGCACCTGGCGGCCGGCGAGGTGATGATCGTCCCGTTGCGCGTCGGCGGCGGTACGCGCATCAAGATTTTTGAGGCCATGGCCACGGGCATTCCTTGCGTCAGCACGCGCATTGGTGCGGAAGGTTTGCCGGTGAACCACGGCGAACATCTCGCGCTAGCCGACACGCCCGCCGAGTTCGCTCAGGAAATCTGCGCCCTGTTCGAAAACGGCGACCGTCGCCGCGCCTTCGGCCAGAACGCCCGCGATCTGGTGGAAAAGAATTTCGGCTGGGCCAGCATCAACGCCGTCTTCGAGCGCTACTGCCACACGGCCGTGACCACGCCGCGCCGCGCCTGAAAGCCGTTCAGCGCTTCTGCCCAAGCCACAGCATGAGCATGGGCAGCAGGATACCCAAGGCGAGGCAGAGCCAGACGGGCCAGACAGGACGGAAGAGGCGGAAGGAGAGCACGAGCCCGAGCACAATGGTGATCGTAGCCGCGATGGACATGACCACGACCAGGGCTTTGAAGAATTTCGGCGAGGAGGGTTTGTCGAATTCGGCGTCAGTCGGGTAGATCTGGTCGGAGTGCACCACGCGGAATTTTTGCAGGAGTGTCTCGGCTTCGCTGGGCGTCTTGAGGCGATTCTGGTTCACCGTCTGATACCAGCCGGTGAGGATGTAGAACAGCAGCAGCGGGGTGAAGAAGCAGCCGAGAAAGAGGTGCGCGCGGCGGATGAATTTCATGCGCAGCTCACTTTTCGGGAATCGGGATGAAGAGCTTCTGGCCGGCGCGTAGCTTGTTCATGTCCGCGCCGGAGTTGGCGGCTTCCAGTTGCTTGAGGGTGATTTTTCCAAGTCGACCTTTGGCTTTCAGGTCGTCGTTGTAGGCCTTGAGAATCGCCCCAGCCGTCTGGTCTTTCTCGACGACGTGATAGACGCCGGTGTCCGGCACGCCGGGAATGGTCCGGGGCTTTTCGCCACCGTTGTCCGCCTTGGACTTGCCGACCTTGGGGGTGGCGTGCGGTGGCAGCACAACGGGCGTGGGCGGATTGGCGATGACCTTGCCCAGTTCCTTTAGCTGATCGACGAACCACTTCTTATCCGCCTCGCGATGCTGCTCGCTTTGCTTGAGGGCATGCTCCAGCTGCGCGAGTTCGTCCTTGCTGGCGGTGAGCTTGAGGATGTTGTTGTTCGCATTGGCGCGGTCCACGGCAGCCCGGCTCACTTCGTTCATCCCAGCTTCGAGTGAAGTCAGCTTCCGGCGCAAGACGTCGTTGGCCTCCTTCATGGCTTCGAGATCGCGCTCGACGCGGCGGAGACGGTCTTCCAACTCCTGCCGCGCGGCATCACCGACAGCGTTCTGCGCACGCGCTGGCACCGCGAGCATCAAGGACGCAACCAGCGTCAGGGCCAACAAAATTCGTTTCATGGTCTGACAATAGAAAAGCGCCGCCCGCAGGGGCAAGCGCGGAACTGCGACGCGGGTTGGACGGTGTATCGCCGGCAATACTCCACGCTTACTTCGAAGAATCGGGAAGATGGCGCAATGGGCGCGCAGCCGTTTCAGCGTGCCGCCACCGGGTCTGGCTCCGCCGGGCGTGACTCGATGTAACACTCGTCGGGCACACCCTGCCGGCGAAGTTCGAAAGCGGAGAGCTTGCGGCCTTTGGCATCCACGAGGCCCGGCGTGCGGTTCTTGAAGGTGACTTCAGCCACATTCACGACATTGCTGCTGCGGTCCAAAAAGCGCGCGCGCATCGGCCCCCAACGCGGCAACGGAGCTTGGCCGCCGCCGGACATCAGGTTCGCGCCGTTGATGGCGCGCACGACATAGGTTTCAGCGGCGCGGCTCGTGTCGAGATATTCGGTGGGAACCACCCGCGACATCAGCGGGGTGGCCATCGCATCGCCCGGATCATATTGGAATGGGGTGCGATAAATCGGCCGGCCGCCGGCGAGCACGAGATAGCCGGTGATGCCCGATTCCAAATCCGTGGCGGGCTTCCATGTGATGAGGTGGCCGTCAGCGCGGACCTCCACTTTCACGCCGGGCACGGCGGACGGCGGCGTGGTGTCGAGCGGTTGCACGCCGGCCTGGAGGGAAATGCTTTCGCCCTGACTGGCTTCCTTCACCAACATCGCGCCTTTTTTCACATCGGCGTTTTTGAAGGTCGAAGTCGTCACGTAACTGCCGTAGGGCAGCTCGAAGTTGCCGTCCGGCGCGTCCACGTGATCCACCGACATAGCCGTGCGGGACACCAGCGCCCGCGGCACGCCGCGCGTGGAGCAATGCGACACGTTCGCCAAGCCGCTGACCAAGATGCCCATCGGGTGGCCGGGGAAATCCTTGTTCTCGATCTCGAGATGGCTCAGGACCACCGCGCCGTGGCCCTGCGCCTCAACGACGGCGCTGGTGGAATTTTCTTTGCCCACGCGGCGGAAAACGCACTTCTGCACGAGCATCGCCTCGCCGCCCGCGAGGCGCACCGCCGTATCACGAATGTCCTCGAAGACGCAGTTGTGAATGGCAATAGCCCCGGTCTGCGCGGCCCCGGGCTTCAGGTCAATGGCCCGGTCGGTGAGGTTGCGAAAGGTGCAGTTGAGGATGCTCAAGCGCGTGATGGCCGGCCCGGCAGCCGGCCCGCGCTCGCTGTAAAACACCCCGCGCGTGCGATCGTGGCCATGCGTGAACCCGAGCTTGCCGTTGATGAACTCGCAGTCCTGATACGACTGATCCACGACCGAGTGGACGGTGATGCCTGCCTGGCTCTGGCCGTCGAAGCGCACGCGTAGGAGGAGCGCGGTGGCAGTGTTCGTCGGGCCACCCTCGCCCGCCTGCGAATTATAGCCGTAGCGCCCGCCGCGCGCGGTGAGGTTAAGCAGGCCCTTGCAATCGCGCTGGGCGCAATCGGTGTTGGTGGGCCAGGTCAGAATGGTCTTGTCCATGCCCGCGCCCCACAGGCAGCCGTTGGTGACCGGGCGCGTGAACGCGTAGTCACCGGGACCGAGGAAGACATTCTCCCCTGTATCCAGCGCGTGTTGGATCGCGGCGGCGGGCTTGCCCGTGAAGTCGCTGAACTTCTTGCCGAAGAGCAACGGCGGAGGGGCGCGCAAATCCTCGAGCGGCACCAGAACCGGTTGAGCAAGGTTCGCGCCCAGCACGGGGAAGCGCACGCGCATCTCGCGCGTCGTGGCGTTGTAAATCGGGCCGTTGGCGCGGGGCTGCACTTGGAAAATGTTCTTCGGCTCGGCGAAGTTGGCGTTGAGACCGCCTTGCTCCACCGACCATTCCTGCAGGAACGGGTCGCGCGCGACGATGCCATCGGCGAAGTGCAGGCCGGGCAACGCCGCCCGACGACCCAGACTCCACGGCCGCAGCCCGCCCTGGCCGATGATGCGGTTGCGCTGGCCACCGAGATAGATCGCGGCACCGCGATAGGGCGCGGCCGGGTGATTGTGGCCCGGCTCCTCGTGATCGGAATATTTGAGCAGGTCCGGCTGGCGAAGATAACCCGCCGTGGCCACGTCGCTGCGTCCCGCCAACGCCGTGCAAACGATTGCGCAATCAATGCCGTAGTCCACTTCCAGCACCGGGTCCGCCCACGTGCCGCCATCCGCGGAGGCATGGGCAAACGTCAGCCCCGTCGCGCGCACCACGTGGAACGGCATCCACGCGGTCTGCCCGCGCACGTGGGGGCTGAGGAAGTAGGTGTTGTGCCCGTGGGCGGCGAGATCCTCGGGTTGCACGCGCACGACGGGCGGCCAGCTCATATCCCATCGCCGCTCGCCCTCGGGTGGGGCGATGACGGGCTTGTGAATCGTCACGCCACGCACGAAACCGCGCAGCCAGAGCTGCGGCGCGCTCGCCGCATTCTTGAAATCACCCGCCAGCACCGTGGTGCCGGCATAATAAAACGAGACGCCGTCCGCGTGCGTGAGCTGTGTGGCCGGGCCGTGCGAGCGGAAAAACGCGCACAGCTCCAGCTTGCCTGCGGTTTGCGTCAGATGCGTGGGCGTGTGCCAGAAGAACTGGCAGCCCGTCAGGTTCGCGCGCAGTTCCCAGGCCGCACTGCCGCCGATGAATTGCACGTCTTTCAGCGGCCGGTTGACGACGATGTCGCCACCCGGCGCATCGAACACGATGGCGTCGCCTTCCTGCGCCGCGTCCACCGCCGCCTGCCCGCTGCTCTGGGAGGTGAAATAAATCTTCCCGCTGCCGCCACCGGGTTTGGCGGCGCCCACCGGAAGCGAGTAAGGCAACCGAGGCGGCTCGGGGGCGACGGCAAACCCCAATGGCGCATTGGTCCGGTCGGGCTCCGACTCGGGGACGACGACGACGGATGCATTTGTGCCCGGCAGGCCAAGGACGCCGGGCACATACGGCCCCACGGCGGCCACGCCTTTCTTTTCGTTCCTGGCTTTCTTCTCGATGGGCTTGGGGTGAAGTGCGGCCCAGATGCCGGCCAGCGCCAGCATGGTCAGCGATCCCCAGAGCAAAATCGGCCCCAGCTCAATGTCGAAGATGACCTTCTTTTTGAGCTGCTTCTGTTCCGCCAGGATTTCCTCGAACCGCGGCCCGGTCTTTTTGATTTGCGCGGCGAGTCCGCCGGGCGTGGGTTTGGGCGCTTGGCCGGGTGCTGCCTTGGGGATGGGGGCTCCGGCCTCGTAGCGCAGCTCGAGCTCACCGAGCTTAAGCACGTCCCCGTCTTGTAGCGCGGCGGTGGTAACGTGGCTGCCGTTGACCGCCGTGCCACCGCCACTGCGGTCCTTCATGCGACAGCCCTCGTGATCGACGGACAGGAGGAGATGGCTGTTGGCAACCGAGTCGTCGGCGATGACGATGGTGTTGCCCGGCTGGCGGCCAATCGTGACGATACCCGGAGGCAGCACGTAACGCTGGCCCCGGCGCGCGCCAGTGAGAATGATGAACCCGGCCATAGCGGAGGACGACGGGGCGGGAGGCTAGCAAGTAAGCCGGGCGTGTCAAAGAACCTCGCGGGGCAGCTCGCCACTCGCCTTTTGCCCGTTGACGGATGGCGGGCGGTGAATAGACTCGCTCTCCCTGACCCGGATCAGTCTGGCGGTTCGCCAGCAAACCCCGGGCAGCAGTTCCGGAAGGAAGTGAAACAGTTTTGACCGAGATTAAGCTCAAAAAAGGCGAACCGGTGGAAAAGGCGCTGCGCCGATTGAAAAAGCGCATCGACCGCGAAGGCACCCTGAAAGAGGTGCGCAACCATCGCCGCTTCGAGAAGCCGAGCGAAAAGAAACGGCGCAAGCTCAAGGTGGCCAAGTTCACCGCCATGCTGCGCGCCCGTTACGCCGACATGTGATCCATGTCCTTCCCTCCCCGCCGGACGCTGGTTCAGCCTGCGTCCGGCTTTTTGTTTGCCGACCCGCCGCCCGATTTCAGGTTTGAACAATTGGTGAGCACCGGTGCCTAATACCGCGACGCGCGGAACACCAAACTGGCATGTATTCACTCTCCACCTGCTGGAACTCCCATCGGCACACGGACGGCCGCGCCATGTTGCAGGAAATCGCCGCGCTGGGCTTTGACCATGCGGAACTGAGCCACGGCATCCGCGTGAGCCTGGTGCCGGGCATCCTCGCCGCAGTGGACGCCGGAGAAATCCGCATCTCCACCCTGCACAATTTCTGTCCACTGCCCATGGGCGTGACCCATGCGGCCCCAAACATCTACCAGTTCACCAGCGACGATCCGCGTGAACGGGAGAGCGCGCTGAAGCAGACCTTCAAAACCCTGGACTTCGCCGTCCGCGTGAAGGCGCGTCTCGTGGTGCTCCACATGGGCAGCCTCACAGCGATGAAACCCAAGGCCCTCCTCGGGCTGTTTGGCCCGGATGATTTCACGGACACGCTGCTGGATCTGATCGAGGCCAAGCAACACGAGACGCCCAAGTTCCACCAACTCCTCGCCGGTGCTGTAGAACAGCAGGAGCAGCACAAGCCCACGCCGATGGAGCGCACCGGCGCGGCGTTGAAGAAAATTGCCGCCCGCGCGGCGGAGCTCGGGCTGCAACTCGGCATCGAAAATCGCGAGGCGCTCGAGGAAGTGCCGCTGGACAACGACATGGCGCAGTTTCTCACTGGCTTCCCCTCGGCCACGGTCCGTTACTGGCACGACACCGGGCACGCGCAGATCAAGGAGCATCTGGGATTCCTGCATCACCCGACGCAGCTCCGCTCGCTCGCAGACCGGCTGGGCGGCCTGCACATCCACGACGTGGAATTTCCCGGCAAAGATCATCGCGAGCCGGGAACTGGCACGGTGGATTTCGCGGCACTCCAGCCGTTCGTGAAGCCCGAACACATCAAGGTCTTCGAGTTCAGCCCCGGCATGACCGTGGAGGCCTTGAAGCGCGGGGTGACCCATGTGAAGCGGCTCTGGGGACCGTGAAAAACACTGCCTCATGGCTGAAGCAGATAGCGCAACTTGCCGTATGCGGCCTGCTGTTGGCATGGATTTTCCAGACCATCTTCTGGAAGGAAGGCAAGGAAGCATGGGAACGGGAGAAACGGGTTCCCGCGTGGGATCAGTTGACCCGGTGGGAGCGGCTGGAAGTTTCATGGACCCACGGCCCACGCGAAGTCTGGCGGGACATGGCCCGCGTGCGGCCTGAGGCTTTCGCCGTCTCGCTGGCATTGATGGGCGCGACCATCGGGCTCGGCATCGTGCGCTGGCGGCAGGTGTTGTGCGTGCATGGGTTGGAATTGTCCTTTGCCCGCGCAGCGGAGATCTCGCTGGTGGCGCACTTCTTCAACTCATTTCTGCTCGGCGCCGCCGGCGGCGACCTGATGAAGGCGTATTACGCCGCGCGAGAGACGCATCACAAAAAGGCGGAAGCCGTGGGCACGGTGTTCGTGGATCGCATCGTGGGGCTGTTCGCCCTGCTCGTCTTCACGATGGTGGCGATGGCGGCAAACCTGCCGCTCCTGCGCGAGGATCGGCTGTTTCAAAAACTGGCGCTGGTGATCACGGCGATGTTTGCCGGGTGCGCACTGGTGCTGGTGCTGGCGTTTCGCGGCGGTGTCTCCAAAGGTTTCCCCCGCGCGCGCGAGTGGTTGCGCCAACTGCCCAAGGGCGATTTCCTGGAGCGCCTGCGTGAATCGCTCAAGCCCTTCGGGCGCGACCGGGCATTTCTGCTGAAGAGTTTTGCCGTGTCGCTGCTGCTCTGCGGCGTCTGTGTGCTGCACGTGCAATCCCTCGTGTGGGGGTTGGGGCTAGAGATTTCGCTGCGCCACCTGTGCGCGGTGGTGCCGATGATCACGTGCATCGTGGTGCTGCCGCTGACGCCGAGCGGGTTGGGCGTGCGGGAAAACTTGTTCGTGCTGATGCTGGCGGTGCCATTGATCGGGGTGGAGCATACGTCAGCCCTGTCACTCTCACTGCTCTGCACGGCGGGCAGCCTTTTCTGGAGCATCGTGGGCGGCGTGGTGTATGCGAGCCTGAAGCACCGGCACCACCTCGCAGAGCTGACGCAATCCGAGTAGCATTGAGCGATTCAGCCCGGAGGGCAAAGCTTGGGCAGGAGAGCCTCTCCTGCGGTCCCAAGCCGCGCCCAAGAGTCGGCCAACAAGGTAAGGAAGAACAAAAGAATAGAAGCTATCTCGAGCGGAAAATCCCACCGTGCATGCAGCAGTATCTCCAGCATCGCCGCCCCGCCGCAGAAGCCTAGCATCCACTGAGCACTGTCACGATGCACAGGCGCACAGAAGTGCTCACGGAATCCACTCATCAATCCGCCGAACACCAGCACCGCCCACAAGATCAACCCGCCCCAGCCCCAGTTGACCAAGTATTCGTAGTAGTCATTGTGAGCGTTTCGCCAGAACTTGTATTTCTCATCCGATTTGCCAAAGGCTGCCATGTATGGTGGCAAGGCCACAGGGAAACAGTCCGGGCCATTACCGAGCAGATCGGTCTCCTTCGCCAGTTGCTGGTAAACTTCGGCGTGATACCGAACCTCCATCGTTTTGAAAACCGTTTCCATTCGAGCCAGCTTGTCTGGCCAGTGAGTGCCCAACCCAGCCGCCGTCAAGAGGACGATTACACCCAGCATCACCCCCCCCTGCAACAAACCCAGCTTCCAATCGAAATCTTCCCGGCCGATGCACCACCAAGCCCACAGGCATCGTGAACCCACCAACAGAGCACCGAAACATGCCAGTGCCCAGCCCGCCCGGGAAGTGTTCAGCGCCAGTCCAAATAGCAACCCCAACAAAGCCACTAGCCAGCCAGTCAGCATCAACGACCGCCGCTTCTGCGAGGCAGACACCGCTACAAACCCAAGCACCATCGTCCATCCGATGCTCATCAGGGATGCAGCATTGCCATGATAGCGGTAGGCAGCAAAAGTGGTTTCGACTTGGGCCACGTCTTTGCCCCATAACCATTCGCGCATGGGTGGGCCGCCCAGTTTCAGCACGGTTCCCAGCAACGCCACCCCTGTAGCCGTCAGCGCCATCGTAACCCAAACCCGCTTGCGCCAGACTGACTGAGCCATGAGCTCGCAGGCGAACAGAAAAAGCAACAGCATACTCGTGACGTTAATCACCGAGAAATTCGCCAGATGGCGGTCGATCGCTCCCGGCCAACCCGGCAGCGGCGGATGATCCCAGATCCGAATGACGGTCGTCGTAGTGGTGAAAATGTGGATCGAGTGAGCATTCCTCGCCAGCCACCAACCTTGCAGCAGGAGCAGGGTGACGAGGGTCGTTGGCAACCACGGAAGCAGCGGCCAGCGCCTCCGCGCAAGACAAGCGATAGCCCAGAAGACCATCAAAGCTGCCGCAAACTGATTTAGGACGACCATCTCCAACGGAAGCCGGCAGCCATAGGCAAATGGCGCATACACCAAAATCCCCAGAAACATCCAGCGGGGGACGTCGTCGGTGACGCGCTCCAACGTCATACGATCAGATGCGTCGTGTCGCCTGTCATGCTCAGCGGATCGACAGTTCACGTTGGATGCCAAATTTTTCGATGCGCTTGCGCAGCGTGGCCCGGGTAATGCCCAGCAGTTTCGCCGCCTGCACCTGATTGCCCTGGGTCTCAGCCAGCGCGCAGATAACCAGCTCACGTTCCACCGCCGGCAAAACCTTGAGCTTGGAGTTGGCGCGGGCCCAAGTGAAAAGGGTGCGCGCCATGACGGCCACATCATTGGCCGGCTCGTTCGCCGGCTCGTGGGTGGCGACGCCGGACGGTGACGGTGGATTGACGGGGCTCGGACGCGCTACCGCAAACCCTGGCGGCAGATCGGCGGGCATGATGGTCGCCGCTTTGCCCACCACGAGCGAACGCTGGATCACATTTTCCAGCTCACGCACGTTGCCCGGCCAAGGATGGCTCTCCAACAAGGCGAGTGTATCGGGATGGAGGCCACTGGGCGGCCGCCCCTGTGAGCGGGCAAACTTCCTAAGAAAATAGTCCGCCAGCAAACGGATATCCTCTCGCCGTTGACGCAACGCGGGCAACTCGATGCGGATGACATTCAACCGGTAAAACAAATCCTCGCGGAAGGCTTTGGCCGCCATCGCCTGCTCCAGAGGCTTGTTCGTGGCGGCAATGACGCGCACATCCACCTTCACCGGCTGGTTGCCGCCTACCCGCTCGAACACGCCGTTTTGCAGCACCCGCAGAATTTTTGTCTGCGTGGGCGGGCTCATGTCCCCGATCTCATCCAGAAAGAGCGTGCCGCCATTGCATTGCTCGAACTTGCCGATGCGCTGCGAGGTCGCACCGGTGAAAGCGCCCTTCTCATGGCCAAACAGCTCACTCTCGAGCAGGTTCTCGGGAATCGCCGCGCAATTGATGGCGAGGAATGGCTGGTCAGCCCGCCGGCCATGCGTGTAGATCGCTCGCGCCACCAGTTCCTTGCCCGTGCCACTTTCGCCAGTGATCAGGACGGTGGCATCTGTGCCGGCGGTTTGGCCGATCAACTTGAAAACCTCCTGCATCGCCGGGCTTCGGCCCACGATGCCCAGATCGTAATCCTCCGATTCAAGCAACGGCTGGCAGGCCACCGTTTGCCGCATGGCCCGGGTGGCCTTCAAGGCATCGGTAACCAACTGCTTGAGTTTGGGCACGTCAAAGGGCTTGAGCAGGTAATCGTAGGCCCCGAGCTTCATGGCCTCAATAGCCGTATGCGTCGTCCCATACGCGGTCATCATGATGACCGGCAGGCGCGCGTCGGTCTGACGGAGCCGTCGCAGCGTCTCGAGACCATTCATCCCCGTCCCCATGCGGATGTCCATGAGCACGAGCGAAGGCTTCACCTTGGGAACCAGCCGCAGCCCCTCTTCACCACTGGAGGCTGAGTGGATTTCGATTTCGGAAGAATTGAACAGACGCCGAAACGAGTATTGCACGTCGGCCTCGTCATCAATGAGCAAGAGTTTTTCCATCCGCAAAGTCTTTGTGTGGTCGATGTAACGACTGTCGCAGTGTGCGCAGCATCCACCGTTACCCCCTCCGCTGTCAACGAGCGTGAGTTACCGCTTCGATCCGTAAACGCCTTTACTGCCGTAATACTTGTTGCCGGAGTAATAGTAGTAATACCCACTCCCGGCACCTTGCGGCAGAAAGTTCAACACCAAGCCGGACGGCCGGGCCCCGGCGCGGCGGAGCATCTCCAAAGCGCGCCTCACGACCCGCGTCGAGGTTTTCTTGGCGTGCATTACGAGACAGACAGTCTGCGCCTCCTTCACGATGAGCAGAGTGTCACTCACGGCGTTGATGGGGGCGTTATCCAAAACCACCTGATCGTATTTGCTGACGGCCTCCTGAATCAGTTGTTTTGCCCACGGGCCAGAAAGCAACTCCGCGGGGTTGGGCACGGTGCGACCAGCCGTCAGCAGGAACAAGTTATCGAACCGTGTCTTCTGCACACACGCATCCAAGGGCTCCTTGCCCAGCATCACATCGGTCACCCCCGGCAGATCCCCCTTCACTCCGAAGGTTTCGGACAAACTCGGTTTCCGGAGGTCGAAATCGATCACCAGCGTGCGCTTGCCCTGCTGGGCATGCGAGACGGCGTAGTTTACACAGCAAAACGATTTGCCTTCGGAAGGAACCGCACTAGTGAAGAGCACCACCTTGCGATCGGCTTCCCGGCCCAGCAATGCGAGTGACGCGCGCAAACTGCGAAAAGCCTCCGCACACAGCGAAGTGGGATCATCGCTCATGAACAACCGGCTCTTGCCGTCCTTGACCAATTTGTTTTTCGGAACGGCACCGAGCACTGGCAAACCGAATACCCGTTCCGCCTGATCCACGGATTTGATCGTCGTATCTAGAAGTTGGATGAGCCACACCAACCCAAAGCTCAAGGCCGTGCCCAATGTCATGGCATAGATGAAAATCATCCGCTTGTTCGGCCGGATCGGCATCTTGGGTAGCACCGCTGGCTCAATGATCTTGACGTCGTTCTTCTTGATTCCGCCGGTGACATCAATTTCGCGGATGCGCTTTACAACATTGTCATGGAGGGTTTTTTCCAGCGCAACATCACTTTGCAGCATGTCATACGCGATCCGCTGCCGAGCCAGATCCCCCAACTTGCCTTCCTGCTCCTTTAGGGTCCGCATCAAGGTCTTTTCTTTTTCTATTGCCGCCATTAGTTGCAGCTTGATTCGGGCGGGAGCACGGCGGACTTCCTCTTCGAATGCCTTCTTAACGCTGGCCAGTTCATTCCGCGCCTGAACCATCGCGGGGTGTTTATCCTTGTAACGCAACTCCAAGTTGCTGACGTTCGATTCTTGGGTCAGCAGCTTGTCCTTGAGTGCAACCACCTCAGGAGATCGGGCCACGACCTCCAGTGTTAGCAACTCGGTCACTTTGCCCCCCATCGCCTCCACCTGAGCAACTTCCCGCTCACGCAAAGCACGCTCATTGCCCGCTTCAAGCACTTGGCTGCTCAAGCTTTTGAAGTCATCACTGACCGTCTCGGCTCCCTGCAGCAAAGACACATTATTCGTCCGCACATACTCTTGAACCGCCCGCTGCTTCTTATTCAGATTCTCCTTGATACGCTTCTCTTCTTCCAAAAGATATTTTCCGGCACTTTGCCCCACTCCTGTCCGATCCTCACTGCTTTGCTTGATATATTCCTCGACTACCGATTGCGCCAGCAACTGCGCGACCGCTGGATCCTGAGCTTCGGCCGTGACATCGATCAGCCGAGTCATGCGCCGCAACCGCGCATCAATCGAACCCGCCAGAATGCGCACCACCTGATCCTCGGCCAAAACATTTGTTCCTCCGGTGAAATACGGGTGCTTCGTGAGATTATTGCTGTCCACGACCCGCCGGAGAATGGCACTACTTTTGACGTTGTTTGCGACGGTGTTAAGGAGATCCGCACTGCCTCGGTATTCCTTGGAGGAATTGACCTCTTCGATGTTAATAACCCGGGTTTCTCCAGCATCCAGCCAAAGCACGGACCTGCTTTGATACACCACCGGACTGTGCTCCCCGATCCAAATCCCCAGTGCTGCAGACGCTATTAGGATCGCAGCCACCAGCCATGACTTCTCGATGAATGTCTGCCACAAGTCACGGTTAATCGGGACGCCACCGTCTGTGAACACTCCATCCGTTATTAAACTGTCATCTTGTCCCATCCCTTAAAAAAGCGTCTGCTTGACCACAATCACATCTCCGGGGATGATAAGAAAGGGCTTCGCATTGATATCCCGCATCATGGCTTGAACGTTTTCCGTAAAAACTTTTTCCTGGCCGCCCACCATGCGTTTCACAGTTACTTTTTCCTGATTGGCGAGGTTCGTAAAATCACCCGCCAGCCCGATTGCCTCCACCAAACTGACCTTTTGTCCCTCTGGCAGCTCCACCACTCCGGGCTTTTTTACCTGACCGCTAACCGTGATCCGATCTTTTTTGGCCGCCACTACCGCATTGGTGCGCGCCGACTGCACCAAGGTCACCGAGACGCCTGCAGACCTGAGGAAATCTTTTTCGTAGAGCTCCTTGATCTTCTGATTGGCCTCTGAAATTGGCTTTCCACCCAGTTTCACCGGCCCAATCAAGTGCAGAGTGACCGTCCCATCCTGATCCACGCGTGTCTCGGCCGTGAGATCAGGCTCCCGATACACCACCACTCTGATCAGGTCGTTAGGAATCAGGACGTAACTAGTGTTCGTCGATTGCGCCTCAGGTGCCGACTTTCCGACCTCAGTTGTTTGCCCAAAAAGTGGAAAGGCCACCCCACCGCAACCAAACGCGAGCAACACGAAAAAAGCAGCCGTTCTCATCCTTCCGAGGGCGGCTGTTTTGAACGGCTCAAGTCGCTTGCCTAGCATTCGATCTAGAAGCGATACGTCAACTCGACTCCCAACTGGTTGCCGTAAAAGTCGTTCTGGTTACCCGTCAGGTCGGAGTTGTTGCGCCGATACTGATAATATACCGAGGCTTGCGCCCGCTCGTTGAAGCGATAGCTTAGACCCGGTTTGATGAAGTAGTAGTCGTCGTCGTGAATGGCACTAGCCAGCAGAGTGGCGGCGTTAGCCGTGCTCGATCGGTAAACCGACATCGTGTAGCCACCGTCCAAAGTCAACGACATGTTGTCCGCCAGCGTCTGCTTGACGGAGAGCTGAATCGTAGTTTCCTCGTTGACGGTGTTGCCGTTGGCGTTCGAGGGCTTTGATCCTCGATCGAGCTGCAGCGTGACGCCGGTCGTGTCGGTCGCCTTCCACGTGGCACCGACGCCGAAGATCACACCCAAGCGGTCAACCCCCTGACCCTGATAATGGCGGCTTTCAACACCCCCCCTGCCATTGACAGTCACCTTCTCGGTGGCCTGCCAAGCCAGACGCACTTGCCCATTGTAATACGCTGAATTCGGGTTGTTGACCGTGGGAGTGTTATCCACCTGTAAGTAGCCACCACCCACACCGGCGCCCATCTTAACCTTGGGCAGCACCTGATAGTCCATCCACAGATGACCAGAGCGTTCCACCGTATCAACGAAAGCCGGGCTCGCGTAATCGCTGATCGTTTGCACAAAATCGAGGGTGGCGCTGGTCTTTTCACTCACCTCGTAGTTAGCCTCTGCGGCAGTGTCCCAGATTTTACGCTTTGTTCGACCATTGGCCGTCAGCAAATGCACATCAGCGTCGGAATACGAGGAGAGGCCTTGGGAGACCTTCACACCCAAGCGATTGAGTTTACCACCGAAATCGAGCTTAGCATTGTGATCCACGGCATCCGACCCTGTGTTGTTAGCAAACCGGAGGATGGCCGCCTCGTAGTTGGCATCAAAAAACGCGGACTGACGCTGCTGCACATCGCCCGCGTTCAGGCGCAAACCCGGGGTGATGGTGCTAATCCAATCATGATCCCGTCCAGGATTGCCGATATTGGCCACATGGCTTTTGTGCTCCAAGAAAATATTGTCGTCATAGACCATAGAGTAGGTCAGATGAGGCCTGACCTCCACTTCGCCGATTTTGTAAAGCGGGGTGCTCTCTGCCGCTCCCACAGCGGACATACCGGCAAGAAGAGTTGCGCCAGTGACCATCGTCGATTGCATCTTATTCATAATTAGTTAAGTAAGTCTCGCGAAATGTTCCAACAGCTCTCAGCCGAACGACCTGACACACCCAAAACTAGGGACTAGCACTGTTATTGTTTTGGATGATAGTTTGGCTCGTGGCACCACCGGTGGCACCGGTCGGGTTCCCGCTTCCAGCATTATTCCCACCACCACCAACAACACCACCACCACTACC
>RFVF01000011.1 GCA_009922615.1 Pseudomonadota bacterium
ACCGAAACTCTGGGCGACGTCTGGCGTTCGATCCGTCGATCCGTTGTCGACGACGATGACTTCATCCACAAACGCGGGCATGCGCGTCAACACCTGTTCAATGCCCTGCTCTTCGTTTAAACACGGGATGATCACCGTGATCTTCTGACTTTTGTACATTCCGGTCGCTTCACCATAATATGATGAAGCTATGAAGATGTTCTTGTTGGCTGCCCTGTTCGCGACCGCCGAGATCCGTGCCCGACTGACCTTGTTCCAAAACCGCAAACCCTTCCTCGAACCGGTTTCCCAGTAAGGCGTTTTCCGGCGTGCAATCACCTCGTCGTTCCCCTAAAGAGCCGCTGTGAAAATTCTCGGCCTCATTCCCGCGCGCTTTGCCTCCAGCCGCTTTCCCGGCAAGCCCCTCCACCCGATCGCTGGCCAGCCGCTACTCCGGCGCGTCATTGACCGCTGCCAGTTGGCGAAGTCTCTGAGCGAAGTCGTCGTGGCGACGGATGACGAGCGGATCGCCGAAGTCGCGCGCCGGTTTTGCCGCGTGGAAATGACGCGGGGCGATCACCCGAGCGGCTCAGACCGGATCGCCGAGGTCGCCGCCCGCTGCGCCTGCGACGCGGTGGTGAACATCCAGGGCGACGAGCCGCTCATGGACCCGGCGGTGATTGATGCCGTCGCTGCGGCGCTTGACCGGGCCGAAATGTCCACCGCTGCCACGCTCATCAAACAGCCGGAGGAATACGACAACCTGAACGTGGTGAAAGTCGTCACCGATGTCGCCGGCCGCGCGCTCTACTTTTCCCGGCGCACCATTCCATGCCTGCGCGATCAGGCTACGCAGCCGACGGCGACGCAACTTGCCACCTTTCCCTTCCTCAAGCACCTCGGCATTTACGGTTATCACCGTGGCACTTTGCTGCGGTTGGTGCAGTTCCCGCAGTCTCCACTGGAGCAGGCCGAGCGGCTCGAACAACTTCGCGCGCTGGAGAACGGCATCGCCATCGCTGTCGTGCGCGTGGACTACGACAGCGTCGGCGTGGATGTGCCGGCAGACGTCGCCCGCGTCGAACGGCTGCTGGCGCAGGCCGGTCACCTGTAGTCGCCGCCATGAGCCATCGTCGCATCATTTCCCTGCTGCCCAGCGCGACCGAGATTGTTTGCCTGCTGGGCTGTGGCGACCGGTTGGTGGGGCGCTCGCACGAGTGCGACTTTCCGATTGAAGTCACCAGCTTGCCGGTCTGCACTGAATCGAAACTGCTGCCCAACGCGACTAGCCGGGAGATCGACACGCAGATCGGCAATTTGCGCAACGCCTCGCTTTCCGTTTACCGGCTTAACACACAACTCATGCAGGAGTTGAAGCCCGACCTCATCATCACCCAGTCGCAATGCGACGTTTGTGCCGCCAGCGAAGCCGAGGTGGCCCGGGCGTTGGGCAACTGGAGCGGCCCGACGCCGCAAATCCTCTCCCTCACGCCGCGCCGCCTCGCCGACGTGTGGGAGGACATCCGCCGCGTCGCGGCCCTGCTGGAAGTGGCCGAGCCGGGACGCGAAGCGCTGCGCGTTTTGAAAAACCGGTGCGTGGATGTGATCGAGAAAGCCTGCCTGCTCACTCGCCCCTCGATGGCGTGTCTGGAATGGCTGGACCCACTGATGGGCGCCGGCAACTGGGTGCCGGAACTGGTGGAACTGGCCGGTGGAAAAAATGTTTTCGGAACAGCAGGCCAGCATACCGGCCGCCTCCGCTGGGAAGAACTGCGGACGGCCAATCCCGACTTCATCGTCGCCCTGCCGTGCGGTTTTGATCGGCGACGAACCGCGACCGAATTGCTGGCGCTCTCGCAACGCGCCGGCTGGTCGGAACTAAAAGCGGTCCGCTCCGGCCGCGTGTTTGCGTGCGATGGCAGCGCCTACTTCAATCGGCCCGGCCCTCGTTTGGTGGATTCGCTGGAAATTCTCGCTGAAATTCTTCACCCCACGAAGTTCAAGTTCGGCCATGGCGTGACCGGCTGGGCGAAATTCACCGGCTGAACTGAGATTGTGAACAACTTTGCATTGCCCCGAACCGACGGCATCCACAGCCTCCGCGCGTGGCAAAACCTGCTTTGGGAAGGGGCCTGGGCGAGTTGCTCAACGGCAACGGTGCATCGGAAACGAGCACCGCGACGGAGACGCGCACCACCGCCCCGCGTATGAGCGCGGGCCTGAGCACGCTGGTGCATAATGCCGCCGACACTCCGCCACCGGCCGCTTCCGCCCCAGCTCCTCGCGTCGTGCGCGCTTCTTTGCTCGCGGCGGACGCTGTGCTCACCTGCGGGGCATTTCTCTTCCTGCTCAAGCAGTCCTCGCCCGACGCAATTTCGACCGTCGCCGCTTTGCTCGCCTTGCTCTTCGGCGGCTGGCTGGGCTGGCTCGGATTGACTTGGGGCCGAAGTGGAAACGGACGCTGAAGCATTCCCTTACCGGTGGCCAACGCCCAGCCACATTGCCACCATAGCGGCCAACGCGTGCAAAGCCAAGATCGCCGCAACGGCCTTGGGTTTGCTCATTCCCGACCTGGCAAGCCGGTGCGAAAAATGGTTCGTGTCACCTTCCCAAATTGGTCGGCCTGCCCGCCAACGAATCCACATCACGCACCCCATGTCGCCTAACGGGACAGCGAGCACAAGCAGCGGAGCCAGCACCGCCAATGGACGAGGGTTCACCGACGTGTATAAGTGCGGGAGAATCGCCAGCACGGCGAGCAGAAAGCCGGTGAGGTGGCTGCCGGAATCGCCGAGAAACGCGCTGGCTTTTGGAAAGTTGAAAGGCAGGAACCCCGCCAGCGCCCCCGCTGCCAACAGCGCCAGTGAAGCAACCAGATACTGCCCCTGCCCTGCAGCGATGCCACCGAAGGCCGCGGCGCCGATGACGCCGAGCCCGGCGCACAAGCCGTTCATGTTATCCATGATATTGACCGCGCTGACGACTGTGAGAATCCACAACACGGTCACGCCGCAACTCAAGACCGGCGAGAGCGGACTGTGGGGAAACAACTTGATGCGCACGCCCGCCAGCGCGACGAGCAGCGCGATGCCGAGCTGCCCGGCAAACTTCGGACCCGCGCGCAACTCGTGTTTGTCGTCCAGCCAGCCGAGCCACACCATGCCCAGCGCGCCCACGAGGATAGCGGCGAGTTGCAGCCCGCGCTTCTCGAAGCCGTAGGTGATTTTCTCCACCGCCCCGACCGGCAGCACACCGAGTTGCAACGCCACCGCGCCGAGGACCAACGGCACGAGCAGCCCCGTCAACACCGCCAGCCCACCAGCAAGCGGGACGGGCGTGTCGTGGATTTTCCGATGACCGGGGTCATCCACCAAACCCGTCCGCACGCACCACGCACGCCAGAGCGGCAGCGACGCGGCGGTCCCCAGCGCGCCACCGAGGAACGCGAGCAGGTAGGCACTTTGTGGGAAGGTCATGGTTTTACCGACTGCCGATTGATGATCGTTCAGTTTGCAGCCGCAAGTAGAGCGCGTGCAAGTCGTCTACCAGTCGCTGCACGGGGAACCATTCCTTCACCAGCGTGCGCCCACGGGCGCCGAAACGCTCGCGGAGTTGCTGGTCAATGGCGAGTTGTTCGATGCGCCGGCCCAGTCCTTCCGAGTCGCCAGGGGCAAGCAGAAATCCCGTCTCACCGTCGCAGCAAACTTCGCGTGCGCCGTCGCAGTCGAACGCGATGATCGGCTTGCCTGCGGCCAATGCTTGCGGCAACACCCGCGCAAGCCCCTCGCGCCGCGAGAGGTGCACCACCGCATCCATGATGCCCACCAGCGCGGGCACGTCGCCGGGCGGGACGAGCCCTGTGAAGATGCATTTTCCCGGCATCAACTGCTGCGCCAGTTGCTCGAAGCGCGGACGCAGGACCCCATCGCCGACAAGTAGTAATTTCAGCTTTGGATTTGCCCGAGCCAGCGTCGGTGCGATGGCGAAGAGGTCTTCATGCCCTTTATGCTCGAAGAGGCGCGCCACTTTGCCGATGACGAAATCATCCGGCCCAACGCCAAGCTTCGCGCGCAGCGCCAGGTCATTCTTCGCATTGAGAAACGGCTCCAGATCGAAGCCGCTAAAGATGCGGGTGTATTGCTCAGGCTTGCCGATGCCGGCGGCGAGATACTGCGCCGTCATCGCGTTGGCCACAGAAACGTAACGCGTGGTGACACGGCCGGCGCGGCGCTCGGCGGCACGAAAGGCAAAGTTCGCCAGCGAACCTTGAAATGGCCCGAAGCTCGGGCCGTGAATCGTGTGCACAATCACCGGCACGCTCGCCGCGTGCGCCGCGAGGCGTCCGAGCACGCCAGCCTTGCCGCTGTGCGTGTGGACGATGTCAGGCCGCTGCGCACGAAAGAGCGCCGTGAGCCGACGCAACGCGAGCCAGTCGTGCCACGGTGAGACGGGGCGGATGAGCTCAGGAACGATAGTGAGCAGGCCGGGGACGGCTGCGACGCGCGATTCGAGACTGCCTTCCGGGCCACTCGTCGGGCCGGAGATGAGTTGCACTTCCACGCCGGGCTTCGCGCGCAACCCGAGCACGCCGGCAATGGTGTTCTCCTGCGCGCCGCCGACGATCAACCGCGTGATGACGTGGGTGACACGCATGGCGGCCGTCACTTTCCACCGGACAATTCCTTCAAGCGTTGCTGGGCCAGCTTGGCCTCGGGTGCGTTGGTCGAGGCTAGTTTCAGGCCGGCCTCATAATGCTTCTTCGCGTCCGTAGTTTGCTTGCGCTGCCAGGCGATCTCGGCGAGGCCGAAGTGGCCGTTGGGCGTGGTGGGGGCAAGTTCCAGAAGCCGGCGATAGTCCTTCGCCGCGTCGTCAAGCCGGTTCAAGTTCATCAATGCCAGCGCGCGATTCAGATGAGCGCCCGGATGATTCGGCTGCAACTCGATGAGCTTGTTGAGCGGCGCAAGCGCGGTATCGAACTGCTTCATCTGGATGAGAATCCCCCCCTTGTTCACCAGCGCGCGCGGGCTGGTGGGCGCGAGCTTGAGCTGCGTCTCGGTCAAGGCAAGCGCGTTGGTGAAGCGTCCGGTGAACAGGTAAATCTCCGTGAGTGAATCCAGCAACGGAAGATCGGCGGGGAACTTTTTCAACGCCTCCACCAACGCTTGCTCGGCCTCGGCTTTCTTGCCCGTTTGCGAAAGATATAGCGCATCGAACCGCAGTAGGGTCGCTTCCTGCGCGGCGAGACCGGCGCGCAACTCAGGCTTGGCCCGCGCGTGGTCGAGCGCTGCCTTGGCACGGTCGGGCTGGCCGAGTGCAATGAAAGTATCAGCCAACGCCAGGTGCGCGGCGACGTTTGTCGGCGCGAGTTCCGTCACGCGCGTGAACTGGATGATGGCCTGCCGGGGCATGCCGGATTGGCGGAGCAACTGACCGAGGGCGAAGCAGAAGTTCGGCTCGTCCGGCGGGCCGTGCTTGGCCAGCACGCTGCCCCAGGTCTGGCCGGGGCCGAGCAATTCCTGCGCGATCTTGGCAGGGTCGCTGGCGGAGGGCTTGCCGGTGCGGAGGGATTCGTGGAAGTCGCGATTAAGGACGGCGACGAGGTTGGAGCGGTTGACTTTAATGACGACTTCGAACAAGTGCAGGGCGTTGCTCACGCTCCCTGCACGGAGCAACTCGACACCGTGGTGGTTTGCTGATGCGGAGAGGAAACCAGCCATCTGCTGCTGGTCGAACAGTTTTCCGCCAGCCCAATCAACCTCCGGAATGTATTCCAATGCGTGAAGGCTTTTCCGCCACCACTCGGTCAGTGAAACCGCGAGTGGAGCTGAAAGCCTCGGCGGAACGATGTCGTTCGTTCCGTAAAGCTTTAGTTCGTTCACCAGCCCGTGCGGCTCGGGCCAAAGGTTTTCCAAATACATCGCCGGCAACGGCGGATGGAGCAGCATTACGTGATTCGACCGGGACTGCATCCCGAGAAAGCTGGCGATGGCAATAGGCGGGATGACCTGTGTGTCCGGCGTCGCACCTGGATCGGGCCAGCGGCCGACGTGGCGCTTCGCGAGCTGCCGGTGATAGCGGGTGAGCTGGAGCATCCGCGCGTCGAGCAGCAGGTGCGGCGACGCTTGGCCGTGGAAGTGCGCGGCGACAAGGAGTAGATGCGTGGGCTGTTCGCTCAGGGCAACCGCACCCTGACCGGGTAGCTCTTTAGCCAACTCACCGGCAAACCATTTGGCCATATCCCCATTCCGCTGATGAATCGAAGCCAGATTCTTCACCACCAGCCAGCCCGGCAGCGCGAGGAGACCGACCCATAGCACGCCGATCAACGCGGTGTTAAAAGCCTTGCCGAGCGGCCCGGGCTTGCGCCACGCCTTTTCCTCATCGGTGCCGCAGAGCAGCAGGAAGTAACCGGCGCAGTAGCCGATGACCAACGCGCCCAGGTAGTAGAACAACAGCATCGCCCGTCCTTCGCCGAGGGCCCGAGGACTGAACGCCTGGTCCAAGGTCAGGTAAACGGAGACGCCAAGAAAACCCGCGTGAACGAAGCGCAGCATGAAGCCCGAGAGCCACGCCCCCGCCGCGCTGACGTCGCCGAAGCCCGAGGACCATCGGATGCCAATCAACGTCAACGGCAGCACCGTGGCGAAGGACAGGAGCAGCACGCGACCGCGCGGGTTGTAGAGCAGGTTGTTCTTTTGCGCGCCCAGTTCAGCCGTGAGTAAATCGCTGAAACTGAAACCGAACTCAGGCGAAGCCGTGAGGGGGTTGAAGAGGTAAAGCAGGAGCCCCGGAACGCCCCACGCGGCGAGCCGACCGAGAAAGCGGAGGTTGAAGAACTCGCGGCCCTTGACCCAGACGAGCGCGACGAGCAGGAACGGCGCGAAGCCGACCATCGCCCAGTTGTTGGCGAAGCCCAACCCGCACGCGAGGGCGAAGCGGGCCAGCCATTTGTCATCTCGACCGATGCGGAATTCCAGCAAGCACCAGCTAGCGACGGCGAAGAGCAACAGGTCCAGTGCCTCGCCGGTGGCCGCCGTGGCGTGCTCCCAAAAACTGAGTTGCAACCCGCATCCCAGCACCGCGAGCAGTGGCGGCAGCCAGTTGCCCCGCACGGCGAGCAAACCCGTTTCATCCCGCAGCCGCGCCCGTTGATCGTGGGTCCGGTCCTGCGGCAGCAACGCGACGCTGCGCGCCAGCAAGGCCAGAGTCAGCGCCGAACAAACCGCAGCGAAGGCGTTGAGCGCAAAGAGTTGAACTCCCGCCGGCAGGCCTTTCACCGGCAGCGTGAGCAGGTGGTAGAGCGGCCGGCCGATCTTGGGATTCCACCAATCCCAGCCCAGGACTTGAGCGGTCAGGTTGAGCGACGGCAGCGTGACCCAGGACGCCAGCGTGGCGAGATAGAGGACCAGCGCGCTGGCCGCCACGATCCACGGCAGGACGGACTGGGTGAAGTTGCGCGGCGAGGACGGCGGTTGTTCCATAATGCTGAACGGCGCGGCAGAATACGAAACAGGCCGATCAGCGACAAGGAACTTGCGAGACAATGGGCGGTTCCGGCACAGTGCCCGCCCCTGTTCCGGCCGGGTCCGCTGGCGGACATCGGACGGGGTTACAATTCATGCAGAGCACACACAACTGGCACATCCAGGCCACGCGGCCCATCATCACCCCGCGCCAACTCGCCGACTTGCTTCCCCTCACTCCCGAGGTCGCCAAGACCGTCATCGCCGGGCGGCACGCGGTGCAAAACATTCTCGACCGAAAGGACCACCGGCTGCTCGTCGTTATCGGCCCGTGCTCGATCCACGACCCGGTGGCGGCGGTGGATTACGCGCGGCACCTGCTGCCCTTGCGCCAGGAGTTTGCCGACCGAATGGAGATCGTGATGCGCGTGTATTTCGAGAAGCCACGCACGATCCTGGGCTGGAAAGGGCTCATCAACGACCCGCATCTCGATGGCTCCTGCGACATCGAAACCGGCCTGAAGGTCGGACGCAAACTGCTCTCCGACATCGTCGGCCTAGGCATGCCGGCGGGGACGGAATTCCTCGACCCCGTAGTGCCGCAATACCTTGCCGATCTTGTGAGTTGGGCCGCCGTGGGTGCCCGCACCACCGAATCCCAAACGCACCGCGAAATGGCCAGCGGCCTGTCCATGCCCGTCGGCTTCAAGAACGGCACGGACGGCACGCTCGAAACGGCGGTAAACGCCATGAAAGCCGCCCGGCACGCGCACAGTTTCTTGGGCATCGACCCCGACGGACGCACCTGCGTCGTGCAGACCACGGGCAATCAGTGGGGGCACGTCGTCTTGCGCGGCGGCAAACATGCGCCCAACTATGACGAGCGCAGCATCGCCGATGCGGTCAAGCAACTCCACGAAGCCGGACTGCCCGGCGCGCTCATCGTGGATTGCAGCCACGCCAACTCCGGCAAGAAGCACACGCGGCAGCAAACCGTCTGGCAGCATCTCATCGAACAGCGCGTCGCCGGCAGCCAGTCCATCATCGGCGTGATGTTGGAAAGCAACCTGGAAGAAGGCAGCCAACCGCTCGTCGCCGACCTCAAGCAACTCCGCTACGGCATGTCGATCACCGACGCCTGCCTGGGCTGGAAGGACACCGAAGTCTTGCTGCGCAAAGGCTACGAGGCACTCGCCCAACGCGGTTAACGCCGCGGCTGTTCCGCCAGCCGTTCCTCGGCGAGGCGCAGGAAGATGTCGTTCATGGTTTGATCCGGGGCCGGCATCATGCTCGCGCGTCGCAAGTAGTCGCGGGCCTTCGCCCAATCTTCCAACTGGCAATAATGCCAGCCCACGTGTGTCAGCGTGAACGCGCCGTCGGGGTCCAGTGCCAGCGCCTTGAGAAAATGAGCCGTGGCAAGTTGCGATTGGCCGAGCAAATCCAAGCACATGCCGTAGCGCAGATGCGAGTAGGCATCGAACGGATTGAGCCGCCACGCGCGCTCGAACCACGCCATCGCTTCGGTGGCCAGTTGCTCGTAGCCGGCCGGCCGTTCCCACGCCGTCACACGCAACACTTCACCGATCATAAAGCACGTCTCGGAGTTCTGCGGTTCGAGGGCATGAGCCTGCCGGAGCAATTCGAGCTGCCGGGTCGCCGTGCCTTGCGGGTCTTGCGATTGGATGAGGAGGCGGTTTTCGAGGCCGCGCGAAGTCGCGTTCTGTCCGAGCCAGACGGCCACGCCGAGACCCAGCACCGTGAGTGCCACGCGGCCGATGCCGCCGAGCGGGACGTAAACCGCCGAGCTGGCATAGCGCCAATGGGCCACCAGCAAGGCCATGAGCGTGACCGCGGCCAGCGCGTTGGCGGGAATGTGGAAATTGAAATCCACGACGCTGTGCACCAGCAGCGCAAGCAGACTGGCCGACGCGCCAAGCACGAACGCGAAGCGGTTGCTCTGCCGCGAGCGAAAATCATCGCCGTCCCGTTGCACGTGCGGCCACACGCGGGCCACCCCCCAGAACAGGACGATCAAGGCCAAGGCCACCAACGCCGCGCCCACCAATCCCCAGTCGGCCAGAGTGTTCAAGTAGTCGTTGTGCGCTCGGTCCGGACGGGCCTGCACCAAGGGGTCGCGGTAAAGGCGGAAAACATAATCGAAATGTCCCGGCCCCGCCCCCCACCAAAAGTCGGCCTGCCAGATCTTCAGGGCGGACGCCCAGAGATAGGGTCGCACGTCGGACACATGGCTCGGATCAAACAGTTTTTGCACATGCGCGGAAGAAGCCCGGGCTTGTGCCAAGGCCCAGCCACCGGCGCCCAGCAGCAACAGCATCGTCAACAGCGCCGGCACCCGATGACCGCGCTGCATCAGCAGCACCGCGAAAAACGCGAGCAATGTGAGCGCCGTGGCCAGCCACGCGCCGCGTGATTCCGTGGCCATCAGCCCAGCACAGATCACAATCACTGCGTAGCCCGCGAGGATGCGCAGGGCGTGGTTGAGCCGGCCCACCAGCAAATAGGCCAGGCCGAGCGGGAGGGCGAGCTCCAGCCAACCGGCGAGGTGGTTCGGACAGATGTAGGTGCCCGACCCGCGTCCGCGATACCCCTCCCACCGCACGTAATTCCACACGTGTGATGATCGCGTGAGGACTTGGAAAATGGCATACATGGAACCAAACGCTCCCACCGCCAGCAGCATTCCCACGACCCAGTTCGCCGAGTGGGCGCGGTTGAGGTTGTTCGCCACAACGAAGAAGCCGAGGCCGCAGAGTGCCACCATCAGCAACTCCCCTTGCGCCGCGTATTCCACAGGAGCAAACGGAGCGCGCAGCACCGCGTAAAACAAAAACGCCACCACCGCCCAAGCCATTGGCGGCCAGCACAGCACCGGCGCGGGCGCGCCCCACAGCCGGACCAGCCACAACAGCACCGCCGCGATCCACAACCCGGCCATCCCCGCAAAGAACTCCGCGTGGGTGCCGCCCAGCGCCAGGGAGCCGAACGCCAAAGCACCCAGCACGAGGCACAAAACTCCTCGCTCGCAAAATGCGTCCAGATGCTCCCGCCACATGGGCGAAACGCTAGGCAAACCCCGGCCCACGGTCACGCCCTTTCACCGCGATCGGAGCGGAATGAGAATTGCGGTTTCCAATACCGACCGCTAGTTTCCGCCCCGTGTCCGGCCTGTTGATCATCTATTGCCGCTGCTTCGCGGCCTGCCCCGAGGAGGGAAGGGTCTGATGGCCGTGCCGCTGCGAGTCTTGCAGGTCGAGGCGGATGAAAGCCAGGCGTCGGCCGTGCTCGCCGAACTCCGGCGGGGAGATTATGAGCTGACTTGCGAACGGGTTGACACGGAAGCCGCGTTTCAAAAGGCCCTCGAACAAGGCGGCTGGCATATCATTCTTTCCGAGTATCGGCTGCCCGATTTCAGCGGTCTGGATGCGTTGGCGCTGGTCCAGCGAACCGGCGGCGGTGTGCCCCTCATCTTTGTTTCCGGCCAGATGGATGAAGATGCTGCTGTAGCCTCGCTGCGCGGCGGAGCGGCCGACTACGTGCGGAAGTCCAACTTGGCCCGCCTGCGCCCCACGATCGAGCGCGCATTGCGCGAGGCGGAGGAACGACGGGCACAGGAACAACTGCGGCAGGAGACTGCTGCCCGCACCCGAAAGCAGGCGGTGCTCGCGGAGTTCGGCCCTTGGGCGCTCGCGAACATGCCCTTGGACCAGTTGCTTACTGGCACAGCGGAGCGGGTGGCCGAGGCATTGGGTGTTGAGTTTTGCGAAGTGCTGGAACTGATGCCGGGCAACGAAGAATTTCTGCTGCGGGCCGGCGCCGGCTGGCATCCGGGTTGCGCTGGATCTGTTCGCCTGGCGACAACACAGGAATCGCAGGCCGGCGCAACCTGGCAGGGCAACGCCCCAGTCATTGTGTCCGACTGGTCGAAGGAGCCCCACCGGCATCTCTCCGCGCTGCTCCGCGAGCACCACGTTCGCAGTGGATTGACGGTGCCCATCCGGCTGCGGAACCGCATCTTCGGTGTGCTCGGAGTCCACACGGCCCACCTCCGGGCATTCACGGCAGCGGACGCCCATTTCCTGCAGGCCATCGCCAACGTGTTGGCCACCGCCATCGAGCGCACCCTGGCGGAGGACGCGCTACGTGAGAGTGACGAGCGGTTTCGTTTGCTGGTGGAAGAGGTCAAGGGCTACGCCATCGTCACGCTGGACCCCGAGGCGCGTGTGCAAACGTGGAACCACGGGGCGGAACATTTGTTTGGGCACACGGCGGAGGAAATTGTCGGTCAGCACATTGCAAGGCTTTATCCGCCCGGCGACGTGGAACTCGGCAAGCCGGAACTCGATCTGCGGTTGGCGGAGGAGATGGGCCAGTTCGAGGATGAGGACTGGCGATGGCAAAAGGGCGGCACGCAGTTCTGGGCCAACGTCGTCACCACCGCCCTGCGCCGCGCGGACGGGACGTTGCGCGGCTACGGCGTGGTCACGCGAGACATGACAGAGCGCAAGGAAGCTCACGAAGCCCTGCGGCTCAACGAGGAAAAATTCCGCTCGCTGGTGAACCACATTCCCGACGCGGTCTGGACAGTGAACGCGGCCGGCGAAGCCCTCTTCATCAGTGGCAACGCGGAACGGATCTACGGCTTCAGCGCGGAAGAGATGAAGGCCCCCGGCGCAGCGTTGGGCCGGAACCGCGTGCATCCCGAAGACGCCGCCCGCTTGCAGACGGCCTGGGCCGCCTTGTTCGAACGCCAGCAGCGATTCGAGGTCGAGTGCCGTTACCAGCGCAAGGACGGACGCACGTCGTGGCTGTTGCTACGCGCCTCGGCCATTTACGAGAAGGACGGACAACTCGTGGCCGATGGCATCACCTCGGACATCTCGGAACGCAAACGCGCGGAAGAGGCTTTGCGGGAAAGCGAAACCCAAATCCGCGCCCAGGCCCGCCTTCTAGACTTGGCCCACGATGCCATTGTCGTGCGCAACCTCCAACACGAGGTGCTTTACTGGAATCGCGGGGCCGCGCGGCTTTACGGCTGGACCACCGAGGAGGCACGGGGCCGGCGTGTAACTGAACTGGTGCTCAAGGACACCAAGGCCTTTGAAGCGGCACAATCGGAGTTGTTGGAAAAGGGCGAATGGAGCGGCGAGCATCGGCAGTTCACCCGCGATGGCCGCGAGGTGATCGTCAGCGGCCGCTGGACGCTGGTGCGAGACGAGCAAGGCCGACCGACCTCCGTGCTCGTGCTGAACACGGACATCACCGAGAAGAAGCGGCTGGAAAACCAGTTCCTGCGCGCCCAGCGCATGGAGAGCATTGGCACCCTCGCTGGCGGCGTAGCGCACGATCTCAACAACATCCTCTCTCCCATCATGATGTCCGCGCCGCTGCTGCGCATGGATGAACTTCCGCCCGAAGATTTCGACCGCCTGCTGGACACCATCGAAACCAACGCCCAGCGCGGCAGCGACATCGTCAAGCAACTTCTCGCCTTCGGCCGGGGCATCGAGGGCGAGCGCGTCGTGGTCCAACTGCGCCACATCATCAAGGAGATGGTGAAGATCGCGCGCGAAACTTTTCCCAAAAGCATCAACGTCACCGCCGAGGTCGCGGAAAACCTATGGCCCATCATGGGCGATCCGACTCAGGCACACCAAATCCTGCTCAACCTCTGCATCAACGCTCGCGACGCCATGCCGGCTGGCGGCAGCTTGAAAGTCATCGCGGAAAACGTGCAGCTCGACGAGCATTACGCCGCCCAGGATCCGGAAGCCAAACAAGGCCCATATGTCAGCATCCGCGTGACCGATACGGGAACAGGTATTCCGCGGGAAATCATGGACAAGATTTTCGACCCGTTTTTCACCACCAAGGAAGTCGGTAAAGGCACGGGGCTGGGCCTTGCCACGGTCATGGGCATCGTTAAGAGCCACGGCGGCCTGCTGCACGTTTACAGCGAAGTCGGCAAGGGCAGCGCGTTCAACGTGCTGCTGCCCGCCAGCCCCAATGCCGTGGCCGCCGGGGAACAGACTGCGCACTCGGCCCTGCCGCAGGGCGAAGGCGAAACCATCCTAGTCGTGGATGACGAGCCCGGCATTCTCGGTGCTACCTCAAAACTATTGGAGCGGCACAACTACACCGTCCTGTCCGCCGCCGATGGTGCGGAGGCGCTCACGCTCTTCACGCGCCACCGCAACGACATCCGCCTCATCCTGACAGATGTCATGATGCCCGTGATGGATGGACTCGCTTTGACTCGCGTCATCCGCAAGATGGCACCCGATCTGTGTATCATCGCTTCCAGTGGCCTCGAACACGATGCCCGGTTCGACGAATTGCGCGCCCTCGGCGTGACCACCTCCCTAACCAAGCCTTACACCGCCGAGAAGTTATTACGCCAGTTGCGCGAACTTCTCGCCAGCCAAAGGCCTCCGCCCCGTTGACCCATTACCATGTCTGAACCAACCACTCCCCCACGGACCGTGATGCTCGAACGGAAAGCCAAGCCCGCCCGCCAGCGCCAGCAATGGCACTTGCTTTACTACGCCCTTGCGGCCTTCAACATCCTCACGGTGGGATTTACGCTTTGGCTGAATCACCAAATGCAGGATGCCTTCAGCCGGAGCATCGAAATTAGCCACAACTGGGACCGCCGGTTGCAGGACTACGGTAATCTCTACTCCCTTTCCCAGACTGTGCAGGCCCGCTGCAACGAGGTCTTCATCAACAAGGATGTGGCTCGTCTGCGCGAAGAGTTGCGACAGTCGCAACGCAACATCAACAACCGCATCCGCGCTACCCGGGGCGACGCCATCAAGGCCGGCACCAACCTGGACGGCACCCGGCAGGATGAGGTGGCCAACCAGAAACTGGTCGGCGAGTTCGACAAGCTCCTGACGGCCGTCGAAAACCTCATGGGAACAGCCGACGATCTCTTCGATCATATCGCCACGGATGCCCCGGAGGCCGCCGCCCGCCGCTTGATCAACGTCAACCGGGACTACGCGCAAATCCCCTCCATCCTGGCCGAACTGCGCCTCCGCGTCAGCGGCATCCAAACGGCCGTGTTTGACCGGCAGATGGAGGAGGTCGGCCGCCTCCGCCGCATGGAGTTCGTGGTCTTCATCCTCGTTCTGGTCATGTTGTGCGGCGCGGTGTTTTACGGCGGGCGTATCACCGCCCGGATGAATAGCGACGCCGAAGCGCTTGATCGCGCGCACCACGAACTCGTGGACACCGCCCGCCGCGCCGGCATGGCCGAGATCGCCACCGGCGTGCTCCACAACGTCGGCAACGTGCTCAACAGCGTCAACGTCTCCGCCTCCCTGGTCGGCGAAAGCATCCGCAAATCCAAGGCAGCCAACGTCGAACGCGTCGCCAAACTTCTCACAGAAAACGAGGCACAGCTCGGCACCTTCCTCACGCAGGATCCCAAAGGCAAACAGGTGCCGGCCTTTCTCCGCACGCTAGCTACCCACTTGCAGGAGGAACAGACACGCGTGCTCAAGGAGCTGGATTCCCTGGCCCAAAGCCTGGATCACGTGAAGACGATCATCGCCATGCAGCAAAACTTCGCGAAGGTCACGGGCATCCATGAGACACTTCCCGTCGTGGACGTGGTTGAGGATGCACTGCGCCTGAACACCATCTCCTTCACCCGCCACGAAATCCGCGTCCGCCGGGAATTCGAGGCCAAGCCCGTGGCTACCCTCGAGCGGCACAAGGTCATGCAGATCCTCGTGAACCTTCTCACCAACGCCAAGCACGCGCTCGACAAGCCGGAAGTGAAAGACAAAACTCTCACGGTGCGTGTCGCAATGAATGGCAACGAAACCGTCCGCATCACCGTCGCGGACACCGGCTCCGGCATCACCCCCGAGAGCATGGCGCGCCTCTTCCAGCACGGCTTCACCACCAAACCACAAGGCCACGGCTTCGGCCTGCACCACGGCTCGCTCGCCGCGAAGGAAATGGGCGGCAGCCTCACCGCCCACAGCGACGGTGCCGGCAAGGGCGCCACCTTCACCCTCGAAATCCCCATCCGTCCGCCGGAGGCCGGAGCCTAGTTATGCATCGCATTCTTGTAGTTGACGACAACCGGGCGATCCACGACGACTTCCGCAAGATTCTCTGCCCCGCCGCCACGGCCGTGGCGGATCTGAGCGCGGCGGAAGCCGCGCTGTTCGGCGACCAGTTGCCGCAAGAAACCAAAGCGGAATACGAAATGGACTCCGCCTATCAAGGCCAGGAGGCACTCGCGCTCGTCAGCAAGTCCATCATGGCCAACCGGCCATATAGCCTGGCCTTCGTGGATGTGCGCATGCCACCGGGCTGGGATGGTATTGAGACGATCACCCGCCTCTGGCAGACCGATCCCAATCTTCAGTGCGTCATTTGCACTGCCTATTCGGATTACTCGTGGGAGGAAATGGTCGGCAAACTCGGCCGCAACGACCGCCTGCTGATTCTAAAAAAGCCGTTCGACAACGTCGAAGTCAGTCAACTCGTCGTCGCCCTCACTGAGAAATGGAACCTCGGCCGCCAAGTGCGCTCGCAGATGCGCAATCTGGAATCACTGGTCTCCGAACGCACCGCCCAACTCGAACGCTCTGTCGCCCTTACCCAGGCCACGCTCGACTCCACCGCCGACGGCATTCTGGTGGTCAACCAACAGGGACGCATGGGGGGCTACAACAAAAAATTCCTCGCCATCTGGAACCTCCCGCCCTCACTCATCGACGCCAAACATTATCAGGACATGCTCAACGCGGTCCTCTGGCAAATCAAAGATCCCGAGGGCTTCAACAAAAAGTTCCGCGAACTGAATGACACTCCCGAGGCCGCCAGCTACGACCTCATCGAGTTCGTGGACGGTCGCATCTTCGAGCGCTACTCCCAACCCCAACGCGTCGGCGACCAGATCGTCGGCCGCGTCTGGAGCTTCCGCGACATCACTGAGCGCAAGAAAGCCGAGCGCAAAATCCTCCAGCAAGCCAACCTCATCGACCTTGCCCAAGATGCGATTATCGTCCGCGATCTCGGCCACTGGATCACCTCTTGGAACAAAGGCGCGGAGCGGCTCTTCGGCTGGACGGCGGAAGAAATCAAGGGCCACCAAGTCACCGAACTGCTCTACCGCGACGTGGCGACCTTCGAACTTGCCCAGCAGGAGCTCATGGCCAAAGGCTCCTGGAGCGGCGAGATCCGCCAGCTCACCAAGAGCGGCACTGAAGTCGTCGTCAGCTCCCGTTGGACCCTCGTTCGCGACGAGGAAGATCACCCCAGCTCCGTGCTCGCCATCAGCACTGACATCACGGAGAAGAAAAAGCTCGAGAGCCAGTTCCTTCGCTCGCAGCGCATGGAAAGCATCGGAACCCTCGCTGGCGGTGTGGCCCACGACCTCAACAACATTCTCGCCCCCATCATGATGTCCGCCCCGCTCCTCCGCCAGGGGCTGGGTCCGCGCGAGACCGAGATGCTCGTCAACAACATCGAGACCAGTGCTCAGCGCGGGGCCGACATTGTGAAGCAACTCCTCGCCTTCGCCCGCGGCATGGAAGGCGAACGCGTCGTCGTCAACCTCCGCCACATGGTCGATGAGATGGCCAAGATCGTCCGCGAGACCTTCCCCAAGAACATCACCGTCAACGCCAAGAACAGCCGCGACCTCTGGCCCATCATCGGCGATCCCACCCACATCCACCAGGTTCTCCTCAACCTCTGCATCAACGCCCGCGACGCCATGCCCGGCGGCGGCTCCATCAACATCCTCGCCGAGAACATGCAGGTGGACGAACACTACGCCACCTTCGATGCCGAGGCCAAGAAAGGCCCCTACGTTGTCCTGCGCGTCGCCGACACCGGCACGGGCATCCCCCCTGAGATTCTCGACAAAATCTTCGACCCCTTCTTCACCACCAAGGAACACGGCAAAGGCACCGGCCTGGGCCTCTCCACCGTCCTCGGCATCGCCAAGAGCCACGGCGGCTTCCTCAACGTCACCAGCGAAGTCGGCAAAGGCACCACCTTCTCCTGCTTCTTCCCCGCCACGCCCAACGCCAAACCCGAGGCCCGCCCCGAGAAGAAAGCCCTCCCACGCGGCAACGGCGAGACCATCCTCGTGGTCGATGACGAACCCGGCATCCTCAACGCCGCCCGCCGCCTCCTCGAAACCAACGGCTACAACGTCATCACCAGCAGTGACGGTGTCGAAGCCCTCGCAGTTTATTCTCAGAACAAGGAATCCGTCAAGGCTGTCCTCACCGACGTGATGATGCCCGTCATGGACGGAGCCGCCATGATGCGCGTCCTTAAGAAACTGGAGCCCAACATCAAGGTCATCGCCACCAGCGGCATCGACCAGGATGCGAAACTGGAAGAACTCAAAGCACTCGGCATGAAGGCCTTCATCTCCAAGCCCTACACCGCCGAAAAACTCCTCACCGCGCTCCACGATCTCCTCTCCGCCGACGTCGCCAAGCCCAGTTGAGCGCCGCGCCCGATGACGCTCCACCCTGCCAGCCTCGCTGACCTCTCCCGCCTGCTCGCCGACTGCCACGCCGCGCAGCGCCCGGTCACCTCGGTTGACCTCGCCGCCCTCGCCGCCGTGCGCGAATACACGCCGGAGGACATGACCATCACCGCCGAAGGTGGGCTGACGCTGGCCGCGCTCCAAACCACCCTCGCCGCGCGGGGCCAGTGGCTTCCGATAGACCCGCCCCACGCTGACCGCGTGACTCTCCGCCAGCTTTTGTCCGAAAACCTCTTCGGCCCCCGGCGCTGCGGCTTCGGGACCATTCGCGAGCACCTCATCGGACTGGAAGCGGTGCTTCCCGATGGCCGTGTCACCCACTCCGGAGGACGCGTCGTGAAGAACGTCGCCGGCTATGACTTGCTCAAACTCTTCGTCGGGGCGCGCGACAGCCTGGGCATCATCACCGCCGCGACCTTCAAGCTCCGCCCGCTGCCCGCTGCGGAAATCATCCTGAGCGCGACCTTCCCGAGCCTCGCTGCTGCATGGACCGCCGTCGAAGCCATCCTCGCCTCCCCCGTTACCCCCGTCATCCTCGACCTGCACAACCTCGCCGCAGACGCCTCCGCCTCCGCCACCTTCACCGTCCGCCTCGGCTTTGCCGGCACCCCTGCGGAAGTCGAATGGCAGCGCGCCCATGCCTCTGGTTTCTCCCTCTCCCTTTATCAGCTGAGGGGAGCGGGCCGGGGTGAAGGGTTGTCTCCCCATGCGCCCGATCCCGAGCAAGCCTTCTGGTCCTCCGCCCTTCCCGTTCACACCCACTCCGTCCTTCCCAGCAAACTCCCGGCAGCCATCGCGGCACTGGGCCCAGCCCCTTTCCTCGCCCGCGCCGCCAACGGCATCATCCACCATCGCTCAACCGCCTTGCCCAGCCCGACCAAAGGCCTCGATGCCTTGAGCCGACGCCTCAAAGACACCTTCGACCCTCACCATATCCTTCCGGCCCTGCCGGCTTGAACCCTGCGGCCGATGCCCCACCCCACTTCCAGCCGCGCGCCAGTCGTCTCCCAGGCACAGCCATCCATTGGCTACTTCACGGACGGGCCGCCGAAGGTTCAGCGAGCCTCTGGTGAAGTGGCGGATGCTTCCCCGAGCGCTCGGCAGCCCTCCGGTGAAGTAACCGGAGCATCCCGGAACCCTCCGCAAGCCTCCGGCTACTTAACCGGAGCCTTGCCGAACATCCGGCAAGCCAACTCCCAGCTAGGGATTGTGCCACGGAGTGTCAAGGACTGTGCCAGTCAGCAAGGAGTTGAGCCACGGAGTGTCAGGCGGTGTGCCAGTTACTTAGGAGTTGTGCCACGGAGTGTCAGGCGGTGTGCCAGCCATCTAGGATGCGAACTACCTGACACACTTTGGCACAACTCCCAAGTGGAAGTTGCCTTCCCGGACGTTCGGCAGCCCATTTCCCGATCGGGGATTGCATTCCCGAACATCCGGCGGTCCATTCCCCGATCGGAGATTGCGTTCCCGAATGTCCGGCGGCCCATTCCCCGATCGGAGATTGCGTTCCTGAACGTCCGGCGGTCCATTCCCCGATCGGAGATTGCGTTCCCGAACGTCCGGCGGCCCATTTCCCGATCGGAGATTGCGTTCCTGAACGTCCGGCGGTCCATTCCCCGATCGGAGATTGCGTTCCCGAACATCCGGCGGTGCATTTCCCGATCGGGGATTGCAGCGCTGCGGATTTTTATACACTTCCGGCACCTCGGCACTGCTCTCGGGGAGTCGAAGCAGATCGGGCGTAACGGTCCCGACGCGCTGCCCAACCTCCCGGACACCCACCCGGCGCACTGGAGACGGATGCGCCGATCCCATTACCAGTGAGCTCGAACGGCACCCCCCTCCCGCGCTTCCTCGACGAGGCCAAGTCCCTTGCCTGCATCCATTGCGGGCTCTGTCTGGGGTCGTGCCCCACTTACTTGGAGACCGGCAATGAGAACGACTCGCCGCGCGGACGTATCTATCTCATGCGCGCGGTGCAGGAGGGGCGTCTCCCCCTGGGCGATGCCACCGTCCGACACATCGACCTTTGCCTCGGCTGTCGCGCTTGCGAGGCGGCGTGTCCCAGCGGCGTGCACTACGGTGAGTTGCTCGAAGCCACGCGCGATCACATCGAGCACCGACATCACCGTTCGGTGTTTCAGAACTTCCTGCGGCGCATCCTCATCGAGCGCGTCTTCCCGCATCCCAGCCGGATGAAACTGGCCCTTTGGCCCGCGCGTCTGCTGAAGCGGGCGGAGGCCGGCCACCTCTTCCCCAAGTTCATCCAAGATTCCCTCGCCCTCCTCCCCGCTGAGATGAGCGAGGGGAACTTGCCGGAAGTCTCCCCTGCCCTCGCCAAGCGGCGCGGGCGGGTCGGCTTCGTGCGCGGCTGCGTCATGAACGTCATGTTCGGAAGCACGAACGAGAATTCCATCCGCCTCCTGAACCGCGCGGGCTATGATGTGGTCACTCCCCGGGATCAAGGTTGTTGCGGCGCACTTCACGCCCACGGTGGCAACCTCGCCGCCGCCCGCGAAGCGGCCCGCGTAAACCTCGCCGCCTTCGGACACGAGCCGCTGGATGCCATCGTCATCAATGCCGCCGGCTGCGGCTCGACGTTGAAGGAATACAACCACCTGCTCCCCGGCGACCCGAAGGCCGCGGAGTTCAGCGCGAAGGTAAAGGACTTGAGCGAGTTCCTCGTGAGCGCTGGTTTTCACAATACCGCGTTCACTGCTCGGCCACCGGCCATCAAAGTGACCTTCCACGATGCTTGCCACCTCGCCCACGCCCAACGCATCACCCACGCCCCCCGCATCCTCGTGAAAGCCGTGGCGGGCGCGAACTTCGTCGAACTGCCGGAGTCCGATGTCTGCTGTGGCAGCGCCGGCAGCTACAATCTGACCGAACCCGCGATGGCCGAACGCCTGCAAACCCGCAAGATCGCCAACATCCTCAAGACCGGCGCCAACTGCATCGTCTCGACCAACCCCGGCTGCCTCCTCCAGATGCGCGCCGGCCTTGACCGTGCCGGAGCCACGCACATCGAGACCCTGCACCTCGCCGATTACCTTGTCCGCGCCCTCGCGTAAGCCCGACGTCGCACTAGGCCTGAAGTCAATCACTCCCCTTCTCCGCGCGAAAATTGCATTGCCACGAACTGGCCCGCTGCTAGTCTGCGCCCTCTTTTCGCCGGAAACGGCGGGAAGGAACGGCCTTAAACCAAACAGCCTCAGCCCGTGTGGGCGGAGGCGGCCATCGTAACATCAAATGAAATCCCGAGTTCTGCGGGATGGCCGGCGCGCACTACGCGATGCCGGCTGTTAACCAACCGGAACAAGTTAGACCCATGATGACCATCGGTATCAAAGAGTTGTTGGAAGCCGGCGTCCACTTCGGCCACCAGACCAAGCGTTGGAACCCGAAGATGAAGCCCTTCATCTTCGAAGCCCGCAACGGCATTCACATCATCGACCTGAGCCAGACGGCCCAGCAGTTACAGAATGCCTGTGAGTTCCTCGGCAACCTCGTGCGCGGCGGCGGCAACGTCCTGTTCGTCGGCACGAAGAAGCAGGCACAGGAAGCCATCAAGGAATCTGCCAAGGCCTGCGGTCAGATGTATGTCACCGAGCGCTGGCTCGGCGGCACGCTCACCAATTTCAAGACCCTCCGCCGCTCCCTGGCGCGCATGAAGAAGCTCGAGGCCATGTTTGCCGACGGCTCAGCCGGCAAATACGGCAAGAAGGAACAGTCCGCCCTCGGCCGCGAACTTGAACGCCTCATCAAGAACCTCGACGGCATCCGCACGCTCGACAAGCAGCCCGACGCCATGTTCGTCGTGGACATCAAGCGCGAGCACAACGCCATCGCCGAGGCCCGCAAGCTCAAGATCCCCATCGTCGCCATCGTGGACACCAACGCCGACCCCACGCACGTGGATTATCCCATCGCCGGCAACGACGACGCGCTGCGCTCCGTCCGCTTGATCCTCGCCGGTGTGACCGAGGCCTGCGGCAAAGCCCGCGCCGAATACGAAGCCAAGTATGGCCGCAACAAACCGGCCGCCGAACCCGCGCCCGAGCCAGCCCCGGCGATCGCCCCTGAAGCCCTCGCCGCCCTCGCCACCCCGGCCGCCGTCTAGTTAAACGACATTGAATTGAAGTGTGCACGGTAAAAACGTGCAATCTCTCAACTCACATCTAACAACACTCAACTCTTTCCCCATATGGCTGAAATCACCGCCGCAACCGTAGGCAAGCTTCGCGAAATGACCGGCGCAGGCTTGATGGACTGCAAGAAAGCCCTCACCGAAAACAATGGCGACCTCGACCTCGCCGTGGATTGGCTGCGCAAGAAGGGCGTGGCCAGCGCCGCGAAAAAGGCCGACCGCGCCGCCAACGAAGGCGTCATCGCCCAGCACATCGCTCCCGGTTCCAAGGTGGGCGTGCTGCTGGAAGTGAATTGCGAGACGGACTTCGTCGCCAAGAACGACCAGTTCCGCGCCTTTTGCGATGAGCTCGCCAAGAAAATCGCGGCCAATCCCAGCGTGGACTTGGAGCCCGACCGCGTCGCCGCCGTCGCCAAGATCGGCGAAAACATCCGCCTCAACCGCCACACGCGTTGGGAAGTCACGGGCAACGGCCTCATCGCCGCTTACATTCACACCGGCTCCAAAGTCGGCGTGCTTGTCGAAGTCGGGGCCGGCAAGGATGCTTCCGTGAACAACGAGGCGTTCAAGGAACTCGTGCGCGACATCACCCTGCAAATCGCCGCCGGCACCCCCACCGCCGTCAGCCGCGACCAGGTGCCCACGGAAGTCCTCGACAAAGAGGACGAAATCGCCCGCAACTCCGATGCTCTCAAGGGCAAACCGGCTGCGGCGATGGCCAACATCCTCAAAGGCAAACGCGAAAAATACTTCCAGACCGTCTGCCTCGTGGAGCAGGGCTTCGTGAAGAAGAACGGCGAGATCACCGTGAAGGAACACATCGCCACCGTCGGCAAGGCGCTCGGCGATGAGTTCGTCGTCCGCCGCTTTCTGCGCTATCAGATCGGTGTAGCCTGAGCGCGTTCCCTCCCCCATCTCAACCGAACGGGCACCTGATCTCAGGTGCCCGTTTTGTTTGATCACGCTCATTTCAATCGTGTGCGTTCCGGCTTCAAACTGCCGCGCCCCTTCCGTAGCGTTCGGGCGTGTCCGAAGTCCTTGCTCCACTGGCCCGGCCCGTCACCGCCTTGCGCGGCGTCGGACCGAGACACGTTGAGCTCCTCGCCAAGCTCGACGTTGCAACCGTCGGAGACTTGCTGCTGCTGCAACCACGCCGCCACGAGGACCGCCGCACGGGTTGGAGCATCGCGCAGTTGCCGCTAAAAGTCCCCGCCACCGTGCTGGGCCGCATCGTAGCGCAAGGCACGAACTATTACGCGAAGAAGACCAAGTCCACGTTCGAGTTCATCCTAGACGACGGCACCGGGCGCCTGCACTGCCGCTGGTGGAACCTGCCCTGGCTCGCGGACAAGTTCCGCGTCGGCGATGAAGTCTTCGTCCACGGCAAACTTCTCTCCCTCAAGCCGCGCACCATGGACCACCCCGAGACGGAGATCGTCGAGACGGGCGACGAGCCATCCGCGCATCTGCACCGGATCGTGCCCGTGTATCCGTTGACGGAAGGACTTTCGCAGCGCTGGCTGCGCGGGCTCATGTGGCGGGCGCTGGAGGAATACGGCGAACAGATTCCCGAGCGCCATCCAACGCTCGTGCCGACGGCTTCTAGCCGCCGCCTTGAAGCAACGAATGGGCCGGAGCGGCGACTGGAAGCCGCCGGCACGGACGCGGTGCTCTCCCTCACCCGCGCCGCCGCCATCCGCTCCCTCCACTTCCCCGCCGAACTCCCCGATACCGAACTTGCCCGCCAACGCCTCGCGCTCGACGAGTTCCTCGACCTCCAACTCGCCGTGCGCGCGCGGCGCGAGAAGCTCCTCACCAACGCCAAGAGCCAACCGTGCAAGGGCGACAACCACCTCATCCGCCCCTACCTCGCACAGCTTGGTTTCACGCTCACCGACTCGCAAACCGCCGTGCTCCGTGAAATTCGTGCAGACCTCGCGCGTGGCACGCCCATGCGCCGCCTGCTGCAAGGCGACGTGGGCGCGGGCAAGACCGTCGTCGCCGCCTGCACCGCGCTCATGGCCTTGGAGAGCGGTCAAAACGTCGCGCTCATGGCCCCGACGGAGATTCTTGCCGAGCAGCACTTCCGCAACTTTACGCTTTGGCTCAAGCCGCTCGGAGTAAGCGTCGAACTGCGAACCGGCAGCCGGAAGACGGTCGAGAGTCGAGAGTCGAGAGTCGAGGGCAGAACAGGCCAGCCCTCGGCCCTCGACCCTCGGCCCTCGACCCTCGTAATCGGCACCCACGCCCTCGTCGAGGACACCTTCACCGTCGGGCGCCTCGGCCTCGTCATCATTGATGAGCAGCACAAGTTCGGCGTCGCGCAGCGCGAGCGCCTGCTGCGCAAAGGCCATTACCCGCACTTGCTCGTGATGACCGCCACGCCCATCCCGCGCACGCTGGGCCTCACGATTTACGGCGACTTGGATGTGTCGGTCATCGCGCACCTGCCGCCGGGCCGCGGGGCCATCAAGACGTTCGTCCGTGGGCCGGACAAGCTGCCCAAGGTCTGGGCGTTCGTCCGCGAGCGACTCGCGGAGGGACGGCAGGCTTACGTCGTCTATCCGCGCGTCGAGGACACGGACTTGAAGACTGGCACGAAGGCAGTGATGGCGGAGTTCGAGAAGCTGGCGAAGGAACTTGCGCCGCACCGCGTCGCGCTGTTGCACGGGCGGCTCTCGGCGGAGGAAAAAGATTCGGTCATGGCCGACTTCCGCGCGAACCGCGTGCAAGTGCTGCTCGCCACTAGCGTCATCGAGGTCGGCGTGGACGTGGCGAACGCGACGGTCATGGTCATCGAAAACGCCGAGCAGTTCGGCCTCGCGCAGCTCCACCAGTTACGCGGGCGCATCGGGCGCGGCGCGCACGACTCGTGGTGCGTGCTCGTCGCGGCGAAGCTCACCGACGACGCCCGCGAGCGCCTCCAGGTGCTGGAGGAGACCACCGACGGCTTTGCCATCGCCGAGGCGGACCTGCGCCTGCGCGGCCCGGGCGAACTGCTCGGCCAGGCGCAGAGCGGCGCGCAGCAGTTTAAGTTTGCCGACCTCACGCGGGACTTGGAACTGGCGAAGCTGGCGCGGGAGTTGGTCTGCGAGACAGCTCAAAATCCTGAGGTCTGACAAGGCGAGCCTTGCCTATTTGCCGCTCGGATGCCTTCAGGGCTGCACGGCTCGATAAAAGCGTCGAGCGACGCCGGCTGTGCCGTTGTCCGTATAGTTGAAGGTGCCAGTTAACGCGTTGCTGGTCGTCAAGGTGGTCCATACAACACTCGCCGACCCAGAATTCTCCGTTGCCTGTATGGCATAAGGCACACCTGGCATGCCGTTGAGGCGGAGTGACACTTGACTGCTGCTCCTTGGTCCAATCAATTCTATGCGCGGTGGTGGCAGGATGAGGCCATAGACGTCACCGTTGCTGAAATCGTCGTCGGCCAACGTCGTTACGGTGACTAGGCGTGCGCCATCGAAAAGAAAACTTCCAAACGAAGCTCTCGTCCTCCCTTGCGATCCGAAAAGCGAAAACTCGGCGGTGAGCGGCATTCCCGCTCGATTGAAGAAACGATTATTAAAACGTCCGTCGCTGTCTTCAATCCAGCTGACCAGGTAACTATTTCCCGCGAAGATGACCGTGGCAAACGGCTGGCCGCCGGGTCCGGTGGCAATGGGTAATTCATTGCCGACCACTGAACCAAAGCGGGTCACGAGCCGGCCATAAACGTCCCAGCCGGCCTGGTTTGGAAAATTGGGTCCAAGGTCGGTGTCTCGGGCCCACACAACCAAGTAATTTGTTCCGTCGAAGGCGAGACTGGTCGGGTTAAATCGGGGGGACGGATTCTGACTGATGAGGAACGCGCTGCCCGGAACTCCAGAGCGGGAAACAAGTTTTCCATACGTGTTATACAGCTCCGTTGGTCCTGCCTTTCTGACCAGATATGCGACGAGGAAATTGGTTCCATCAAAACCCACCGCCGGTTCCAACTGCATGCTCGTTTCGATCGCTATGGGAATCTCGGAGCCGAGGAGCGTTCCGCTTGGTGTCACTAGTTGGCCATAAATGTCACTTTCGAGTTGGCCATTGCGCTCATCACGCCAGACGACGAAATAGTTGCTCCCATCAAAATGCAAGTGGTTGAATCCATCCAGCAACTGGTTGCCTGGTGCCGAACTAATCGCAAATGGTGCCCTGACAAGACTGCCGGAAGGATTGATAAACTGCCCGTAAATATCCCGGTTGTTGTTGTCGGCGACATCTTCCCAAACCATCAGATAGTTGGTGCCGTCGAACGCGACGGAAGGAGTGCCGCCAAAGCGACCGGTGGTGATACGCGCACCAATGAGCACACCGGTCGGGGAGAAAAGTTGAGCTGTGATCTCGTCGTGAGCCGCACTTCCGCCTTGAATACCTACGAGGTAATTGGTGCCGTCAAAGGCGAGGTGAAAGGCCGACTCGTTACTGCTAGTGATGCCGATGGGAAAAGTCCCGCGCGGCAACGGATTGACAAAAATGCCATTGATGACCCCGTTGGTAAATTGGGCGTCCCCTACCCCACCGATGACTGGCTCTGCCAAGCCAACCACGGCCAAGTATCGCCTGCCATCAAAGAGGAGCGATGGAATCAGGGAGAATTTGCCTTCTTGGACTGCAGAGAGAGTGAACTCGGAACTCATCGGTGCGCCGGTCGAATTAAGGAATCGTGCCTTGGTAGTTACGTTGGTGCTGCCAAACCCGTCCATCCACGCCACGAGGTAGTTGGTCCCATCAAATGCAGTCGAAGGAAGGATCTGACTGCCGACAGCAGTTGTGATCGGGATACGATCCGGCGCCACGGTTCCAGCGGTGGTCACAAACCGGCCAAAGATGTCCCACTCGTTACTCAGATTTCCTCCCACCTCATCTCCAAGGGTTACAAAATACCTCGCCCCATCGAAGATAACGGTTCCTTCGTTGTCGCTGTGAAAAGTGTTGCCATCAATCAAGAATTCCTGTGTGACGAACGGTCCAGCGGGGCTAATGAGTCGCCCAATAATGTCCGTGTCATTGAAATCATCGCGCCAGACAACAAGGAAGTTGGTCCCATCAAAGGCAGCCGAACTGCCTACGCCAGCCACGCCGCTGATTTTGAAGTCACCACCCTGAGGCACTCCTGCGGGGGAAATAAAGCGTCCGTAAATGTCACGATTTCCTTGTCCCGTGTCGCCTCGACGCTTATCTGCCCAAGTCACCAGAAAGTTAGTCTTACCAAAACAGATGGATTCAAACTGATCAACCTTTGTGGATTGGCTGAGTAGAAATGGGCTGCCGATGAGCGCACCAGAAACCGAAATCATCTGGCCGACAACTGGCACGTTGCCGTTTCCACTGTCACCATAGTCGGCCCAGGCCAAAATGTAGTTGACCCCATCAAAACCCACCTTCGGAGGGTCGCCCGTGTGGCCCGTGGTGATCTGGGATCCAATCATCGCACCAGAAGATGAAACAAGCTGGGCTCGTGGCTCAGAAGTGCCATCCTGACGGATGATTTGAAGCCCGATTAAATAGTTCGTTCCATCAAACGCAGCTTGAGGAAAGGGGCGACGAATGTTGTTGGTGGCTATCGAAAACTGTTCGGCGTGGCCGTATGAAACCAAACTCATGCCGAGCGGCATGAGCACAAAAAACAAGCGGAGGCTCCGCAACGTGAAGTGAATCATTGAGGAGCTGGTTTGTGTTGTCGGTTCTGCTGGGCCGAGTGGTTACAGGTTTATTGAAGGCCTGTCCATCACCATCAGGAAGATTGCCCGCCCACCTTCTCCTCCCGCATAGTCCACCCGACATGCAGCCATACCTCGACCTGCTTCAGCACGTCCTCGACAAGGGCAAGTTCAAGTCCGACCGCACCGGCACCGGCACCTACTCCGTCTTCGGCGCGCAGACGCGCTTCGACCTGCGCACGAGTTTCCCCGTCCTGACCACGAAGAAGCTCCACCTCAAGTCCATCATCTACGAGTTGCTCTGGTTCCTGCGCGGCGAGACGAATGTGAAGTGGCTCCAGGAGCGCGGCGTGACTATCTGGAACGAATGGGCGGACGCCGAGGGCAACCTCGGCCGCGTCTATGGCGCGCAATGGTGCGACTGGCGCACGACCGACGGCCGCAGCGTGAACCAGATTGATCAGGTCATCGCGCAGATTCAGAAAAACCCTGACTCGCGCCGGCACATCGTCAGCGCGTGGAATGTCGGCGAGATTGACCAGATGAAACTTCCGCCCTGTCACGCGCTCTTCCAGTTCTATGTGGCCGACGGCGAACTCTCCTGCCAGCTCTACCAGCGCAGCGCGGACCTCTTCCTCGGCGTGCCGTTCAACATCGCCAGCTACGCGCTGCTCACGCTGATGGTCGCGCAAGTCACGGGCCTGAAACCCGGCGAGTTCGTCCACACCTTCGGCGACCTGCACCTCTACGCAAACCACCTCGAACAAGCGAAGCTCCAGCTCACCCGCGCCCCGCGCCCGCTGCCGACGATGAAGCTCAACCCCGCCGTGAAGAACATCCACGACTTCCAGTTCGAGGACTTCACGCTCGAAGGCTACGAACCGCACCCGCCCATCAAGGCGCCGATTGCGGTGTGAGGGCGCATGAAGTCCAAAATTCTAAAATGGTTTTTTGCGGTCATGTTGGTGTCGTTCGTTAGCTTGACGGGAATTTACCTTGGAAGCCCGCTTCCAGCACCCAAGGTCGAATTGAGAGTCCTTTCTTTAGTGTCGTCAACTGGCACGAACGCGATTGCATCCCTGTCCTTCACAAACCACGGGCAAACCAGCGTTGTATTCAGCGAGGCGGTGGGCCGGATTATCGTCGAGACACGAGCCGGTTGGACTACCAATCAGGCTCCGTCCACGGAACCATTGGTGAGGGATATTGAGCCAGGCAAGCATCGAACCTTCAGCGTGCCTATTCCGTTTGATAGTATCCGTTTTCAGGTCAAGTCCACTTACTACTTTCAGCGTTGGAGGAATAACCCCGGTTCAGACGCTAACGCATTGCTGCACCGAGTTGGCTTTTGGAGCTCAGCACCTAAATTCGCTGTAGATGCGGCTAACTCGTGCATCTATCACTTGATGCGTGAACCTGGGGAAAATGAGATCGCAACAGCATGGATTACGAACCTTTTTCCAGCTCAAGTCAAAGCACCAGATTAGCTGCCTCAGCAAGCCCCACTTCTCATGCGCCTGAAATTCCCCACCAAGAGAAGCCCGAGCCTCGTCGCCTCGGCTGCTGCGCCTACGGTCTGGCCCCTCGACCCTGCCATCACGTTCCTGAACCACGGTTCGTTCGGCAGTTGCCCGCTGCCGGTGCTGGAGTTTCAGCGTGAGGTGCGCGAACGGATGGAGCGGCAGCCGGTGAAGTTCTTCGTGCGCGACTTGGAGGGCTTGCTGGACGAGGCGCGGGCGAGGCTCGCGGCGTTCGTCGGCAGCGCGGCGGAGGACTTCGTGTTCGTGCCGAATGCGACGAGTGGCGTGAACGCAGTGCTGCGCTCGCTCTCCTTCGATCCGGGCGATGAGTTGCTCGTCACGGACCAGGAATACAACGCCTGCCGTAATGCCTTGGACTACGTGGCCGGGCGCAGCGGGGCGCGGGTGGTGGTGGTGAAGATTCCGTTTCCGCTGGCGGGTGTCGCCGAAATCAACACCCCCATCCTCGCCGCAGTCACGCCGCGCACGCGGCTCGTGTTGCTCGACCACGTCACCAGCCAGACTGGTTTGGTGCTGCCCATTGAGGCACTCGTGCGCGGATTGGCTGCGCGCGGCGTGGACACGCTCGTAGACGGGGCACACGCGCCGGGAATGGTGCCGCTGAATCTCGCGCAGCTCGGCGCGGCCTACTACACGGGCAACTGCCACAAGTGGATTTGTGCGCCGAAGGGCGCAGCCTTCCTGCACGTTCGTCGTGACCGGCAAGAGCGTATTCACCCGCTGGTCATAAGCCACGGCGCGAACTCCTCGCGCACGGATCGATCGCGTTTCCTCATCGAGTTCGGCTGGATGGGCACGGGCGATCCGAGCGCGGCGCTCGCGGTGCCCAAGGCACTTGAGTTCATACGCTCGCTGCGGCCCGGCGGCTGGGATGAAGTGATGAAGCACAACCGCGACCTCGCGCTCGCTGGCCGTCGCGTCTTGTGCGCCGCGCTGGAGATTCCCACGCCCTGCCCGGATGAACTCATTGGTTCACTGGCGTCGGTGCCGATTCCTGACGCGAACAGCGCCAAGCCGTCGAAGAATCCGCTCTACCTCGACCCGTTGCAGGACAGGTTGCTGGTGGAGTTTGGCATCGAGGTGCCGGTGATTCCCTGGCCCGCGCCACCGAAACGGCTGCTGCGCATCTCGGCGCAGCTCTACAACTCGCTGCCGCAATACGAAAAACTCGCGAGGGCGCTGAAGAAGCTGCTGTGAGCCGAGGCCCGTGCCTGCGACTGCAATTCGCCGGCACGGACTATCGCACAGCCACCACGCGCACTTCGGATGCGGGCAGGACCAAGTGCGCGAGTGAGCGCAACAGGCGGAAGCCGCGTTCTCCCAATCGGAGCCGGCAAACCCATGCCGCCGCCGCGCGGTCGTAACCGAACTGGCCGATGCCCGCCGACTTCAGTTTGAAGCCGCATTCGGTCACCAGATTGCCGAGTGTCTGCGCATTCCAGGAGAAGAGGTGATGGTTCGGCTCGGCAGGGTCGTGCTTTTGGTAGCGAGGTTCTTCCTCGAACGGGACGTGGAGCAACAGTTTGCCGCTGGGCTTGAGCACACGCCGCATTTCCGCGAGCGACGCGGCCGGGTTCAACGCGTGTTCGAGCATGTGATGACAGATCACTACGTCAGCGATTGCGTCGGCGAGCGCGGCGGACTCACTCACAAACTCAATGCCTCGCTCGCTGAGTCCGGATTCCAATAGATCGGACACATCGAAGCCAATACGGCGCGCGCACTTCAACTCCGCCAAGTTCCACCCCGCCCCGACACCGAACTCGACGACGGTGTCAGTCGCACCGACGTGCGGGGCAAACTTCTCCGCCCGCAGCCGCGCGACCCACGGGAACGCTTCCGGTGGAATGCCGCGCTTGCCTTGATGATAGGCAAGACCCGCTGCGCCTTGATAATGGCGCGCGGCGAAGTTGTCCGGCGTGTCGGGCATGTGGTGAAGCCTAACGGAAGTCGGTGAATGCTGTCGAACGTGGAGCGCGGGAGTTCCATCGTAGCTCGACATTCCAATATCGAGCCTTGGGCGCGGCGACCTCAACTCGACAGCGGAATGTCGAGCTACATTGGCGGGCGCTCCACTCTGAACTGTCGCACAGCACGGTGACTTGGTAGAACTTGGGCGTGCCCATTGCCGCCGATTCCGGCCCGACAGACAGCTCCGACTTGGAGCTGTCGATCGTCATGCCGTGCCTGGATGAGGCAGAGACATTGCCCGCGTGCATCGGGAAGGCGTTGCAGTTCCTGCGCGAGCACAAGGTCTCCGGTGAAGTGCTCGTGGCAGACAACGGCAGCACGGACGGCTCGCAGGAAATCGCGACCAAGCTCGGCGCCCGCGTGGTGAGCGTGATGGCGCGCGGCTACGGAAATACGTTGCGCGGGGGCATCGCGGCAGCGCGGGGGAAGTTCATCGTCATGGGCGATGCGGATGACAGCTACGATTTCGCGGCGCTCGGCGCGTTTGTGGACAAGTTACGGGCGGGTGCGGACGTGGTGCAGGGTTGTCGACTGCCGGCTGGCGGCGGAAGAATTGAGCCGGAGGCGATGCCGCCGTCGCACCGCTGGCTGGGCAACCCGCTCTTCTCCGCGCTTGCGCGGCGGATGTTTCGCGTGCCGGTGAACGACGTTTACTGCGGGCTGCGCGGGTTTCGGCGCGACTTGATTCCCAAGCTCGACCTGCGCTGCGAGGGGATGGAGTTCGCGACGGAGATGCTCATCAAGGCGAGCCTGCGCGGGGCGCGGATTGCGGAAGTGCCGATCACGTTGCATCGCGACGGGCGCACGGCACATCCGCCGCACCTGCGCACGTTCCGCGACGGGTGGCGGACGCTGCGCTTCTTCCTGATTTGCAGTCCGCGCTGGTTGTTTGTGTATCCGGGACTGCTGCTGCTGGCGCTGGGCGTGCTGGGTTTCAGCGTGGCAATGCCGGGGTTGACGTTTTTCGGGGCGACGTTCGACGCGCACACGCTGCTGTTCGCGAGCCTGGCGTTGATGGTGGGTTATCAAGCGGTGCTGTTCGGCTGGCTGGCGCGCACGCTGGCGGCACGGGAAGGATTTTTGCCGGAGACGAAGCTGCTTGGCTCGCTACGCGAAACGCTTTCACTGGAACGTGGTTTGTTGGTGGGAAGTGCGGTGCTGCTGATCGGCGTGAGCTTGTTGCTGGCCGCCGTGGCACAATGGCAGGCCGCAGGGTTTGGCCACCTCGACTACGCGCACACGATGCGGTGGGTGATCCCCGGTGTGACGCTGACGGCGCTGGGCTTCCAAACCGTGCTCGCGAGCTTCTTCGTCGCCGTGCTGGGGTGGTATCGGCGATGAGCGCACCCGAAGAAATGACCAACGCGTGGGAGGCTGCGTATCAGCGATTCGAGACGCGCGAGCAGGAGATGCAGAAGTTTTTGCGGCGCCTGCGAAAGGCGGGGGCGCCGACTTGGAGGAAGGAAGCGCAGGTCGTGGAGATTTTTTGCGGTCGGGGAACCGGCTTGCACGCGTTGCAGCACCTGGGGTTCAAGCGATTGGAGGGCGTGGATTTTTCGGCGGCGTCGCGCGACATCGTGATCGTGCAGGGCGGGCTGCATCATCTTCCAGAACTGCCGGCCGACTTGGAGAAAGTCGTGAGTGAAGTGCGGCGCGTGTTGCGGCCGGGCGGGCGATTCATGGTGGTGGAGCCGTGGCGGACGCCGTTCTTGCGGTTCGTGCATTGGGTCGGGAGTTTCAAATTTGCGCGGCGGGCGTGGGACAAGCTCGATGCGCTGGAGACGATGACGGAGCTGGAGTGGGTGACTTACGATCAGTGGTTACTGAATCCGGACCTCGTGCTGAGGTGTTTGGATGGAAACTTCGTAACGGAACGGAAGCTCATCGGCTGGGGAAAGCTGATGTGGGTAGGAAGGAACGGAGTGATTAGTGCTTAGTTTGTCCCTGGCGGCACGGTCGCTCTCGCTCAGATGAAGATCAAATTTCAACTCCGCCTGGTATTTACCATGCAGGCCGTGCTGCTCGCGCTTGCGGCGTGGCGGAACATGCATCAATTAAATCCGGATGCCATCGCCTATTGCCGCATTGCCGGCTACTACGCGACGAGCCAATGGGAACTGGCGGTGACGGGCTATTGGGGGCCGCTCTTGAGCTGGTTAATGGTGCCGCTGCTGAAGGCGGGCTGTGCTCCATTGGTGGCGGCACGGGTGGTGATGGCGATGTCGGGGGTGGTGTTTTTGCTCGGTGCGGTGGCGGTGTTTCGTGCATTTCGTTTGCCTCGATTGGCACTGGTGGCGGGGGCGTGGGTGGCGATGGGTTGGTCGGTGTTCTGGTCGGTGCGGCACATCACGCCGGATTTGCTGATGGCGGGTTGGGTGGCTCTGGCGTTGGGCGCGACCATCAAAGCGATGCTGACTCCGTTCGGGCACGAGTGCGTGCCGCGTCGCACTATCGCAGCGGGGATATGGTGGGGATTGGCATATCTGTCGAAGGCGGTGGCACTGCCACTGGCGGGACTGGCAACGATGGGTTTGGCGTGGTTGGCCTTGCACGAACGAGGGAAGCCGCGGCGTGAGGTGACACGGAGGCTGGGGGAGATCTGGCTTTGCCTGGCGGTTATCGCAGCGCCGTGGGTTGGCGTGTTGTCACACCACTACGGAAAGTTCACCTTCTCAACGACGGGGCCAATCGCCCACGCGCTGGCCGGACCGGGGGAAGAGGCACGTTATCACCCTGCGATGGTGACACTGCATCGGCCAGAAGCGGGGCGGGTGACGCAGTGGGAGGAACCATCGCGAATGGCGTATCGAACTTGGTCGCCGCTGGAAAGTTGGGCGAGTTTTTCACACCAACTGGACGTGATGGGGGGCAACGCTGCAACAATCGCCCGTTGGCTCGGCCCGGTGGCGCTCGGATGGCTACCCGGCGAAGCGAACGGCCCACCCCAACTGCGTTTCATCGGTTTTGATTTGTGCGGGTGGACGCTCGTGGGAATGGGCGCGGCGTGGATTGCGCTGGTAAGACGTCGGTCGCGAGCCACGGCCAGAATGTGGACATGGGCGTTGTTGCCAGTAGTGGGACTTGGTGGGTTGTATTTGCCGTTCTGGGTGCAACGAGAAGAGACCAGATACTTCTACCCGGCCTTTCCGTTTTTGTGGGTGCTGGTGGTTGGGACAGTCGGTTGGTTGACGCGTTCCGCGAGGAAAGCCCGGCGGCGGGCATCGCGGCGAATTTGTTTTTGGGGCGCCGGCCTTTCGTTCGCGATTCCGGCGCTGGTGTGGTTGGGAGTGGCGTTGAACGGGATCCCGAACCCGGCCAGCCGGGCGGCCCATGAACTGGCGGTGCACGTGCAATCCTCCGACTCTCATGGCCCGCTGGCGGGCAGCGGCCAACTGCCGGGAGGCCGAACGGGACTTTATCTGGCATTTATGCTGCGGGAATCGTGGCTGGGTGATGCAGCGTTGGCGACGCCAGCGGATTTCGCGGCGGTGGGTGCGCAGCGGGTGGTTGTGCGACGAGGTTCGGTTCAAGCAGAAGCTTTCGCCCGCGATCGAGACTGGCAAGCTCTGCCGGAGGTCGAGGGCGTTGCATCAGCTGTGCAGCTATTTCACTTGATGCCGATGAAATCACCAGCGCGAGCGAAATAGTCTGGAATTTCTGCCGCCGGTTGGGTTTCATACTGCCGCCGCCGGTTGAGAGAAGTGATTTCCCCAGGCTGCGGCATTGAAGAGACAAGCAAGCTGACCGGAATGAACTATTGGCTGGAAACAGATACCGGCGAGCAATTCCCCCTGCAGGGCACATGCACCATTGGCCGACTGCCGGAGAACACGCTGGCGATCAACGACGCGGAAGTTTCGCGGCGGCATGCGATCATTCACGCCCAGGGCGACGGGGGCTACTACATGGTGGATCTGGGCAGCCGCAACGGCACCATCCTCAACGGCCAGCGGATGCGCATGCCCGCGCAGCTCAAGGACAACGACCGGATTCAGATTTCCACCACCGTCCTCGTATTCCGAGCCAGTGAGCCGGAAAACGCCGATGGCGAAGAGGCGATGGCGACGATCGCCGCCGCGCACCAGACAGCGAAGTCCGGAATGTGCTGGATGCTCGTGGCGGACATCTGCCAGTTCACGAAGATGAGCCAGACGATGCCGCAGGACGAGCTCGCCCAGATGGTGGGCAAATGGGTGCTCGCCTGCAAACAATCCATCGAAAAGACGCAGGGGCACATCAATAAATACCTCGGCGATGGCTTTCTCGCGTATTGGCCCATGGATATCACGCAGCCCGAGTCCATCGCACAGACAGTCAATGCCCTCCGTGCGTTGCAGGCCAGCACGCCCATGCAGTTCCGCATCGTCCTGCACCACGGGCAGGTGCGGATGGACAGTTCACTGGCACAAGGGGAAGACAACCTCATCGGACCGCAGGTGAATTTTGTTTTCCGGATGGAGAAAGTTTGCGGCTCGCTCAAACAATTCTGTCTGCTCAGTGAAAGTGCCGCACATCAACTGCAGCCGTATTTCGAGTTGACGGCCCAAGGCTCGCACACGCTGGGTGGGTTTACCGGTGAGCACCCCATGTATTCCTGCTAGCGCGAGGCGTCCTAACGGTTTCGCGCGTCCCAGTCCTTCCAAAAATCCTTGGGCGTGGTGACGCGTTCCCACAGATCCAATGGCACGTTGTAGCCCAGCCGCTTGATTTTCGGCAACTGGCGCAACGCCACCACGGAGGGTGAAGGAAAGGGGATGGCCAAGTGCTCCAGATCCTGGCATTCCCAGAGCGGGTTCAAGTCCGGCTGCGTCGGCAGGCCGTCGAGTCGCAATATTTTCAACGGCATCTTGGCCAACGGGGCCACGCTGGCCACCTGCGTCTTGGCCAGGTTTAGGAACTGAAGCGGCGCACCGCGCAAGGCCTCGAGGTTGGCGACCTTCGTGCCGGACAAGTCCAGTTCCACATTGAGCGGCGCACCTTGCAGCGGGGAGATGTCGGCCACGGCGGTGTCGGCTAGTTTGAGAATGTCCAAAGGCATTCCTGCCAACGGGGCGATGCTGCTGATCGCGCTCTCCCGCAAGTCGAGATAACGCAGCGAAGTCATCTTCTCCAGCGGCGCGATGTCCTCGACGGGGGTCTTGTAACAGCTCAGGTGCTGGAGACGCATGCCTTTGAGAGCCGCGATGTTTCGCACGAGGGTTTTGTCCATCAGGTTGGTGACCAGCGGCATCCCCGCCAGCGCACTGATGTCGCTGACCTTGGTGTCGCTGATGCTGAGGAACTGCAACGGCGCGCCCTTGAGCGCATCCAGCGTGTTGTAAACTTTGCTGCCCTCGAGATTGAGCCATTTCAAACGGGGCTTGCCGGTCAGCGAACCGATGTCGCGGGCCTGGCTCGCCCCGAGATCAAGCCACTCCAGCGTCTTCATCGCAGCCAGCGGGCGCAAGTCAGTCATGCGCGTGCCAGGAAGCTCCAGCCGCTTTAGCGGCAGCTCGGCCAGTGGTCCGAGGTTCAGCAGGTTGATGCAGTTGCGCAGGTTCAGTTCGGTCAGGGTTTTGGTGTCCTTGAGCGGCCCGAGATCGGTGACACCGGAGAGTCCCGTCAGATCGAGCCGGGTGAGTGGCATGCCCTTAAGGACACTGAGGTCGGTGATGTCCGTGCAGCCCGCCAGATTGAGCGTGGTAAGCGGAATGCCAGTGAGTGGTTTGAGGCTGCGGATTTTCTGGCCGCTGAGGTTGAGGTGGTATTCGCCGGAAGCTTCACGCTCCAACAGCTCGGGCTTGATGCCCTCTGCGGCCAGGCTGTCACGGAAGCGGTCGAAGATTTTGGTGTCGCCAGCGGCAAAGCGCGCAAACATCAAGCTGGCTTCTTCGATGCGGCCCTGATCGCGCATCAGTTCGTAAAGCTGCCGGTAATTGTCCGTCTTGAGCTTCTTGAAGTCCGTGTTGTCCCGCAGCACACCGGCCAAGACGACGGAACTGCGGTTGGCCTCGGTCAGCGCGGGGTTATACTCCTTGGCCTGCTCGTAGGCTTTCCGCGCCTTTTCGTATTCCTGCAACGAAGTGAGGATGTTGCCCTTGATGTTGTAAAAACTGGCATTGGTCGGGTTCAGGCTGAGGGCTTGCTCAATGTTCGCCATCGCGTTGGTGAACTGGAGCTTGCGCAGCTCGCCCTCGGCGACGGCGGCGAACGAAGGGGCCGTCGCCTGAAGTTTCGCCACGTTTTCCTTCGCTTCGGCGAGAGCTTTCTGGGCTTTGATTTCGCTCAACTTCACTTTGCCAAGGAAGGCGAGGATGACGCAGAAGATCGCCACCACGGCCGCTCCGGCCATGAAGACTTCCCTCTTGTTGCGCTGCAACATCAGCTTCATCAACGTGAAGATGTTCGCGTCCTGCGCCCGGGTCGCGTAGCCGCCCTGATACGCCGCGATGTCGGCCTGCAACTCCTCGATGCTCTGGTAGCGGTGTTCCCGTTCGCGCGCCATGCACTTCATCGCCACGGCGGAGAGTGCGTCGGGAATCGTGCCATCTGGACAGTGCGGGGCCACCTTGCCAGCCGGATTCTCCACCGGTTTGTCGTTGAAATGCGTTGGCGGAGTAATGTCGCCAGAAGTGACTCGGGTCAGGATTTCCTCCAATGTCCCGCCCGTCACCGGCGGCTGGAGCGTAAGGATGCAATAGAGGATGCCGCCCAGCGCATAGATATCCGACCGCGTGTCGATGTCAGTCACGCGGCCCTCGGCCTGCTCCGGGGCCATATAATTCGGCGTGCCTTTGACCTGGCCCATCATGGTTCCCATCGTGTCGCCACCCGCGCCGGGCAGAGGGCCGCTGAATTCCCCGCCGTGTTCCTCCGTATCGGCCTGCCCCGGCTCCGGCAGCACCTTGGCCAATCCCCAGTCGAGCACGAGCACCTCGCCGAATTCGCCGATCATCACATTGTCCGGCTTGAGGTCGCGATGCACGACGCGTCGTGAATGGGCGTAGGCGATTCCATCGCAAACCTTTTGATACGCCGTCAGCAGCCGCGAAATCGGAAACCGTTGAATCGTCTCCGCATTGCCATCACGAATGTCCTTGAGGATGTCGCGCAACGTGCGGCCCTCGATCAGCTTCATCGTGTAATAAATCGTGCCGTCGGCGGCCACGCCGATGTCGTGAAGGGGGACAATGTTGGGATGCTCCAGCTGTCCCGTGATCTGGGCCTCGGCCACGAAGCTGAAGACCGCCTGTTCGCTCGCCGCCGCGCTGTTGAGCATTACCTTCAGCGCCACGGTGCGGGCGAGGTTGTTGTCCTGTGCCTTGAGCACCGCACCCATGCCGCCCGTGGCGACCACGCTCTCCAAGGTGTAGAAGCCCGTGCCCGCCTGCGTTTGTGGGGCAAACGCGTTTTGGTCTCCACTCGTGCGCGCCGTCAGAAAATGTCCGATGGTGATGTTCCCGCGACCCGCCTCCATTTCAAGCGTCTGTTTCAGTTGCTGAAGCAACTTTTCCGCCGCCTGCCGCTGCGGGCTGACCTTTGCCGGCTCTTTGCCTTTGAAATTGATCATCGCTGATGAACTGAGATTGCGCGTGCGTTACCCACTTTACCTAACAGAGTATCGTGGAAGGCACCAGCACAGAGATGTGGCATGCCAAAATGCTGGGAGATGATGCCATCCCTCGCCAAGAGCAGGCTCCAAAGTTCAATGAGCAAAATCGGCAGCGCACACGGTTCAAGCTAGCCCCACTGGGTTAGGGCTTTCCATCCGTGCTCAACTTGAGTTGACGGATGGCACCGACAAAGAGCTTCTTGCCGTCGTAGTCGTCCACGGTTTTCAGATCGTCGTGACCGACGCAGAAGGCTTCGGCGGGTTGTCGATTCAGCGGGCCATCGAGCTTGGCACTGGCGACAACTTTACCGCCGAGATGCAGTGTCATCGCACCGTCCACAGCAAGCCGGGCTTCGAGAATCGAGGGACCATCTAGCGCGGCGGGAGACGTGATACGGACGATGTCCTTTCCGCCTTGATGCACAGCGAACACCGGGTGGCCATCCTTGACGTAGAGCGCGTAACCCACGGCCACGCCGCCATGCGCGACGATCACTCCGTCGCGGGCCTTGGTCTCCACTTCGCAAGTGATCGCAAATGGTTTGCCGAGAACTTGCGGCGCATCCGGACCAGTGAGCGTGTCGCCGATTTTCCAGCTCTCCAACGATGCACTGCGCGTGTTGGCGGGTGCCGCAGTCTTGGCGTTCTTCTTCGGTGCGGCCCGCTTGCCGTCGTCTGTCACCGGATAAAGGGTCACGGGATTTTCCACGCGGCCGGGCTCGCGGACTTCGGGGCCGGGTTTGCCGTCACCAAGCTCGCCGACCATTTTCAGCGCGAGCGACTTGAGACGGGCGACGACCTCGGGGTGCTTGGTGGCTACATCAGTTCGCTCGCCGATGTCTTGATCAAGGTTGTAGAGGCGAGGCTGGTCGAGCGAGGCAGGGATCGGCGCGCCCGTCTTGCCCATACCGTCGTTTTGCGGGGCAATCGCGAGCTTCCACGGGCCGGAGCGGACGGCCTGCAACTTGTAACCGGCGTAATAATAGCGCGCCTCGTGCGGCGATTCCTTCGTCTGGCCGAGCAACAGTGGGGAGATGTCTTTGCCGTCAATTTTGTTGTCCGCCGGCACCGTGCCACCCGCGAGCTTCACGAAGGTCGGGAGGAAATCGATGTTCCCCGCAATGGCGTCGCACACGCTTCCCGGTGCGATCTTGCCCGGCCACCACGCGAGTGTGGGCTCACGCACACCGCCCTCCCAGGTGCTTCCCTTGCCCCCGCGCAACGGCCCCGCCGTGCCGCCGTCCGTGCCCTTCACAAGCCACGGACCGTTGTCGCTCGAGAACATCACGAGCGTGTTCTCGGCAAGCTTGAGTTCGCGCAAGGTGTCGAGCACGCGGCCCACGCTCCAGTCCACTTCTTCGACCCAGTCGCCAAAGCGCCCATTGGCTGATTTGCCGCGAAACCTTGCGCCGGGATGAATCGGTGTGTGCACGGCGTTGTGCGGCAGGTAGAGGAAAAACGGCCGCGCCTTGTTCTCCGTGATGAACCTCACCGCCTCGTCGGTGTAGCGCGCGGTGATGCCGTCCTGATCGTCCTCCAGCAACAGCTCCTGCACTTTTTCATCGCGCACGAGGGGCACCACGCGCACGCCGTCCACCTTCCGTGGCTTCAGCATGTCGTTCGAGTAAGGGATGCCAAAGTAATGATCGAATCCGTGGCGCGTCGGCAGGAACACCGCCTGGTCGCCCAAATGCCATTTGCCAATGCACATGGTCGCGTAACCCTGCGCCTTCATCAGCTTGGCGACGGTGTGTTCTTTGCTGCTGAGGCCAATGGGAGCACCGGGAAAAAGCACGCCGGGCAGCGAGACGCGCTGACCGTAGCAGCCCGTGATGACCTGCGCTCGCGACACCGAGCACACTGGTGCGGCGTAGAAGCTCGTCAACTTCATGCCTTCACTCGCCATGCGGTCGAGGTTCGGCGTGCGGTTCTTCGTGGAGCCAAACGGCTCAATGTCCCCGTAGCCCATGTCATCAATGAAGATGAGCACGACGTTGGGCTTCGCGGACGCGGCGGGAAGCACGACGAGAGAGAGCAAGGTTGCGCCCACCACAAGTAACATTTTGATGGGATAAGCACGGAGTGTGGTGAATGAAAAATGCATGAATCCTATTGTGCCTTGAGCTTTTGAACGCCGTAGTTGATGTATTCCTCACGCGTCACGACGCCGTCTTTGTTTACGTCGAACTTGTAGAAACGCGTTCCAGCCGCCTCGGGGTCGGATTGGCGGGAGATGTATTCCTCACGCGTAAGCTTGCCGCGCTTATCCTTGTCGAGTCGGTCAAACTTCACCGCGCGCTCGGCAAGGACCGGATCGTCGGGCACGGCCGGGGTCGCAACCGGACTCGCAGACGTGGGCGCAGATGGAGTCTCGGCGGCCCCCTTCTTTTTCGCCTTGTTGGTTTTGTCGCCCCGACCGCTGCCCGTTCCTTTGAAACCGGCTCCGGGATTAAGTTCAGCGAGGGCTGCGCTCAGACGTTTGCGGGCGGCAACTGCAGCTTCGTCCTTGGAATCAGCGGGCACGGCAAGCTCCTCGAACGGTGCGTTCTTCATGTCGTAGAGCTGACCGGATTGGTTGAGTTTCCAGCCCGCTTCGCGCACATGATAGTTCTCGCCGAGTTGGGTGAACGCCCACATGCGCGGCGATTTGCTCTCGCCTTTGATCTGGGGGAACAAGCTCTTGCCATCAATGATCCGATTTTCCGGAAGCGGCGCGCCGGCGATTTCCGCGAAAGTGGGCAGCAAGTCCGAGGCGTCGGTATAATTTTCATTCAGCCGGCCGGCGGGTGTGACGCCGCGCCAGTTGATGATGAAAGGGACGAGTCCGCCGCCTTCTTCCATCCCGCCCTTTTGTCCGACGATGCGACGACCGCCGATGGTGGCGAGGTCCGAAGCGGCCTTGGCGGTGCCGTTGTCGCCCATGAAGAAGAGGACGGTGTTGTCGCGCAGTTTGAGGCGGTCCAATTCGGCGAGCAACAGGCCGACGAGTTTGTCCATGTAGGTGATGTTGTCGCGATAGACGCGCGCGTATTTCGCCGCAACATCGAGGCCGGGCGGCGGCGGCGTGCTGTCGGGCGTGGGCAGGATTTGCGAATGCACGTGTGACATCGAGTAGTAGAGGAAAAACGGCTGGTCCTTGTGCTCGTTGATGAAGGCCATCGCGTCCTTGTGCATCAGGTCGGGCATGTATTCGTGGTCGGCCATCGTTAGCTTTTTCGCGTCAATATTGTAAGGGCCGGGATTCGCGCGGACGCCGCCCTCGCCGAATTTTTCCCCATCGAGCCCATACTTTTTCACCCAACTCGCCGCAGCGGCTTTGTTCCAATACACGCCGCTGGCCTTGAAGCTCATCATGTGATCGAAGCCCCACTCCGCCGCGTCGCCCGAGGGCAGGAGCTGGCCCCACTTGCCGATCATCGCGGTGGCGTAACCGGCTTTTCTCAGGACCGTGGGAATCATCACCTCGGCCTTGTCGCCCTTACGGATGATGTTCGCGCAGGCGTCCTGCGTGACGGCACCCGTGCGGAAGGCATAGCGTCCCGTGAGGATCAGCGCGCGCGACGGACCGCACAGCGGCGCGGTGTAAAAGTGGTTGAAGCGGATGCCGGTCTTGGCGAGCGAATCGATGTGCGGTGTCTGGTAGCGATCAGAACCGTTCGCTCCGATTTCGGCGAACCCGAGGTCGTCGGCAAGGATGAAGACAATGTTGGGTTTCGTCGGCGCTGCGGCGTGGAGCGTGGCGAGCGAAAGTAACGTTGCCGCGAGGGTGAGAAGTGTTTTCATGGCTTGGCTGGCATCAGGTGTTTGTCGAGAAAGCCGAACACCAGCGGGCGAAAATCCTTTGCCGGCGAGACGAGCGCGAAGGTGTGTGGCGCGTCAGGCACAATCTCCAGATGATGTTCCACGCCCGCCTTCTTCAGCGCCGCCGCCATAGTCTCGGCCTGACTGTGCGGGACGGTTTCGTCCGCCGTGCCGTGGATGAGCAGCATCGGCGCGGCCCCGGACTTCACGTAGGTCACAGGCGAGGCCTTGCGATAGATCGCCGGGTTTTCCGCGCGGGTCTGGAGAAACATTTTCATGTCGTGGTAATTCGGCAGGTCGAGTGCGCCGTAGAAATCAATTGCGCACTTCACGCGCGTGCTCACGCCAGGCAGGGGCGCTGCCGGTTCGAGGCCGTCGTCCGGCGTGGTGACGGCGAGCATAGCGGCGAGGTTCCCGCCCGCGGAGTTGCCAAAGACGCCGATGCGCTCCGGGTCCACCTGCAAGCGCACCGCCTCGGTGCGGAGCCAGCGCACGGCGGTCTTCGCGTCGAAGAGGCTCTGCGGCCAGGTCGGACTTTTCACGCCGGTGTTCCAGAGCCGGTAGTCGATGCTCATGCAGATGTAGCCGTGCAGCGCCAGCTCCACGCCCATCTGCACCTCGCGCCCGCGCGCCTTGTCGCCGTCGTTGAAGCCGCCGCCGTGGATGAGCAGCATCGCCGGCGCGAGCTGGCCAGCCGAGCGCGACGGCGGGAAATACACGTCCGCCTTCTCCCGCCGGTCGGCGGGGAGATACGTCACGTCGCGCTCGACGCGGATGGACTTCGGAATCTCCGGTGCTTTTTCGGCCTTCCAGTCTTTAGGCACGGCGGCAACAACAACCGTTTCAAATAACAGTGCGGCGAAAATAAAAACGGACAGCTTCATACTGATTTCGAGAAAGTTTATCTGAAACGTGTTTTTACGAATGTCGCGACCTTCTACTTCGCATTCGGGTTCCTGCCGCCGCCAGTGATGAACTCCTCACGGGTGACGAAGCCGTCCTTGTTCGCGTCGAACTTCGTGAAGCGTTCCTTCGCGGCTTCCTTGTCGGATTGGTTCGCGAGGTATTCGTCGAGCGTGAGCTTCATCTTGCCGGGATAGAGGCGGTCGAAGCGCGCGCCGCGTTCCTCGTCAGCGGGTGCGAGCGTATTCGCAGCGGCCTTTGACTTGCCGGTGCCCTTGGGCTTTTGGCCTTCGGAATTCGTGGAAGAGCCGACGGGGGGCAGGTGCTTCGCCAGCGCTTCGAGGACGGCTTTGTTCTCCGACTGGTCGTGGACGCTCACGGTCTCGGTGGGGTCGTTCTTCTCGTCGTAGAGTTCGGTGGCGACGATCTTGGAACCGGCGCGCTCACGCCAAAAGGTCGCGCGCCAGCGGTCGTCGCGGATGCTGTAGCCCATCACGGCACCGCCGGCCTTGCCCGCGCTGCGCGGGTATTGGCTGATGGCGACCTTCGTCGCCGGCGCAGCGGGGTTCTCAATGAACTTCTTCAAGCTCACGCCGTCGAGGCCAGCAGGGATGGCGAGCCCGCACACGTCGGCGAGCGTTGGATAAACATCCACAAATTCCACGGGCGCGTCGCATTTCTGCCCGGTGGTCTTTGCGTGCGGCACACTGATGAGCAACGGCGCGCGCGTGGCCAGCTCGAAGTTCGTGTGCTTGTGCCAGAGGCCGTGGTCGCCGAGCTGCCAGCCGTGGTCGCCCCAGAGCACGATGACGGTGTTGTCGGCGAGGCCCTCGCGGTCGAGCGCGTCGAGCATGCGGCCCACCTGCGCGTCGGTGTAGCTGATGCAGGCGTAGTAGCCGTGGCGGAGCTGCTTCGCGAAGTCGGCGGGAATGGGGTTCTCCTTGGGCACGCCGATGTAGTTGTGCAACTCGCTGTTGTTGTGGCCCGCAAACTCCGGCGCACCTGTCGGCAAGTGGTCAATCGTGGGCACGGAAATCTGGTTCGGGTCGTAGAGATCCCAGTATTTCTTCGGTGCGACGAACGGCAGGTGTGGCTTGAGGAAACCGACGGCGAGGAAGAACGGCTTGCCCTTCGCCTTTAAATCGTGCAGGCGCTTCACGGCCTCGGCGGCAGTCGCGCCGTCGGGCAATTGGTCGTCGGCCTTCGGGCTGACTTCAAACGCTGGGCCGCGTTTGCCGGCCTTGCCGTTGGCGCGCACGCCGGGCTTGTCGTTGTCCTCCGGCGAGGTGCCTTTCGAGTATTCCTCCACGGAGGTTGGGTGTTTCGTGACGATGCGTTTCGTCCAGTCCACGGGGTCGGTGTCCACGGACTGGCCCTTGGGATACCAGTGCGGCTCGCTCCACGAGCGGCCATCCTCAAAGCCGACATGGTAGATTTTGCTGAGGCCGGCACAATGATAGCCGTTGGCCTTGAAGTGCTGCGGCAGCGTGATGGTGTTCGGCAGCGCGACGCGGAAATGCGTTTCCAAATCCCAAACCTTCGTCGCGTCGGGCCGGCGTCCCGTGAGCAGCGAGCTGCGCGACGGGCTGCACACAGCCTGCTGGCAGTAGGCGTGATTGAACAGCATTCCGCGCGCAGCGAGACGGTCAAGGTTCGGCGTCTTGACGACCTTGTTGCCGTAGCAGCCCATCTCCGGCCGTAGGTCGTCCACGGCAATGAAGAGGACGTTGGGCTTCGTGGGCGCAACGGCGAGGGCGCTGAACGACAGGAACAGCGGAGCGAAAAGGAGCAGGTGTATAACGCGATGGATGTTGTTCACAGCACCTAATGAGAGGCGCGCGGCTGACGACAGGTTACGCCGAAACGTGTCGGCCGAGACTTGATTTCATAGCCATCTCGCCGTTCCAATGAAGCAGAGCCGTATGAACCAATCCGATCCTTTTGCCGAAGCTCGTAAGCAAACCGGCGTGCTCCAGTGCCCTTTCCAAGGCGAAAACCTCCCCATGCTCCTGCGCCATGCGGACGTGCGTGAAGCGGCGAAGGACTGGAAGACTTTCAGCTCGGACGCGCCCTTCCGAGTGCCGATCCCGTCGGAGGAAGCCGTGCGCACGATGCGCCAGTTGCCAATCGAGACGAACCCGCCGGAGCACACCGAGTATCGCGCGATCGTCGAGCCGTTCTTCCAGCGCGCCAAACAGCCGGAAGTGATCGCGAAGGTGGAGGCGTTGATCGCGGGCATGATTTCCCAGGCGCTGGCCCGCGAATCCATCGAGGTCGTAAACGACTTCGCACTGCCGGTGCAATCGCGCGCGTTGACCTATCTGTTGAACGTGCCGGAGTCAGAAGCAGAGACGTGGATCGGCTGGGGCATGCACGTCTTCAAGGTCACCGGCGGCGAGTTCAAGCAAGGCACGGCGCTGGAAGACTACTTGCACGCACAGTTTGACCGTGCCGAGGCCAGCCCCGGCGAGGATTTGTTCAGCGCGCTGGTCAAGGCGCGATATCGCGGACGCCCCCTGACCCGCGAGGAGATGATGGGCTTTGGCAACCTCACCTTCGCCGGCGGACGCGATACCATCATCCACAGCATCTCGTCGATCATCGCCTATCTCGGCGCAAACTCAGCCGCGTTCGAATATTTGCGTACAGACCCGCGGCGCATCGTCCACGCGGGTGAGGAATTCTTCCGCGTCTTCATGCCCCTCACGCACATCGGTCGCGTGTGCCCGGTGGCAACGGACGTTCACGGCGTAAAAGTCCCGGCGGGCGGACGGGTCTCGTTGGGCTGGGCCTCGGCGAACTACGATGAAACCGTCTTCGACACGCCGCATGAAATCCGGCTGGACCGCAAGCCCAACCCGCACATTTCGTTCGGCTTCGGCCCCCACCTTTGCCTCGGTGCGCCGCACGCACGCCTCATCGTTCGCAGCCTGCTGCAAACCCTCTGCGACCGGGTCGCGAAAATCACCGTGATCGCCGCACAACCGCACGTGGAGCACGAAGCCCGTTACGACCGCACCAATGGCTACGACTTGTTGACGGTCCGATTGACGCCGCGCTGAATCGCCGGCGGTGCGCATCCCAGTTGCATTGCAGGCGGCCTGCATGCGCGGCGATCCGTGACCGGCAAATCGCAACAACGCTTACCCCTCACGGCACCCAAGTGCGCTTTGTGCCATCAGATTTCACCCAGAGTGGCATGGCTCGCTGTAACCGGGCGGTCACAACTCCAACGTCTTCTCGGCCTTGGTCAGGTTGCGCGCGCCCGATCGAGTGACCACCGCCACATCCTCCAACCGCACGCCACCGATCTCCGGATAATACAGGCCCGGTTCCACCGTGACCACCTGCCCGGTGCGCAGCAGATCACGTGAGTTCCCGTTCAAATGCGGGGCCTCATGCAGGTCCAAGCCAACGCCGTGTCCAGCCGTGTGAATGAACCCTTCCGAATGCCCCTCGCGCCGGGCGGTCGGGAAACCTGCTTGCTTCAAGGAAGCCTGCACGGCGCGATGCACCGCGCGCCCTTCCGTGCCGTGCCGGATCAGGCTCAACCCCAATTCCTGCGCCACCTCCACCGCACGATACATCTTGCGCACCGCGTCGCTCGCGCGGCCTTTCACCACCGTGCGCGTGATGTCGGCGTAAAACCCGGTCTTTTGCGAACGCGGACAAACATCGATGAGAATCGGTTGATTGCCGCGCAACACTCCATAGCCGACGCGGCTCGGATCGCAGCCCTGCCGGCCACCGGCAACAATCGTCCGCGCCGGCACGCCTCCGGCCTGCACCACGGCGGCGTCGATCACCGCCCGCAACCGATCTGCCGTCAGCGGCAGGCCGCGCCACATCAGCTTGCCATCACGCGCTAGCTTCGCGTTCTTAAGCGCGTGCAATCCCTCGGACAAACCCACTTCGGCCATCACCAGTGCCGCGTTGATTTTCTTCACCTCGGCCGCTGATTTGAATTCGCGCTCGGGGAAAATCTCCCCCTTGACCGGCTTAACCTTGATGCCTGCCGCGCGCAACTGCCGGGCGTAACCCAACGGAAAACTCGCCGGCACCTCCACCTTGCGCAGCCCCTTGCCCAGCAACACCTCGGCCGCGAGATGGGCGGGCGTCACGCGCTTGTGACCGGCCTTGCGCAGTCGATCCGCGACGGAAGCCGCCGACAGGATCCGGCAATGCCCCGCCTCCTTGCGCGCGCGGCCCAGCTCGGCATCACTCACGACGAGATGGCAACGTCCGTTGAACCGCAGGTAAATCAGCGCGTCATCCGCGAACATCCCGGCCGCATAGAGCATATTGGCGTCGCGCTCACTGGCGGCGATCATCAATAGGTTCCTGAAGGGCATGGGATCGCGACGCTAGGCAGCGCCGGAAATGTTGGCAAGCGGAAGAACTCGAAAAACCGGCCGTCCGTTCAAACGCCGAACAACCGGTCGCCCGCGTCGCCCAGACCGGGGACGATGTAGCCCTTGTCGTTCAACTTGCGGTCCAACGCGGCGGTGAAGATCGGCACGGCGGGATAATGGGCGTTGACAAATTTGATTCCCTCCGGGGCCGCGAGCAAACTCACCAACCGGACGCGCCTGGCCTTCCGTTCTGCCATCAAGTCCAGCGCGGACACCGCGCTGCCGCCCGTCGCCAGCATCGGGTCCATGAGGATGATTTCAAAGCCGCTCAAATCCTCGGGCAGGCTCTTGTGATACGTCATCGCCTCCAGGGTGTGCTCGTTGCGCTTGAGGCCGATGAAGCCCACGCGCGCGTGCGGGATGACGCGCAGGATCGGGTCGAGCATCCCCAGCCCCGCGCGCAGCACGGGCACCAGCAGCACCTCGCGCCGCAACTTCACGCCGCGGGTCTTCTCCAGCGGCGTCTGCACAGTCACGCGCTCCGTCGCAAACGTGCGCGTGGCCTCATACACCATCAACGCCGCGACCTCGCCCAGCGCGCGGCGGAACTCCTCCGGCTGCGTGGCCTGATCGCGCAAGCGCGTGAGGTTCTGCTGGATGAGCGGGTGGGTGATGACGGTGAGGTTTTTCATGGGAGTTCGATTAGTCGCGAAAGAACACAGAGAACGCCGAGCTGAAACTTTCAACGTCCAACTTCCAACGCTCAACCTACAAAGGCCGGGGCTTTGCCCATTGGCGGTCTTCGCCTCTGCGCGGTTTTGCGCGCTTTGCGCCCTCTCGCGGCAAGCCCTACTGCACGACGTTGAAGGACAGGAAATACATCCGGCCCGCCTGCAAGCGCGGGAAGTCGAGGCCCAGGTCCACCTTGACCGCGTGCGCGTCGGACTTGCCGAGGAAGCGGAGGAAATGCCCGAACCCAAACGGCGCCTGATACTTCACGATGCTGGCGTCCGCGATGCGGGCGAGCTTCTTCGCGCGCTTCACCGCCACGTCGAAGTTCCCCAGTTCATCCACGAAGCCCAGCCGCTTCGCCTCGGTGCCCGAGAAAATCCGTCCGTCGGCATACGACTCCCAATCGCTCGCCAGTTCGGTGCATTCCTTCTCCAGTCCGGCCTTCTTGTTCGCCGTCCGCGCGGCCGCGCGGCCCTTGCGCACCACGTTTTTGAACGTGCCGTAAGTCTCGTCGATCAACGCCTGGACCATCTCGCGCTCCCCCGCCGGCACGTCCTCGGGCCGACGCGTGCTGCTCAACATGTCCTTGAACTTCCCACTCTTATAAACCTGCGGCTGGATGCCCACCTTGTCCATCAATCCACGAAAGTTCATGCCTGACATGATCACGCCAATGCTGCCGGTCAACGTGAGCTCATTCGCCACGATCCATCGGCACGGCGCGCTCACGTAGTAGCCGCCGGATGCCGCGAGGCTGCCCATCTGTGCGATCACAGGCTTGCCCGATTTGTCCTGAAACTCGTGAATGGCCCTGTAAATCTCATCCGACGCGAGCACCTCGCCGCCAGGTGAATCCACGCGGAGGATGACTGCTTTCACATGCGCGTCCTTCTCGGCCAGCTCCAATTCCTCCTTCACGCGCACCACCATGTCCCCTGCCCCGTCCAGATCGTGACTGGAAATCACGCCGCCGATGTCGATGGCCACGATCTTGTTTTCCGTGTCCTTCTCCGTGAGCACGATCTCCTCGTATGCCTTCCCGTCCAGCCTCGCGGACTTGGAGGAAAACGACCCAACGGAAAAATGCAGCTTCCCCACCAGCCAGCAAAACGCCCCGCCTAACACCACCAGCAACGCCAGCCAAAACCAGCCGCGACTCCGACGCGGCGGTGGGGGCGGAGGATAATACCTCGGAGGCTGGGCCGAACTCGCCGGAGGGAGCGAGGGCGGAGTCAACGGCGGCGGTCCCGCTGAATTGGGCACTGACGATGGCGGCAACGACTGATCGCTCGATTCCATGCCACGCACGCTACTCAGCGGTCACGAGCCGGGCAAGTGTGTTCGCGCGCGCGAAGTCGGCGGGCGTGTTCAGATTGTGCAACTCCGTCTGTCGGTGCCGCGGCAGGCGGAGGCTCCGCGCCTCGACGCGTTGCGCGAAGGCCTGCAGGGCAAAACGCTTTTCCGCCAACGCCTGCCCGACGAGCGGCAGACATGTTCGCTCCAACGCAAAGGGAAAACCCGCGCCCTCCGCCGTGTGCGTGAAGGTGGCGTGGCCCCTCCTTTCTCCCATCGCCCGGATCAGCTCCGGCGACACGAACGGCATGTCGCACGAGAGGAAGACCAGGCGATGCGCGCGGCTGCGCTGAAACGCCGTCCACACGCCGCCCAACGGGCCGCAGCGTGGCACGAGATCGCGGCGGATGACGCACACGGGCCAGCCGGTGGCTCGCGCGGCCGCGCGGACCCACGCCAGCAGCGGGCGACCTCGAATACGAAGCCCCGCCTTGTCCCGGCCCATACGCATGCTCAGGCCACCGGCGAGGATGACGACGGCGACGCTCGGCATGCTGGCCGTTGCACGCGGACCGCTTCGCGATGAAGATCGGCGGATGGTCACGCGTTCAGCTTCCGGTCTTATTTTCCCTGTCACCATCCGCTGGCCCGTGCAGGTCTTCGTTCGTTTTGGCGGCATCGCGTTCCAGAAATTGCACCACCTTCCAGAAGGCAAACCCGACGATGCTCAACGCCAGCACGGCCCAACTGGTGCCGATCAGCATGTCCCGCTGTTTTTCCATCGATATACCCCGCATGGACAACGCAAAGCCCGCCAGCGTCCCGATGGACAGCAAGGCCGTGAAACCAACCACGAGTTTGATGGGCGGAGGGCGGCCAGCCCGCAAGGCACGGAAGAAAACGCGCTCCATCACATACCAGGCTCCACCCGAAACGGCCACAAAAGCCAACAGCGTCCACCACGACAGCCGGAAATTCAGCTCCGGGTTCACTGACTTCAGGGACTCGATGAAAGCCGCCGTGATGCCCAGACAGCCGGCCCCACTGTATTGCAGCAGCTTGAGAAAGTTGTGGTTCGGTTCTGGATTTGGGCCAGCCATCAGGGCTCAAAGCTAGCCGTTCGCCGCACGCTGTCCAATGACTTCCTGAAAACTGAACGCAACTGGACCGCACCTGAACCGAAGTCAGTCTCGGTCGCTCCAGTTGGTCGCATGGCGGATCAAGCTCACCGAGTCCGGCAGGCCGAGCTTGCGCTTGAGGTTGTCCCGGTAGGTTTCGACCGTCTTGGGACTCAGTTCGAGCTGGGTGGCGATTTCCTTGTTGTTGCGTCCCTCGCCAAGCATGCGGAACACCTGCAATTCACGATTGGAAAGGCTTTCAATCCCGTGGTTTCCAGAACTCTGAGGAAACTCAGCCAGCCGCTTCATCACCTGTGCCGCAATCTTTTCGCTCACGTAACGGCGACCTGAAAGCACCAGTCGCACGCAGCTTAACACCTCATCCGGGCTTTCCTCCTTGGTTACAAAACCATCCGCCCCCATGCGCAGGGACCGTTCGGCATAGACCACTTCATCGTGCCGGCTAACAACCACCACTTTCATCGCGGGGCTGAGGCGTTTCCACTCAGCAATCAAATCAAAACCATCCCCATCGCCAAGCGACAAGTCCAGCAACACCAAGTCCGGAAACAGTGCGGTAACGGCCAACTTAGCCGTCGCGACGCCATCCGCTTCGCCGCAGCAGATCAGATCTTTGGTTTTATTCAGCAGTTGGGTCAGAGCAAAACGGACCAGAGGATGATCATCCACCACCAAGACTCTGGTTCGTTTGACGGATTTTTTCGTCCTAGCACCCATGCACTGCTTTCGGAGACCAATAGCTGCACGCTTCGTTGCGGCACGGCCACGATATAACCACGAAGCCAAAAGCGAGGAAAGGCCTTAATCAACGAACTGGCGCCGGGGATCCGAACCTGCAATCGTATGCTAGCGGAGTATCGGCCTACTTCGTGTTCGGCTTGGACTCGTCCTTTTTCTCCACGACGAAAAAGTCGGCGCGGGACTTGAGCACGCTATCGAGCGTCCACTTGGAGACGAGGTAGGTCCACTTCGAGAATTTCGCATCGGCAGCGAGCTTGTCCGCAAGCTTCTTCTGCGACTCAGCAAACTCCTTGTCCAACTTGTCCTTGTCCTCCGGCTTCTCGTCTCTACCGGGCTTGCGGGCCTTCGGAAAGTTGCCGGCTACGCTGATTTGGAAGGGATAGTTGTCGCCGCTCGCAGTGCCGGCCTTCGCGGTGTAGGTGAAGCCATCGAAGGTTTCCAGAACGAGCGTCGCGGGCTTGTCGAGACCGAGTTTGTCGGCCTGCGGGTTCGCCACCACGTCGCTGAACGAAGGCGAGTTCAACGGACTGCCCAAGGCGGATAGCTTGTTGGTGTCCACGTTCTCACCGGCCTTCACGTCGGCGAGCTTCCACTCAGCGCCCTCAGTCTCGCGCGTTACCTTCCAGCCGCTGGCTGCATTGGTCGCGTAGCTTACGGCGATGGACTTGACGTGCTCGACCTTCAGAAAGTCTTTCTCTAGCCAGTTCTCGGGCTTGGGCTCGGCATCGGCGAACTGTTCGCTGGTCACGATGACAGTGTCCTTGCTCGCGGTGTCACGCACCCAACGCCCCACGGGAAACTCGCCGCCGCCGAATGGCCCGCCCTCGGACTTCTTCGTTTGTTTCTTGCCAAGCACGACGCCCTTAAGTGCCTTGCCGTCTTTGCCCTTCAACTCGACGAGCGTGCCCTTGCCCTCGCCTTCTCCGGGAACTTGCAACTCCAGCCGCGCATGCTGGGATGCACCAATCTGCTCGGTCTGCACCGCCTTCACGTCGGCGAACTTGCGGATGAGGTCGGCGATCGTGTTGAAGTTCGCCGCGTAGTCGCCGCGCTCTTTTACAACCCATGCGTCGCCGGATTTCACGAGGTTCAGCTCGCCCGCGGTGGACTTGATGGTAATAGCGGCGACGGCGTTGACGTCGAGTGAGCCGGCGAGCTTCTGGCCGCCGCCGGAGGAAGACTGCTGCCAGTCGCCCTGACGACGCTGGTTCACGAGCAAGCCCGCGCCGCCGATGACGGCCACGAGCACGAGGAGGGTGAGGAACTGCTTGCGATTCATGGCTTCAGATTTTTTCGGTTCTGCTGCTTAACGCGCTGCCGTGCGACGGCGCTTCACCACGGCCAGACCGATGCCGCCGATGGTCACGAGGAACGGCATTCCGGCGATGTTCATCCACTTCAAACGATTTTCCATGGACTCGACTTCCTGGCGTAAATCCCGTCTCAGCAGTTTGAGGTCAACTTTCACCTTGGCCTCCTGCTTGCGGAAGTTCTCCAACTCCTTCTGCTGTTCCGGCGAGAGCACAAAGCGCTGGCCCTTTTCCTTGTTCCGCTGAAGGTCGTTCAGCTTGCGCTGCGTTTCCTGCAGGCTGTTTTCCAAGCCCTTGATTTTTTCGCGATAAGCCTCCTCGGCCTTCAACTGCATGTCGCGCACGCGGGTGAACTGGCGCTGCACAATCGCGCGGCTGCGGGTGTTCATCAATGCGGTGTCGCCAGCCATCTGCTCCACAAAGTTCTGCGCGAGGTTCACGTTGCCGTTGCGCGGGATAACCACACGTTGGCCGAAGAAGTCCTGGATCTGCACGCAGAACTGGTCCGCAAGCATGTCGGCGTCCGCAACGAGGATGACGTGATTCTCGTCCTTCGTTTCCTTGAGCGCGTCGCTCTTGGGGGCTTCCTTCTTTTCCTCGCCCGGAGCCGGGGCGGCATCCGGCTTGCCGTTGGGGAAAGCGGTTTTGAACTTGCCGCTTAGCTTGATGGCCAGTGCGTATTCCGTGCTGCTAGGCTTGAAGTCCTTAACAATCGCATCACCGGACATCTGAGCGAGGAAGCCCTCGACAAGCTGTGACTGCGTGGTGGACTTGATGAGCACGGTCTTCTTGAGGCCCTCGACGGGGGAGCCGGTGAACGCGCCGCCAAAGCCCATCATCAGGCTATCCACCTGGCTGGTGGAGATATCGTTGCGGTCAATCGCGTCTGCGGTGAGCGAGAGCACGGCGGGCTGCTGCTCAACGCGCTGGCCACGTCCCATGCGGGTGACGTATTTCATGTCGGCGACACACTTGGTCTTGTCGAAGCCGATCCCCCAAGCGGCAAGCAGCTTGTCCAGCGAGGAACTGGTCGGCGGGCCGCCACCCATCATCGGGTTGCCGCCTTGCCGCTGCTGGTCCACGTAGGAAACGGGGTCCAGGTAGGCGACGAGCTTGCCGCCGCGCAGCACGAACTGGTCAATCGCGAACTGCGTCGCATCCGTGATGTCGCGCGGGTGGATGACAAGCAACACCTTCACGTCGGCAGGAATTTCCGTGACGTTCATTTCGAGCTGCTTCACGTCGAAGTCGTTCTTCAATTCGCTGATCAGATACCAGGCGGGCTGCTGACCACCCTGCCCCATACGCATCATCATTGGGTTCATCGGCGTGCCGAAAACGGGAAGTGCCGACATGACGCCGACGACGGGCTTGGTCGGGTTTGCGACGCGCGCGATGGCACGGGCAAGGTCATACTCCAGCAGCTTTTCGCGTTCCGGTGACAGGAACGGCAACGCGACTTTCTGGTCGAGGCAGTTGATGGAGACGCCGAGGTAAATTTTCTCGCCGGTTTGCGTGGGCTGGCCTTCGACACCGTCGAGGTTCGCGGAGTCCTCGGCATCGGAGTCAGGTTGCGGGTCAAGCTTCTCGATTTCGATGAACTTGGACTGCTGCTTCAGCTCGACGAGCAAATCTTCGACGCGCTGGGCGTAGGTCTTGAGGAAGACCGGCATCGCGTTGTCACGCTGCGAATAGTAGAGGCGGATTTTGACCTTCGTATCCAGCTTGCCGACGATTTTCTTGGTGCCGTCGGAGAGCGTATAGAGTTTGTCAGCGGTGAGGTCCACGCGCGACCGGAAGGTGGCGGCGATGAAGTTCACCGCCACGAGGATGAGCGCCATGGCAGCGATGCCGACAGCGGAGTAGAGCAGCGTTTCGAGTTTCTTTTGTTTCATGTGCTCAGGGGAAAAGGGTTAAGAGCGCAGGCTGCGCAAGGCGACGCTCGTGCTGAAGAGCGAGAAGCCAATCACGGACAGGAAGAACAACAGGTGCCGCGAATCCACCACGCCGCGTTGGAAGTCCTCGAAGTGCGTCATCACGCTGAAAGCCGAGACCAGCTCGACAATCCAGCGGTTGTCCGGCAGCACTTTCGTGAGGATGTTCGTCACTGGCGGCCAACCCGCGAGGATGAGGAAGAGGCACACGACCACTGAGATGATGAACGCGATGACCTGATTGCGGGTGAGTGCGGAGGTCAGGCACGTGATGGCCAAATACGCACCCGCCAGCAGGAAGCTGCCGATGTAGCCGCCCGCCACGACGCCGAGGTCCGGGTTGCCGAGATACTTCACTGTGACCACGACGGGGAAGGTCAAGGCCAAGGCCAGGGCCAGAAACGCCCAGCTGGCGAGGAACTTGCCCATGATGGCCTGCCACGGCGTGAGCGGCATGGTCATGAGCAATTCAATCGTGCCCTGCCGTCGCTCTTCCGACCACACGCGCATCCCGACCGCGGGGACGAGGAAGAGATAGAGCCACGGATGCCAGAGGAAAAACGACACGAGGTTCGCCTCGTTGCGCTCAAAGAACCCCCCAACCATGAAGGTAAAGAACCCGGTCAGCAGGAGAAAGATGACGATGAAGACGTAAGCCACCGGCGACGCGAAGTAGGCGCTCAACTCGCGCTTTGCGATGGTGGTGATGTTGCCCAGTGAATTGCTCATGGTAAAAACGTTGGTTCCAAACCGCCTCTACTTCTTCGCCGTGTCCGATGCAGTGATGCTGCGGAAATACTCGTCCAGCTTGCCTTCCTCGATGTGCAGCTCCTCGACGCGCCAGCCTTGAGCGGCGGCACCGACAGCTTTGCTGAACTCGCCGTTGGCCGACGACTTCGGGAAGACCCGTGCCGTCACCGTGCCGTTCTCGTCCTTCACGAGCTGCACGCGTTCCGCGCCATCAACCGCGCGCAACTTGCCGGTGACGACCTCGGCGGCGACACCGTTGACGCGCAGCAAAATCGCGCCGGCGTTCGGGGCCTTGCGCTTGAGTTCCTGCGGCGTGCCGTTGGCCACGACTGTGCCCCGGTCAATGATGATGGCCCGGGAGCAGGCGGCCTCAACTTCTTCAAGGATGTGCGTGCTGAAGATGATGGCTTTCTTCTCGCCCATGCGCTTGATGAGCTGCCGAATTTCGTGCTTCTGGTTCGGGTCCAGGCCGTCGGTCGGCTCGTCCATCACGAGAATTTCCGGGTCGTGGATGATGGATTGCGCGAAACAGGTGCGGTGGCGGTAGCCCTTGGAGAGCGTGTCCACGCTCTGGTGGAGAACATTTTCGAGGAAGCACATTTCCACCGCGCGGTGCACGGCGGTCTTGATGGCGTTGCCGCGCAGGCCGCGGATTTCGGCGGCGAACGACAGAAAGCCATGCACCGTCATGTCGCTATAGCACGGCGCGGACTCGGGCAGGTAGCCGATGAGGCGCTTGGCCGGCACGGGGTCCTCCAGCATGTCGTGCGTGCCGATGGTGACGCGGCCGGCCGTGGGCGGGAGGAAGCCCGTGACCATGCGCATGGTGGTGGACTTGCCCGCGCCGTTCGGCCCGAGGAAGCCCAGCACCTCGCCGCGCTGGACGGTGAAGGAAACGTCGTTCACGGCCACCTTTGGCCCGAACGTCTTGGTCAAATTTTCGACTTTAATCATGTGGCTACTCCGGCTGTCCGGTCATGTGACGGCGCGTATTGTGCATGGCCTGTCAAGGTTTCCGGCGATTTAGACAAAGTTTCAGCAATTCGTTCAAAGATTTTTTACAGGTTTCGCCGATGGATAAACCACAGAGACACAGAGATTGAGCCACGGACGAAAGACTTCTTCCCTGTGGTCTCTGTGCCTCTGTGGTTCAACCTCACTTCGCATTCGCCTGAATCTTCTTCCAAGCGGCGAGGGCTTCGTGGAACTCGGTGAGCTGTTCGACGGAGAGGACGCCAGTGTTGCGGGCGATTTCCTCCTCGGTGCGCTGGACGAACCAGTCCGCCTGCTCACGCCGGGGCCGGGGCGGCTTGCCCTCGATTTCCACCCACCACGGCGCGGTATGGGCGAAGCGGAGGCGACCGTCGGGCTGATTTTCGAAGCAACGAATCGCAAGCCAGCCAGACTCGCTGAACCACACACTGAATGGCGTTCGTAGCGACACGCAGGATGGATTACCAGTGTCAGGCAAAAACTCCGACGGCTTAAACGTCTCCGACTGCTTTACCTGGCCGTTAACAACCAATTCCCATTTCACTTCTCTCGATCCCACCGGAGCCAGAACCGTGGAAAGACCGCTAACTTGAATTTCCTTGTTGCTCTTAACACATGAACCAAGCGGCTTCCCAAGCAAACTCGCCTCCAGCAGCGGCCCCGTCGTCACGAAACTACTGCCTGCGCCCAGCCCCTTCATCCACTTCTCGTAGCTGAAGCTGCCGCCGCAATGCACATACACGCGGCTGAAACCCAGCGGCACCGGATGCACGCCATTTGCCGTGCCCGCCGTCGGCTTGAGGCGGAAGCCGCAGTTGAGCAGCGCGTAGTAGGTCTCGAAGCCGTAGTGCGTCCACGCCAGTTCCGTGTCCGTGCCGCTGCCATTGCCGGGCAGCTTCATCCACGCCGGCGCGGGCACGGCCCAGTTGCGCACGCCGAACTCGACGCGCCAGTGGTGGTTGTTCGCCAGCTCGAAGAGGTCCGGCTTGAGCACCGGCACAATGGGCATGGACCAGTTCCAGTTGTGCTTCTCCAGGTCAATCAGCCCGCCCTCCGCGTGCGCCCGCTCGGACACGCGCTTGAGGGGAAACACCGGGATGTCGAACCGCTCCTTGTGCCCGACGATAAGGAGCGCGCCGAGCGTGTGCTGCTTCCCGCCGGAACGGAAGATTTCGTATTCCGTGTTGCGCGGATACCAGACGTGCGTCGGGTCCACGAAGACGGGCCGGCCGCCGAAATTGCCCTTCATGTTCTTGTCACTGAGCGCGGGCGGCACGGTGTCCACCGTGGTCCAGTCAATCATGGGCAGCGCCACGTTCACGTCCTCGGCGAGCATGGCGGACTCCAGCTCGGCGGGGGCGCGGTGGTTGTGGGCGTCGCCGCTGAACCAGCCGCGCTCGGCCATGTTCACCCAGCGCTTGAGCGGCAGCTTCACCTCGACCGGCTTGGCCGCGACGGTGAAGTGGTTGGTCAACGGCAGATACTCCTTCCCGCGCTCGACGACGGCGGTGTAGCGCCCCGGCGGCAGCTCCGCGACCCACTGGTGCGCCGAGAGCGTGGTGTGATACTCGGTAGCGTTGGTGTTGAACCCACTGCGCTTCTCGTAGCGAACGGCGGAACCGAACGGCGGGACGGACTTGGGAAAGTGCCACTTGCCGTCGGCTTCACTCCGCAAGTAGAGCCGCGCGGCGACGGGCTTCCCCGTCGCGGCGTCTGTGATGTCGCCGTAAACGGGCACGGTGGAGTCGGCGGCGCGCCCAACAACGCAGCCCAGGAGCAGGCAGGCCAACCCACGCAGAGAAAACTTGGTCATGCGTGAAATCTAGCCACGCCGGACCAGACGGGAAGCGCGATTTCACCGATCCTCACGGTGCGTGACGAACTGGCCGACTCAGCGCGGCTATTTGTTCTCCATCTTCCAGACGCCTTTCCAATCGGCGTGAGGATACGCGATGAGTTCATCGCAGCGGTGGATCATGAGTTTGCTGGGGCCGTCGTTGAACTGCTCGGCCAGCCGGGTGAAGGTGGGCTTGGCCTCGGCAAATTTCCCGACCGTGTAGAGGACGAATGCGGCGTCCCAATCGCGCACGAGGTCGGCGTAGTTGGCCGGCGTGCGCGGGTTTTGGATTTCGAGCAGCTCGACGGGCGTGCTTTTGCCTTTGACGATGACGCGATCGAGGAGGCGATGCAGGCCGGGGTTGGTGAGGAGGTGGAAGATCTCGCGGGAGACCAACAGGGTGACACCGTAGTATTTGGTGAGGGCTTCGATGCGGGCGGCTTCGTTGATGGTGTCGCCGACTAGGCCAAAGTCGAGGCGCTTGGCGGAGCCTTTGTTGCCGAAGAGCACGGAGCCGCGATGCAGGGCGACGCCGTAGCCGAAGAGGGCTTTGACCTCGGGGTTTTGCGCGGCCTTGACGTTTTCCATGCCGGTGATGAGTTCCATCGCGGCACGCAGCGCTTGGTTCGCGCCATCGGGCTGCGGCTGCGGCGCGCCCCAGTAGGTGAGGAACTGATCGCCGAGGAAGTGTTCGAGCGAACCGTCCTGGCCCATGACCGCGTTGGTCTCGACCTCGAAGACCTGATTGAGCAGCTTGAACATGCCGCCGGGGCCGAGTTTTTCGGCCAGCGGGGTGGAGTTGCGCAGGTCGGTGAGGAGCAGCGTGACCTCGGCGGAGCGGGCTTCCATGGAGCCGGGATTGGCGAGCACGTAGGCGCTGACCTTCGGAGAGAAGTAGAGGTCCATCGTTTTGCGCAGCTCGTCCTTGGCTTTCTTTTCCACCCAGAAGTCGTAGGCCAGCGTCCCGACACCGCAGGCGAGCACCGTGACGATGGGGACTCCGGTGAGAATGATAAGGCCGACGCGGTTGAAGAGCTGCAGGCTCAACACAGCATAGAGAATGGTGAGGGCAACAAGCACGGCGAGGCGCACGCGGGCGTCCCGCAGGAGCCAGCAGCACAACGCGGCCAGGGCCCCGGAGCCAAGGATGAGGCCTTGGTTGAAGTTGCCGCTGGTGTTGCGGAGGAACTCGCGGTGCAGTGCGGCGTTGATGATGTTCAAGTGGATTTCCGGGCCAGGCATGAAGGCGTCGGCCATCGGCGTCAGGTGAACGTCGTGCAAGACCTCCGCGATGGGGCCGACGAGCACGAGCTTGCCTTGGAAGAAGCGCCCGTCTTGGTAGCGGTTGTGCCAGATGTCGCGGACGAAGAGTTCGTTGACGGGATGGAAAGGGAAACCTTTGGTCGGCGTGTCCGTGTAGCGGAACGGGATGGGACGTTCCCCGGGAGGGATGGCGTCGGCGTGGCCGAGCAGGCGCAGAGCCCGGGCGGCCAGAGATTCTTGGTGAGGTTCGCCGGGTTGGGTCTGGACGGAGTCGTCGAGCTGGAGGTTCAGGCTGGTTTCGGAAATGCGGAACCGGGCGCGCCGCACGACGCTGTCGCCATCAGGCCAGATGGTGGCGAAACAGACGCGCGGATCGTAAATCACGCTCCCATCTGGATTGGGAAGGATGGAGTCATTGGGTAGAGTTTGGTTGAGGTTGCCGCCGCTCTGGACATCAGCCTCCTGAAAGATTGTGCTGATGACGACCTTGTCGGCGTGTTGTTTCAAGATGGCGGCGAACTTTTCATCACCTTCCATCGCGCTGCGAAACACAATGTCGAACACCACGCCTTTGGCCCCGGCGGCAAGGAGGCGCTCGACGAGTGAAGCCCAGACTTCGCGCGGCCAGGGGTAGGTTCCTTGGAGCAGCTTCAAGGGACGGGAGTCCTGATCCTGCACGCCGATGGCTTCGGAATACTCCACGCGCTCGAAGCCGACGAGGACGAGGTCCGGGTTGGCGGGCGTCTTGCGCCCGAGCTGATGCCGCAAGCGCTCGGAGTAAGCCTCGGCCCTGGTGAAGTGGCGGTTGAGCCAGAGAAAATTGACCGTGGCCCCGAGCCACGCAATGACGGCCACCGTGGCACAGATGGCGGTGAGTTTCCATTGCCGCGCGCGAGGTTGACTTTGGGGAGTTGAAGCCATATTGGTTGCGCCCGGAAACTAGCCAGCAACGCGCGTCGTGACCATGAAAAAGCTCCATGTCCTCTGTCTTATTCTACTCGGGTTCCCCCTTGCGGGCTGGGCGGCGCAATCTCTGAAGGAGTCCACCTTCACCCAGATCATCAAAGAAGTGAAAGTGGTCAGCCGGGCCAACCAAAGCGCTACGCCCGCCAAAGTATCCGATGTGTTCAAGGCACCCGACCTGATCCGCACCGGGCCGGAGTCCCTGGCCGAACTGATCGCCTCCGACAAGACGATCACCCGCGTCGGAGCGAACACCGTTTTCTCCTTCGAGCCCGCCGGCCGCGCGATGAATCTGGAGCAGGGCAGTGTGCTCTTCCACTCCCCCAAAGGCCAGGGTGGCGGCACGATACGCAGCAAGGGCGCTTCCGCCGCCGTGTTGGGCACCACGCTCGTCGTCACGGCCACAGAAGGCGGCGGTTTCAAGGCCATCGTGCTCGAAGGCAAGGGCCAAATCACGCTGCCCAACGGTGATTTCCGCGTCATCACCGCCGGCCAGATCACGTTCGTGCTGCCAGGCGCGCGGACGTTTGGGCCGACCTTGAACATCAACCTCGGCAAGCTGGTGGAGAACTCGCGACTCGTGCAGGGCTTCGAAAAGGAACTGCCCTCCAAACCCGTCATCCAGATCGAGATTGAACGGCAGAACACGCTGATTAAGACCGGCCAGGCCGAGGACACCAAGAAGCTCGTCGTCAGCAGTTCGACCAAGGAAACCGTAGAGACCGTGGAATCCACCGTGCTGGAGCAGGTGGCGAAAGCCGTCGCGGACCCCACCGCCATTGCTCGGGCTAAAGATGTCACGATCAGTTCCTCCGCCTTGAGTGATTATCCCGGCCAGTTATTTTTGAACCGCATTTCGCTGAATGTGCCCGGCTTGGGGCCGGAAGTCTTTGCCGGCTTAATTGGCAAGAACATCACCATCGCGACTTCGCAGATTGATTTCACCCCGTTCCTGAACCTGACTGAATTCAAGCTCATCGCCGATAGCTTCCTGAAAATCCAAGCCCCACCACGGACTCCCTCCAGTGCGGCAATGAACACGCTGTCCTTGTTTGCGAACCTTTCAGAAAACGTGACCCCGTTGCTTAAGCGAGTCGAGCTAATCGGGGCGGCCGGGCTGAACATTGAATCGGGCAGCACCATCGGTGCGGAAAACATTGGCGACGTGTCATTTGAAAGCGGCGCGGCAATGAGCCTGAACAACGTCAGCTTCTACAACTACACGGGAAACTTGGAATTCGACGCGCGCAGCTCGCTCGATCTGACCGGCGGCAGCATTTACGCCAACTCCTTGCTCGTCAAAGGCGGTGCCGTCAACCTCCTGAATGGCAGCTATTGCGCCTTGAACGGCTCTGCTGTTTTCAACGCCTACGGCACCGACCTAATTGCGCGAGGCAGTTCCATATCTGGCAACACGATCAGCTTCGAAGCAAACGGCTCGGTGAATTTGGACAACCTTACCGCTACCGCCACTTCCTACCTCAACTTCAATGCCCAGCAGGACCTCAACCTCACGGGCGGGAGCTACTCGATCACGCGCGAGCAAATCAGCACCACGTTGAGTGCCGGCCGGGATGTCGCGCTCTCGGGCTCGTGCATCAGCGGCTTCAGCACTCTGAACGTCAACGCCGTGCGCAACCTCGACATCGCCAATGGGTCGCTTACCGGTGGAACCGTCAACTCCGCCTCCGCCAACTTGACTGCGGCGGAGACCATCTCCCTCAACGGCCCGGTGCTTTCCGGCATCGCCAATATTTCCATGAGTGCCCGCACCCTGAACCTCCAGAACATCAACTTCCCCGCCGGCAGCACCGTCAACCTCTACTCTCAACTCGGCCGGCTCGCCCCGAACCCGAATTCAGGTGCCGGCTCCCTCCCCGGCTTCGTGAACTTCATCATCAACGTTACCTACAATAACAGCGACCCCCTCAGCTACGTCGGCAGCACGATTAACATTGCCACCCGCCGTTAACCGGTTTTCCCGCACCATGCGCTCCTCCTTGCCCCTCCTCGCCAGTGCCGTGTTTCTGGCCTTTGGCTCCCTCACCCACGCGCAAACATCGCCCCGTGTGGACCAAGCCGATGCGTTCAAACGCCAGCAGGAGCTGGATAAAAAGCTGCGCGAAGCCACCACCCCCGGCGGCGCAACGATGGAAGCGCCGGAGTTGTTTCAAGGCGAACTCAAGGACGTCGGCCCACAATCGATCCTGCAAATGAAGCAGAAGCGCCAGCTCTTCGAGGTTGCGCTCGACAGCCAGTTCCTCCACACCTCGAATCAAAACCTCGGCGAAGACGCGCAAGGCACGACACTTTTCGTCAACACCGCCCAGATTGCCCTCACCCCGCTCCCCATTCAGACCAGCCGGGGCGTCGTGGCCCCGCGTCTGGGCTACCGGCACCAGTGGTTCAACTACGGCCTCGGCGATCGTCCGGCCAGCAAGGGCGATACCGACTTTTCCCTTCAAGCGGTTTTCGGCGAAGTGAAATGGGCCTTCCGTCAGGACTGGATCGCGGAAGCCGGAATCGAATGGTCCCGCCTGATGAACGACTTGGAACTTCCCTCGCTGAATCGCCATCAGTTCTACGCTGAAGTGCTGCCCCGGTTTGGCCTGACGCGCAACGTCGCCTTGAGCGAAACCAAGACGTTCACCTTTGCGTGGCAGATCAACTACCACCTGACCGATGCCGCGCCCCTGCTGCCCACCTCCGTTTCCGGCGTCACGCGCAGCGCGAACGACCGCATGGACAACTCCTTCCTTGCCGCCTACACGCACGTCTTCGGCCCGAAACTCTCGGTGCAACCCTACTATCGCCTGTTGCTCACGCGCTACGGCGGCCAGGCGGCGCGCTTCGACTACCTGCACACCTTCGGCCTGTCGGCCTACGTCCCGCTCGCCCAGAACGTCAGCCTGCGCACCTTCCTCTCCTACGAAATGAAGGACTCCGACGCCCCACTCATCCCCGACTACCAGAAGTTTGACCTCGGCGGCGGACTGAACCTCAGTGTGCGCTTCTGAGCTACGCGCTCAACCTCGCGCCGCTTTCGGCTGCCATTCATTCAAGCCACGTTCTCCCGACGCTGGGTCCTGCCCCAACTGCTCCAGCGCTTCGCCGATCAAGTAAAGCGAACCAGCGATCACCACCCGCGGTTCCTGACCCAACGCGGCCAACGCATCCGCCAAGGCCCCATGCGTCGTGACACACGCCGCCGGGTTTGCTGGCCGGCAAATCCCCGCGAGCACCGCCGGGGCCAGCGAGCGATTGCTGTTCACCGCCACTGCCGCGATACGCCCGGTCAACGGCGCAAGCACGCGGACCATCGCCTCACAGTCCTTGTCCGCCAGCATTCCGAGCACGAGCGCAAACGGCGATCCGGCAAACTCGGCTTTCAAAGCCACCGCCAGCGCCTGGACACCATCCAAGTTGTGTGCCCCGTCCAGGAGAAATTCCCGCTCCCCGAACTTCACCCGCTGCAAGCGCCCCGCCCACCGCACCGTCGCCAGCCCTTCGCGCATTGCGGCCTCGCTCACAGCCAACTTCGTTTGCAACGCCCGCACCACCGCTACCGCGAGTGCTGCATTGCGCTGCTGATGGGCTCCGCGCAACGCGACGGGAGCGCCGATCAGCGCTCCGTCGGCCAAATCGTCGGCCACCAGCGTCACCTCCGAACCGATCCGCTTGGCTGCCTCGCGAATCACCGTCAAAGCCTCCGATGCGTTCACCCCCGTGAGCACTGGCACGCCGAGCTTGATGATCCCTGCCTTCTCCGCTGCGATCTTCGCCAGCGTGTCGCCCAGCCACTGCTGGTGATCGAGCGCAATGTTCGTGATCACGCTGGCCAGCGGCGTGACGATGTTGGTCGCATCCAGCCGCCCGCCCAGCCCTGTCTCCCAGATCACCACGTCGCACCGCTGCTGCGCGAAATACTTCAACGCCATAACCGTGACGAACTCGAAGAAAGTAAGCGGAGCACGCTCTGCATCCCCGCTGAAAGCTGAAACCTGAAACCTGAAAACTTCGCCCACCAACCGCGCCACCTCTGCCTCCGCGATCAACTCCCGGTTCACCTGCATCCGCTCGCGAAACGACACCAAGTGTGGCGACGTGAACAACCCCACGCGCAAACCCGCCGCGCGGTAAATGCTCTCCAGCATCGCGCACGTCGAGCCCTTGCCGTTCGTGCCGGCGACGTGAATGAACCTCAATTTCTCCTGCGGATTGCCTAGCGCCGCCGCCAGCCGCCGTGTCGGCTCCAAGCCGAACCGCGCGCCAAAGACGGCGAGGCCGTGCAGGTGGGCCAAGGCTTCCGCGTAAGTCATCGCGCGCAAAACGTGCCTTGCTCAACCACGCGTCAGCAACACCAGAAACTCCTTGTTCCCCGCCGGCCCCAGCAGCGGCGACTCCGTCACGCCGCGCCAGGTAAGCGCGGGCAGTTCGGCTTTTACGAACGCTTCCAGCTCGGCCAGCACGCGCGCATGGACCACTGGATCGGTGATGACGCCCTCGCCCTTGTCCGCCTCGGCCTTGCCCGCCTCGAACTGCGGCTTCACCAGCGCCACGATCTTCCCGTCCGCCGCCAGGAGCCGCTCTGCTGCCGGCAAAATCTTACGCAACGAAATGAACGAGCAATCCACCACGATCAAAGGCACAAGCGGGAACTGCGAATCGCGAACCGCGACTTGCGAATCCGCCGTGTGCAGGCGCTCAGCAGTGAGTTCGCGGGCGTTGGTCTTTTCGAGCACCACCACCCGCGAATCGTTCCGCAGCCTCCACGCAAGCTGCCCTTGCCCCACGTCCACAGCGAAAACGCGCGCTGCACCGCGTTGCAACAGACAGTCCGTGAAACCGCCCGTGCTCGCGCCGAGATCAATCGCCGTCAGCCCACGCACCTCGACACCAAAATGCTCCAGCGCGTGCTCCAGCTTATGCCCGCCTCGGCTTACGAACTTCTCCGTTGCCTCCAGAGTGAGCACGTCGGTCTGGCACACCACATCGCTGGCCTTGCGCGCGACTTGACCGTTCACGCGCACGAGGCCCGCCATCACGGCGCGCTTGGCCTTCTCGCGGCTGTCGCATAGCCCCCGCACGACGAGTGCCTGGTCCAGCCGGGTGTTCACACGTTACACCTGCAGCGCGGCCACGAGGCCCGCGATGTTGTGCTGCTTCGCTTCGACCGTGGGCTTCAGCCCGAGCGCTGCAAACGCCTTCGTCGTCTCCGGACCGATGCTCGCCGTCTTGAGGCCGGGAAATTTCTTGAGCAACTCCGGCAATGGAAACCGCGCATGAAAATTCTCCACGGCCGAACTGCTCGCAAATGTCAGCCAGTCCGCGCCCTCCTCGCGCAACCGGGCGGCAGTCCCGGCGGGATCATCCGTCTCCGGCACCGTCATATACACCGCCACGTCATCCACGATCGCCCCCTGCTCTTCCAGCAACTGCGGCAGCTCGGGGTTCGCCACCTCCGCGCGCAACAACAACACGCGAAGATTTTCCAGATCGTCCTTCGCGGCAATCGCCTTGGCGATATCCTTGGCCACATATTTCTCCGGCATCGCGTCCACCGAGAGATGCAGCTCGTTCAGCTTCGCCGCCGTGGCCGGGCCCACCGCCGCGATACGCAGGCAGCCCAGCCCGCGAATGTCCTCAAACGCTTTGAAGAAATACTCGAAGAAGCACGTGACGCCGTTCGGGCTCGTGAAGACGATCCACTGATACGAGCCGAGGCTGCCCATCGCCTCTGCTAGCACTTCGCGCTGTGTCGGCGCGGCGATCTTGATCGTCGGGATTTCCAGCACGTCCGCTCCCAGGTCGAGCAACTGCCGGGACAAATCGCTCGCCTGCTCGCGCGTGCGCGTCACCACCACGCGCTGGCCGAAGAGTGGACGCCGTTCAAACCAATTTAACTTCTTCCGCAACTTGACCACCCCGCCAATGATCGTCACGGCGGGCGCGGTGAACTTTGCCTGCTCCACCACGTCCGCGATCGTCGCGAGCGTGCCTTCAATGCTCTGCTGTCGGCCCGTCGTGCCCCAGCGCACGAGCGCCACCGGCGTGTCCGCCGCCATGCCGTGCGCGATGAGCTGCTCGCCGATGCGCCGGATGCGTTCCACGCCCATGAGCACGATCTTGGTGCCACTGCTCTTCGCCAATTGCGCCCAATCGATGCTGCTCTCGTCTTTCGTCGGGTCCTCGTGGCCCGTGAGCACGGTAAAGCTCGAACAATGATCCCGATGCGTCACGGGAATGCCCGCGTAGTTCGGCCCCGCATAAAACGACGACACGCCCGGCACCACCTCGAACGGCACTTTCGCCGCCGCAAGTTCCTCGGCCTCCTCGCCGCCGCGTCCGAAAATGTAGGGATCGCCGCCCTTGAGCCGCACGACGGTCTGGCCGGCTTTGGCCTTGGTGACGAGGAGTTGGTTAAGCTCCTCCTGCGGGATGGCATGAGCCGCCGCGCGTTTGCCGCCGTAGATGAACTCGGCGGATTTCGGCGCGAGCCGCAGCAAGTCAGGATTGACCAGCGCGTCATAGACCACCACGTCCGCCCGCGCGAGCAGTTCCGCCCCGCGCCGCGTGAGCAAACCCGCGTCGCCTGGACCCGCGCCGACCAAATATACCGTGCCCTTCTGCTTCATGTGCGCGGGACTGTAGAAGCGCCAAGGAAAAGCTCAAAGGGCAAAAGAATTCCACGTCGCCTCGGCGTCACCACTCGAACCAACTGGCAAGCGGCTGAGTGATTTGTCACATCCGCGCCCGAATCCGTCCCGGCGGCGGCCACAGGCAAGACGGGCCGTCCCTTGGAGTGGCGGCTTGTTTTTCCGGTTGTCTCCCCTGCCCTTCTCCCCAACTCTCGCGCGAGCAACAATTTCATTTCGCCATGCCCACGCTTCCGCTCCGCCCCGCTGACCAGTGCGCCTTTGACCAACTCTCCCTCGGGGAGATCATGCTGCGGCTCGATCCCGGTGAGGGGCGCGTGCGGACGACCCGCGAGTTCAAGGTCTGGGAGGGCGGCGGGGAATACAACGTGGCGCGCGGGTTGCGCCGGTGCTTCGGCCTGCGCACGGCCGTGGTCACGGCCTTCCCCGAGAATGACGTGGGCCGGCTCGTGGAGGACTTCATCCTGCAAGGCGGCGTGGACACGCGGTTCATCCAGTGGGTGCCGTTCGATGGCATTGGGCGCAACACGCGCGTGGGGCTGAACTTCACCGAGCGCGGCTACGGCGTGCGCGGGGCGGTGGGCATCTCGGACCGCGCGAACTCCGCCGCCAGCCAGATGCGGCCGGGCCAGGTGGATTGGGAGCACATCTTCGGCAAACTGGGCGTGCGCTGGTTGCACACCGGCGGCATCTACGCCGCGCTCTCCGAGACGACGGCGGCGGTGGTGCTCGAAGCTGTGCAGGCGGCGAAGCGCCACGGGACCATCGTCAGCTACGACCTCAACTACCGGCCGTCGCTCTGGAAATCCATCGGCGGGCAGAAGAAGGCGCAGGAGGTCAACCGCGCCCTCGCGCCGTTCATCGACGTGATGATCGGCAACGAGGAGGATTTCACCGCCTGCCTGGGCTTCGCGGTGCCGGGCGTGGATCACAATCTGGCGAACCTGGAGACGGAGGCGTTCAAGCAGATGATCGCGCAGGCGGTGAAGGAATTCCCGAACTTCAAGGTGGTGGCCACCACGCTGCGCACGGTGAAGTCCGCGAGCGTCAACGACTGGGGTGCGATTTGCTGGGCGGGCGGGCAGTTCTTCGAGGCGGAGCTGCGGCAGGACTTGTGGATTCTCGACCGCGTCGGGGGCGGTGACAGCTTCGCCAGCGGGTTAATCTACGGTTTCCTCCAGTTCAACGACGCGCAAAAGGCCGTGGACTACGGCGCCGCGCACGGTGCGCTGGCCATGACCACGCCGGGCGATACCAGCATGGCGACGTTGAAGGAAGTCGAGGCGCTCGTCGGTGGCGGCAGCGCAAGAGTGCAGCGGTGATTTGTAAGGTGGCGGAGCGCGGCTCTGTGAGCCGCAGCACTCCCGGCAGGAAGTGGCGCTGGATTACATCGAGACGGTTCAGATTTGCGATCGATCGTGCGGGTCACAGACCCGCGCTCCGCGCCTACACCCGCTTCGTCAGGCTCACGCCCAGCTTCAGCAGCTTCTGCGCGTCGGCGTCGGACTTGGCCTCGGCGTAGATGCGCAGGATGGGTTCGGTGCCGGAGCCGCGCAGCATGAGCCAGGAGCCGTCCTCGGCGCAGAACTTCACGCCGTCGTAGGACTTCACGTCCTTGAGCTTGGAGGTGAGCAGCTTGGCGGGCGGGTTGGCCTTGCAGAACTCCATGAGGGCGGCGCGTTTCTCCAGCGGGAAGTGCGTGTCAATGCGGCCGTAGCGGTGCGGGCCGTAGTCCTTCTCCAACTGGGCGAGGAGCTTGGTCAGCGGCTTGCGCTCGGTGGCGAGCATTTCGAGGAGCATGAGGCCGGCGAGAATGCCATCGCGCTCCGGCACGTGGCCGGGGAAGCCAATGCCGCCGCTCTCCTCGAAGCCGAGCAACACCCCGCCCTTGATCATCTCGGCGGCGATATATTTGAAGCCCACACCGGTCTCGACGAGTTCGAGGCCGAGCGCGGCACACATCTTGTCCACCATGCTGGTGGTGGTGAGGGCTTTCACGACGCGGCCTTTCTGGCCCTTGTTGACGGCGTAGTGGCGCAGGAGCAGGCAGATGAGTTGGTGCGTGGAGAGCGGGTTGCCGCGCCCGTCCATGCCGCCGACGCGGTCGGCATCGCCATCGGTCACGAGGCAGAGGTCGTGCGGGTGCTTGGCGAGGTAGGCCATGCTGCGGCCGTAGTTCTTGGCGATGGGCTCGGGGTTGATGCCGCCGAAGAACGGGTCGTGCGCGGCGTTGAGCGTCGTGACCTTGCAGGTGGTGTCCGCGAGCAGGCGGTCGAAGCAGCCGGCGCCGACGCCGAAGAGGGCTTCATGCGCGAACTTGAGTTTCGAGGCAGCGATGAGCTTGAAGTCCACCAGCTTCTTCAGCGCGGTGTAGTAAGGCGGGCAGATGTCCTTCACCGTGATGTGGCCGGACTTCACGGCATCGGCGAAGGGCATCGCGCGCACGGGGGACTTGTCGAGCAGGGCTTCGACGGCACTGCAAACTTCCGGCGGGGCGGAGCCACCGAAGTGGGCCTTGAGTTTGAAGCCGTTGAAGATGGGCGGATTGTGGCTGGCAGTGAGCATCACGCCGCCGATGCCGCCCTGCTTCTTCACCGTCCAGGATACGGCGGGCGTGGGCGTGGGTCGGTCGGTGAGGGTAACGATGAAGCCGTTGGCAGCGAGAATCTCAGCAGTGCGGAGCGCGAACTGGTCCGAGAGGAAGCGGCGGTCGTAACCCACGACGGCGTGGCTGGTGACGCCGGCGACGGAGTTGGCGTTCCAGTAATCCGCAGTGGCTTGCGCGACGCGGCTGAGGTTTCCGAAGGTGAAGTCTTCCGCGATGACGGCGCGCCAGCCGTCGGTTCCGAATTTGATTTTGGCCATAGGGTGGGAAAAAGTTTTGCTCAAGCGGAAAGAGGCAGCGTGGCTGCATCGGCTTGTTCACATTGCAAATCCGCCAGTGCCGGGTCGTTCTGCTCCGCGATGCGGCGCATCTTCCGCACGGCGGTCTTGAGGCTATGCTGGCCGAAGATGCCGGTGCCGCTGACGAAGACATCCGCGCCGGCGCGGGCGCACTCGCCGACGGTGTCGAAGGTGATGCCGCCGTCCACTTCGATGTGATAGTTGAGGCCCAGCTCGCGTTTCCATGCGGCGGCCTGCTGGATCTTCGGCACGCATTCATGGATGAACGGTTGGCCGCCAAAGCCGGGGTTCACCGTCATCACCAGCAGCAGGTCGATGTGATCGAGATAAGGCCGCGCATTCTCGATGGCCGTGGGCGGATTCACGGCGAGGCCGACCTTCTTGCCGAGCGACTTGATCTTCCAGAGCAAGCCCTCAACACGCTCGCCGAGCTCGACGTGAACGATGATTTGATCCGCACCAGCTTTCACGAACGGATCAAAGAGAACCTCCGGTTTGGAGCACATGAGGTGCACATCAAAGAATTTCTTCGTCAGCGGGCGCAGGGTCTTCACGACTTGGGGACCGAAGGAAATGTTGGGCACGAAGTTGCCGTCCATGATGTCGAGGTGCAACCACTCCGCGCCCGACTCGTCAAAGCGCTGCGTGTCCGCTGCGAACCGACCGAAATTTGCCGCCAGCAACGACGGTGCGATAATCATGCGCGCGAGGCTACCGGGCAGCAGTGTGGGGGTCAATGCGACGGCACACGGAGTTGCCAACCCGCCCCGCTCCCACCAAAGTCCCGGTGCTGCCTATGAACTATTTCAACGCCGCCGACTGGGCCGTCATCCTATTCTACCTAGGCGGCATCGTCGGGCTGGGAATGTGGTTCGGCAAGGATCAGCACACGACAAAGGATTATTTCCTCGGCAGCAAGGACACACCGTGGTGGGGCATCGGCCTTTCCATCGTCGCGGCGGAAACGAGCGCGCTGACGATCATCGGCGTGCCGGCCATCGCCTACGGGAGCAACATCCTGTTCATCCAGATGATCGTGGGCTACGTCATCGCGCGCATCATCCTCGCGGTGGTGATGGTGCCGCACTACTTGAGCGGCGAAATCTATTCGCCCTATCAACTGCTCGAGACGCACCTCGGTGTAGGCCCGCGCAAGCTCGCGGCCGGCTTCTTCCTCTTCCTTGAAACGATGGCCGCTGGCGTGCGCGTGTATGTGGCGTGCATTCCCATCCGGCTGATGTTGGGGGAGAAGGTGTGCAGTCTGGGCGGACTCGTGGACCCGATCCTCGGGGCGATCCTGCTCTTCGTGGGCCTGTCGCTGCTCTACACCTACATCGGCGGCGTGAAGGCGGTAATCTGGACAGACGCGGTGCAGTTCGGGTTATTTCTGGCGGGTGGACTCTATGCGCTGTGGTTCATTCCGACGTTGATCGACGGAGGTTGGAGCGGCGCGCTGGCGAAGGCTGCCGAAGCCGGGAAACTGCAGTGGCTGAACACACACTTCACTTTCTCCGCGCCGTTCAACATCTGGATGGGCGTCATCGGCGGGACCGTCATGGTGCTCTCCACGCACGGCGCGGAACAACTCATCGTGCAGCGCGTGCTCGCGTGCCGGAACGTCGCTGACGGGCGCAAGGCTCTGGCGTTGAGCGCGGTATTGATCTTTCCGCTGTTCCTGATCTTCCTGCTCGTGGGCGTGATGCTGTGGGTCTTCTATCAAACGCATCCGTTCCAAATCCCGCTGCCCGAGGCGCGCCCTGGCATCAAGTCAAACGACTTCATCTTTCCCATCTTCATGATGACCGAGGTGCCGCACGTGCTGAAAGGCTTCCTCATCGTGGCAATCCTCTCCGCCGCGATGTCCTCGATCAGCTCGGCCATCACGTCGCTCGCTTCGGTGTCCACGATGGACTTCGTGCGGCAAATGCTGAAGGACAAGAGCGAAGATTACTTCCTGCGTTTCAGCAAATACTCGACGGTCTTCTGGGCCGCCGTGCTGGTCTTCACCGCCTGGCTGACACGCGAGGTGCAGTTCGTCCTCAATGCAGCCTTCTCCCTACGCGGCCTCACCAGCGGCGCCCTGCTGGGCAGCCTGATGCTCGCACTGTTTTGGCGACGCGTCGGAGCGCGCGCCACGATGGCCGGCATGACCGCGTCCCTGGTCACGATGAATTTGATTTACTGGCCAGCGAACCTCCCGGCCACGAAAGACTGGTGGCACGCAACCCTTGGCGGCGAAGTCTTCTGGCCGTGGTTCACGCTGATTGGGACGTGCGTGACCCTGAGTGTGGCGTTCGCGATGCGAGCGGTTTTCCCGGAGCAACCGGGGCCCGACACCGCGGCCAAGGCACCCCGCCCTTGACCTTTAGCGGAATCACTCCGATAGTCCGCACGCTGACCGGGGGCGCACTGGTTTCGACTTGGGAGATGCGCCAGAGGCGGCATGCCGAGGACGGTTCGTTAGCCTCGTAAATCATCGAACCAAAACATAAGAGCTAACGAAGAGTTGGCCCTCGCGGCCTAAACCACCGCGACGTTCACCGGCAGACACCTGCTATGTCGAGTGAACGCCATTTGCAGGCATGGCTGAGGGCGGAGACCGCGCGCCGACAGCCGAGAAAATTTCATGCGGACTAAGCAGCGGGTATCGAGTTCAAGCGCCATCCCGTAGCCGACAAGTCTGCTTGGACTAAGCATGTAGTCGCGGCTGGCAATTCCACCAAGGACGGGGGTTCGACTCCCCCCGCCTCCACCAGGGCGTTGTCCAGAACCTGCTCGGCCACGCTCGCGGCGAGCGCGGCATCTTTTTGGCGCATGGCGTCGAGGCGCGTGATGATGGGGTGCGCGGGGTTGATTTCGAGATCGAGCTTCAGCGGCTCGTCTTCGCCGGCGTCCTTCTTCATCGCCTTCATCATGCGGCGCATGTTGGCGGTCATGAACTTGTCCGCATCCACCACCACGGCCGGGCTATCCACCAGCCGCTGCGAGGGGCGCACGGCGCCGACCTTCTCGCCCAGCGATTCCTTGAGCCACGTGGCGAGGGCCTTGGCGGCATCCTCGGACAACGCGCCGTCTTTCTTCGGCTCGTTCACGTTCAGCTCCGCCTTCTCGGCGAGCTTGAGCGGCTTGCCCTCGAAGGTGTGCAAGTGGTCGGTGACGAACTCATCCCACGCGTCGTAGAGGAACAGCACCTCGAACTTCCGGTCGCGGAACACCTCGTAATACGGGCTGGCCTCGGCGGCAGCGCGGTTGGGTGCGAGCAGGCAGTAAATCTCCTTCTGGTCGGAGGGCGTGCGCTTCACGTAGTCCGCGAGCGAGGTCAGCTTGCCCTTGTCCAGCGTGGAGGATTCGAAGCGGAGCAGTTTGCCCAGCGCCTCCTTGTGCGTGAAGTCGGTGACGACGCCTTCCTTTAGGAAGCGTTGATACTCGTGGTAGAACTTGTCGTAGCCCTCGGGGTCCTTGCCCGCCTGCTCGTCGAGGAACTTGAGGAAGCGACTCGTGAGCACCTTGTTGAGCTTCTGCATGAGCGAGGTGTCCTGCATCGTCTCACGCGAGATGTTCAATGGCAGGTCTTCGCTGTCCACGACGCCCTTGAGGAAGCGCAGCCACTCGGGGAAAAGGCCCTTGGCCTTCGACTGGATGAGCACCTTGCGGCAATACAGGTTTACCTCGGAATCGATCCGGCCCATGCCAAGCGTCTCGAAGTTGCGCTGCGGCACGAAGAGCAGCGCCTGGATCGCCAGCGGCGCATCAGCGCTGAAGTGCAAACGATACGCCGGCTTCTCGTGATCGTGTCCGACGAAGGTGTAGAACTCGTTGTATTCCTCCTCCTTGATATCGTTTTTGCTGCGCGCCCAAATGGCTTGCACGGTGTTGAGCCGCTTGCTGTTCAGCTCGATGGGGAACGGCACGAAGCTGGAGTAGCGCTGGATGATGCGTTCCGTGGTGTCCGCCTGCGCGAACTCCTTCGCGTCGTCCTTGAGTGCGAGCGTGATCTTGGTGCCGCGCGGCAAATCGGCGGCGGGCACGAGCTCGTAGCCGCCCATGCCTTCGCTGGTCCATTGCCAGCCCTGCTCTTCCGGCGCGAAGGACCGGCTCACCACGGTCACTTTCTTTGCGACCATGAAAGCCGAGTAAAAGCCCACGCCGAACTGCCCGATCAGGCCCACGTCGGGCTTCTTGTCCTCGGAGAGTTGCTTGAGGAATGCCTTCGTGCCGGAGTGCGCGATGGTGCCGAGGTTTTCCACCAGTTCCCCATGCGTCATGCCCAAGCCGGTGTCGGTGATCGTGATCGTGCCGGCCTGCTCATCCGTGGTCACGATGATCGCGGGCGCGACGTCGGACTGGTGGACGGGTTTGCCGGCGGCTTGGTGGAAACGCAACTTCTCGCACGCGTCCGCTGCGTTGGAGATCAGCTCGCGGACGAAGATTTCTTTGTCCGTGTAGAGCGAGTGGATGACGATGTTCAGCAACTGCTGAATCTCGGCCTGAAATTGATGCGATTCTGGACTGCTCATAAGCGCCAACTCCATAGTGAACCGTGCGGGCTCCCGTCAAGAGCCATCCGCGCCAACGGGCTAGTCCGACCGCCGCCGACTCGCCAGCCAACCCCAGCCCATGCCGATGACCAGCCCGCCGGCGTGACAGCCGTTGGCGACCGGCCCCAGCCAGCCCGTGAAACAGAAGAAAAACCAGACGAGCGAAGTGACGACCACCTGCCGGTGCAGGCGCAGACCGCAGCTGGGATCGAACTTCGCGCGGATCCACATGTAGCCGAGCAACCCATACACTACGCCGGACATCCCGCCAAAACGCGGATTCCCGGTGACCGCGTATTGCACCAGATTGGAACCGACCGCGAGGCCGAGCACCAGCCAGCCCAGCAGGCTGGATGACTGCCGCCCCTCGATCATGCTGCCCAGATCCGCGAGCCACATCAGGTTAAACAAGATGTGCAGCACGTTCATGTGGATGAAGATGGGCGTGACCAGCCGCCAGACCTCCCCTGCCCTGACCTCCGGCAACTCAGTGACCCGCTCCCAAATCGTCCCCCGATGCACGTAATCCGAAAACCAAAACGCTTTGACCGGTGCCAGATCGCTGCCCAGCTTGGTCGCCAGAAACACGAACACGCACACCGCCATCAACAAGAACGTCAACGGCCCAAACCGGTAGCCGCCCAGGCTCGGGAAAATCCGCCGGGCATCATTCACCCGCTTGCGATACTCCGCCAACGCGGCCGCTTCGCTGGCCCGCACGGCCTCCGCCTCCCGCTCTGACTGCGCGAAACGGGCATCCGCCGGGTCGCGTTCGAACACCGCCAGCCACTCCGCCGCCGCCGGCAGATCGTCATCGGACTTCACCCACACATGCCAGCCACCGGCCTCATTGGGCTCCACTTCGTTCGGGAGGCCCCGCGCCAGCAGGAAGTCACTGAACCTCCTCGCCGCCGCCTCATTCTTAATTTCGCCGATGATTCTCATCTAAAATGTGGTAACGCGCCTCGTCATGCGCGGCGAGCTTCACCGCCTTAGGCCCGCTCGGCAATGGGAATGCAGCGCCAGCACGGCGGGATTCAACCGGCCTTGCGCAAGGCCGCGACGGCGTTGATGAGAAACTGAAAGGCCATCGCCGCCAGCAGCAAGCCCATGATGCGAATGGCGATTTTCAACGCAATGGGACTCAGCCACTGCACGCCGTGGGCACTGAGCCGCAGGATATGGTAGCTACCGAGACAGACCGCCACGATGCAAAGATAAAGCGCGAGGCACTGTTCCCAGCCGGTGGCCTGGCTGTGCAGCAGAATCGCCGTTGAGATCGCGCCCGGCCCGGCCAGCATCGGAATGGCCAGCGGCGTGATGGCGATGTCCTCCTTCTCCGTGCCGGCGTTGGTTTCCTCCGTGGTCTCCTGCACCCGCGAGCGTTGGGCGCGAATCATGTCCAGCGACACCAGCAGCAGCACGAGGCTCGCGGCCATTTGGAACGCGGGCATCGTGATGCCGAGATATTGAAAGATCCATTTTCCCACCAGGGCAAACACGAGCAGCACCATCGCCGCGACAAAACACGCCAGCCGCGCCATCTTGATGCGCTGCTCCGGAGTGTCGCGCGCCGTCATCGCCAGGAACGCGGGAATGCTTGCGATCGGGTCCACGATGACAAACATCGAGCTAAGGGCCATGAAGGTGAAAGCGAGCAAACTCACGCAAGGGAGGGTCGAGGGTCGGGGGCCGAGAGTCGAGGGCGTTCCTTGCTATCGGCCCTCGGCTCTCGACTCTCGACCAGTTCAGTCAAGCAGTGCATGGAGCCAGAATAGCGTCCTTCATTCCATGGATGATCTTCTTGTCCGCCGGGCAAATCGTCGCCAGCACACCGCTGAGGTTCGCACGGGCTGAGTCACCTTCCCCAGCGACGAAGTAGTAAGGGCAAAGCCGCACGCGGCCCGGCATCGGCACGAGCTGGTTGCGCTCGAAGTCCCAGTAGTTCGACTGGACGAGGCGGGGCTTGTGATAGCGCTGGAGCACGTAAGGCGTGCGGTCGAACTCCAGCAGCGCCTTCTGCACCGCCACGCTCCATTGCTCCGCCGAGAGGTCGCTGCCGAAGTAAACCCCGCGCGCGCCCCACGCCTCCTCGGAGTAACCGGAGACTTTCAGAATCAGCTCGCGCTCGCGCTGCGAGAGCGCCATGAGCTGCCGCCAATCGGTGAGATTTAGCTCGGGAATCGCCGCGTGCGGCGGCAAGGGCGTCGGGTCCACGACCCACGTGTAGGGCACGGCCTTTTGCAGGCGGCTCAGGAAGCTTTCGCCCAGCTCCTGCCGCCAGAAGCCGCGCAGGTTGCGGTTCCACAGCAACGCGAAGAGCAGCTTCTCCTCGAACACCGGACGCGGCGGCGGCGTGAGGCGGATTTTTTTCTCAGTCGCCAGCTCGAAGATCCGTCGCGCACCCGCCACGTTCGCCACATCGAACAGCTCGAAGAAGCGATACACCGCGTCGCCCGGCTGGAAGTCCGCGAACGCCGGACCTTGAACCTTGAACCTTGAACCTTGAACTTGGCTTGCGAGCCATTCCATCTCCGGGCGGTAACTCGCAGATTCCTCCGAGACGACGATGTGGACTTGCTGCGCATCCCCGAAGATGGAGGCGAAGCCAACGAGCATCCCGTCGGTTCCGCCAACCAAAGTAGGACGGGCATCTTGCCCGTCATCCATCTTTCCTGTCGATTTGAAGTCAGATGACAGGCTGGAAGCCTGTCCTACTTGGAAATACGTCTTGTTCAACCAGCTCGTCAGTCCGATGCCGCCCGGCACGCTGTCCAGTTCGGTGATCGCGAAGCCGCCCTCCGTCAGCAAGATGTCCGGCCGGATGACGCGCGGGCTTTCATTCTTGAAAGCCGGATGGCGCTGAAGCTCTACGAGCCACGCGGGCTTGCCTTGATCCAGCCAGCGCGCAATCCACTCCGGCTGCTTGCCTTCGACGCTTTTGCGGTAGAGCAAGTTGACCGCGCGATAAAACTGGAGCAGCACGCGCCCGAGCGAATCGAGCTCCTTCGCCAGTTCCGGCCCCAGCGCAAACGGCGTCGGCGAGACGCGCCAGTGCTGGTCGGCGAAGAGACCGCCGGGCGGCAGCGCTGCGCGGATGGCTTGGGCAGTGGATTCGTGGCTACTCATTTCGCGTAGAGAAAGCGCACGAGGCCCATCGCCAAGGCAAAGGCGAGTCCGTGCCAGAAGCGCTCCAAGCTGGCGCGCTCGCCACCGTGTTTCTCCTGCCACTTGCCAAAGGCCGACATCATCATGCCCGCCAGCGGAGGAATAACGAAGAGCATTGCGATCCGCAGCCAGGCAGCCTTGAGAAAATGCTCCTTGAAAATCAACAAGGAGATGCCGCCTGCGATCGCCCCGAGCAGAACGTTGCCGAAGAAACTCAGGAAAGGATGCCGCCGCGCCGTCTCTCCGTCCACGGCCGAGCGCAATCCATAGTTCACCAACAATTCACCGAAGCACTGGATCAGCAGCTCGCCGAAAATGTTAAAGAGGATTTCGAAGATGAATTCCATCTGATCCTCTCACACCCGCACCTGCCCACTGCCGTAGCCGAGCCATTTGTAGGTGCACAGTTCGTCCAGCCCCATCGGGCCGCGTGCGCCGATCTTGTCAGTGCTGATGCCGATCTCTGCGCCCATGCCGAACTCGCCGCCGTCGGTGAAGCGCGTGCTGGCGTTCCAATACACCGCCGCGCTGTCCACTTCGGCGAGGAACTGCCGCGCCGCTGCCTCGTCGCTCGTCACGATGCTGTCGCTGTGCGCGGAGCCGTAGTGGTTGATGTGGTCAATCGCCACCCTCACGCCGTCCACCACGCGGACGTTAAAAATGTAGTCGTTGTATTCGGTGAAGAAGTCCGCTTCCGAAGCGGACTTGAGTTGAGAGTTGGGAGTTGAGAGTTGAGAGGCGAGCAGGGCGCGCGTCGCTTCGTCGGCGCGGAGTTCCACGTTCTTCTCCCAGAGCTTCGCAGCGATGGCGGGGAGGAACTTTTCGGCTACGGCCTTGTCGACGAGCAAGGTCTCCGCCGCGTTGCAGACGGCGGGGCGTTGCACCTTCGCGTTCAGCACGATGCGCTCGGCCATCGCGAGGTCGGCGGCGGCGTGGACGAAGACGTGGCAGACGCCTTTGTAATGCTTGATGACCGGCACCTTGCTGCACTCGGCCACGGCCCGGATGAGGCCCTCGCCGCCGCGCGGCATGCAGAGGTCCACGTATTGCGTGAGCGAGAGCAGCGCAGGGATGGCCTCGCGGTCCGTGGTGGGCACGACTTGGATGGCGTGCGCGGGGAAGCGGTCGCCGAGCGTGGCGCGGCCGGCGGCAACCATCGTCTCGGCGATGATGGTGTTCGAGTGCAGCGCCTCCTTGCCGCCGCGCAGGATGGTGGCGTTGCCGGTCTTGAAACACAGGCTCGCGGCGTCCGCGGTCACATTCGGGCGCGACTCGTAGATGATGACGACGACACCGATGGGCGTGGCGATTTTCTCGAGGCGAAGGCCGTTCGGACGCGTGCGCTCGTCGAGGATGCGGCCGACGGGGTCGGGCAAGGCGGCGACTTCACGGAGGCCCTTCGCCATGGCAGCGATGCGTTTGTCGTCGAGATTGAGTCGATCGAGCATCGCAGCGGAGAGGCCCATCTGCGCGCCGGTGGCCATATCCTTGGCGTTGGCGGCCTGGAGCGCCGGGGCGCTGGCCTGCAAGGCGTCGGCCATCGCGAGCAGCGCGGTGTTTTTGTCGGCGGTGGAAAGCTTGGCGAGCTCGCGTGAGGCGGCTTTGGCCTGCTGCGCGAGGTGCGTCATCTGGTCGAGCAACGACATGGCACAGAGCGTAAGTGAGCCGAACCGTTTCGGGAAGGCTCGTTCGCTAGAGATCGCTTGCGGGTGATCGTTTCGTGAAAACCGAGCTTAACTTAGGCCACGATCAACGGCCTCAAATTAAACATTGCATGGTGAGCCGCACCCAGCCCAATTCCATCGCTGCGCTGACTCGCCGTCGTTGGCTGCAAGGTGGCGGGGCGCTGGCGGGCGCGATGTTGTGGCCGCAACTGCTCCGCGCCAAAGAAGCGCAAAAGGCTACCCATTCCCCTGCTCGCGCCTGCATCGTCATCTACCTGCAAGGCGGCCTCTCGCACTACGAAAGCTTTGACCCGAAGCCGGACGCCCCGTCCGCCTACCGCAGCACGTTCGGGGACATTCCCACGACATTGCCAGGCATCCATTTCGCCGAGCACTTGCCGTTGCTGGCCAAACGCGCGCACAAGTTCAGCCTTATCCGCAGTGCTTACGTTGACTCGCCGAGCCATCCGGTCGCGATCTACCAGACGTTGACCGGCGGCGATTTGCCCGATGCCTCGGTCGAGGCGAAGAACCGGAACCTCGCGCATCCCAGCATTGGCTCCGTCATCGCGCGAGCGTGCGGCGCGCGCGCGCCGTTGCTGCCGCCTTACGTCGCCATTCCGCACTCCGGCCAGCTTGGCAACCGCGTCCATTACGCCACTGCCGGACCGCTGGGTGTGTCGTATGAGCCGCTCGAATCCGGCCTGCCGCCGGTGGACGCGCGCACGCCGTTTGGTGGCCCGCAGGATTTGCGGCTGCAACAAACCCTCTCCGGAAAACGCCTCGAAGACCGCCTCACGCTGCTCAACGCCCTCGGCGGCCAAGCCTCCGCCAATGCCGTGGACAGCCTCGACAAATATCACCGGCACGCGCTGGAAATTCTCTCCGGTGGCGCGGCCGGCGGAGCCTTCGATCTCACCCGCGAACCGCTGCGCCAGCGCGAGCGTTACGGCCAACACCTCTGGGGACAACAGACCATCCTCGCTCGCCGCCTCGCCGAGGCGGGCGTGCCCTTCACGTTGCTCAACTACACACTCAATCAGGAGCGCGGCCAGGACTGGGACACGCACGAGGACAATTTCAACCAGATGCGCGACAAGCTCCTGCCGCCGATGGATCTCGCCGTCAGCGCCTTGCTCGACGACCTCGAAGAACGCGGTCTGCTCGACACCACGCTCGTTGCGATGTTCGGCGAATTTGGCCGCACTCCCAAGATCAACGCCAACGCCGGGCGGGACCATTGGGAAAAAGTTTTCTCCGTGATGCTCACCGGTGGCGGCTTGAAGCGCGGCGTGGTCGTCGGTTCCAGCACCAAGGCCGGCGACCTGCCCTTCGAGCGGCCCGTCCACTTCAACGACGTGCTAGCGACCATCTACCGCCAGCTCGGCGTGGCTACCGACGAAGTCTTCCACAACGCCTTCGGCCTGCCCGTCCCCGTCCTCACGCGCGGCAAGCCGGTGGAGGAATTGATTTAGTTGCCTCCGGCGACACCTTCCGACCGCATGAGCAGGGACGAAATCGAGGCAACCATCGCCGTTGTGCTCGGTGTCGGCTTATTGTGCGCAGCTCGAACGGCATGGAAAGCCGGGGAGGTGTCGGATTACAGCGATGGTGCCACAGGGAGTTTTTCATCTAAGCGAGAGCCAGATAAGTTCATAGACCAATGGATGCGGTTGGTTCTTTGTGGCCTACTCGCGCTCGGTTTCGGCATTTGGGGCTTTTATCGGGCATTTCACCACTGACCGCGGCTGCCGACTTGCCCTTTGATCGGCCCAGAACCCCTACGACGTCCCTGCCACCCTGTGCCGCCAAGCTAGCTGAGCCCGCACCCACGGTCGCGAGGCGCTCCGAGGGCGGTTTACAGCCCGGATAAACCCACCGGCAGGTGCGACAACGTCACGCCCGGGTTCGGCGTGGTGAAGTAATTCGCCGACCACTCGTTCGCAAACAGGATCACCGGATTGTTGCCCATGTCGTGTGCGAGTTTCGCGCCGGTGGGGAGCGAGAGCGCATCGAGTTCCTCGTCCTTCAAGCCCGCCGGGAGCCAGCGCACGACGTTCCACGGGGCAAGCTCGAGCCGCGAGGTCGCGCCGTATTCGCTTTCGAGCCGGAACTGCACGACTTCAAATTGGAGCGGACCGACGGCAGCCAGGAGCGGGACTTTGGTGCCAGAATGCCGGAGGTTCAGTGCCTGAATGACGCCCTCCTGCAAAAGCTGCTCCAAGCCTTGGCGGAACTGTTTGAACTTCGCCGTGTTCGGATTGTGCAGGAACGCAAAGGCCTCCGGCGTGAAGCGCGGAATCTCTCGATACACGATGCTCGCGTCGGTCGTGAGCGTGTCGCCGATGCCGAAGCCGTCGTGACCGACGAGGCCAATGACATCGCCGGGGAACGCCTCGTCCACCGTCTCGCGTTCGTTGCCGAGGAGCTTGTGCGAGCTGGAGAGCCGCACCTTCTTGCCGGTGCGCGAGTGGCTCACGGTCATGTCACGCTCGAACTTCCCCGAGCACACGCGCAGGAACGCGATGCGGTCACGATGACGCGGGTCCATGTTCGCCTGAATCTTGAAAATGAAACCCGAGAACGCCGGGTGCTCGGGCGCGATGGGCGTGCCAGCCATGACGCGCGGCTTGGGCGCGGGCGCGTGCTGGAGGAAACCATCGAGCAGAAGCTGAACACCGAAGTTATTGATGCCGCTGCCAAAGAAGACGGGCGTGGTCTGGCCCGCGAGCACGGACTCTTCGTCGAACTCTTCGCCCGCGAGGTCGAGCATTTCAATTTCCTCGACGATCTTGGCATAAGTGTCGGGGTCGAGCCGGTCGCGGATGACCGGGTCGTTCAATCCGCCAACTTCCACCGGCGCGCGATACGCACCGCCCACGGTGCGCTCGAACAAATGAAACTGCTTCGCGCGCCGGTCATAGACGCCCTTGAACTCGAAGCCTGTGCCGATGGGCCAGTTCACCGGAAACGCGCCGATGCCGAGGACTTTTTCCAGTTCATCCAGCAACGCGAGCGGTTCCTTCATGGGCCGGTCGCATTTGTTCATGAAGGTGAAGATGGGCACGCCGCGCTGGCGGCAGACCTCGAAGAGCTTGCGCGTCTGCGGCTCGATGCCCTTGGCCGAGTCAATGACCATGACGACCGCGTCCACGGCCGTGAGCACGCGGTAGGTGTCCTCGGAGAAGTCCTTGTGGCCGGGCGTGTCGAGGAGGTTGATGCGGTAGCCGTTGTAGTCGAATTGAAGGACCGTCGAGCTGATGGAGATGCCGCGCTTCTTTTCCAGTTCCATCCAGTCGGAAGTCGTGGCGCGCTGTTGCTTGCGCGCGGTGACGCTGCCGGCAAGCTGCACGGCCCCGCCGTAGAGCAGGAGCTTCTCGGTCAGCGTCGTCTTGCCCGCGTCCGGGTGCGAGATGATGGCAAACGTGCGCCGCCGCTGAATTTCTTTCGTGATGTCCACAAGGGCGCGGAAGGTAGCAAAGCGCCGCGCGGGAACAAGCCGGGAAACATTGAGCAAGCTCCAAAACCCAAGCTCCACGTTCCAATCCCGCCTAGCGTGGCACCAACACCTCTCCCCCTGCTTACATTTGGGCGTTGGGATTTGGAGTTTTGGTTTTGGATTTACGATTTCCACCTTTCCTTCCCCGGCCCCGCCGTCGAAGCTTTCCCACCATTATGAATCGTCGCGAAATGCTCCTCGGTTCCGGCGCGGTGGCGCTCGGGCTGGCTCTTACTCCGTCGCTGCGCGCTACGGCCGGCGATAAAAAGAAAATCCTCTTCTTCACCAAGTCTTCGGGTTTCGAGCACAGCGTCATCAAACGCACCGGCGACAAACCCAGCTTCGCCGAGCAAATTCTGACCGAGCTGGGCCCGAAGCACGGCTTCGAGTTCACCTTCAGCAAGGACGGCAGCCTCTTCACGAAGGATTACCTCGCCCAATTCGACGCCTATTTCTTCTACACCACCGGTGACCTCACCACGGCGGGCACGGACAAAAACCCGCCGATGACCGCCGCCGGAAAGCAGGCCTTTCTCGACGCCATCAAAGGTGGCAAGGGCTACGTCGGCTCACACAGCGCGAGCGACACCTTTCACAGCAAGGAATCCGGCGGCGGCAATAACCCTGACCGCAGCCAGCGCTACAAAAATTACGGCAACGAGGCCGACCCCTACGTGCAGATGCTCGGCGGCGAGTTCATCAAGCACGGCAAGCAGCAGAAGGCTCCGATGCGCGTGGCCGATGGGAAGTTCCCCGGCTTTGCGAAGGCGGGCACGGGCTTCGAGCTGAACGAGGAATGGTATTCGCTCAAGGACTTCGCCCAGAACCTCCATGTCATCCTCGTGCAGGAAACCGCGGTGATGGAGGGCAACATCTACAAGCGCGCCGCCTACCCCGCGACGTGGGCCCGGATGCACGGCAGCGGCCGCGTCTTCTACACCTCGATGGGCCATCGCGAGGACGTGTGGACCAGCGAGCTGTTTCAGGAAATCATTGTGGGGGCTTTGAACTGGGCCACGCGCCGCGTGGACGCCGATTTGACGCCGAACTTGGAAAAGGCCGCGCCCGGCTACGCGGAAATTCCGCCGCAAGACCCGCCCGCGCCACCGAAGAAAGAAACACCAAAGAAAAAGACGAACTAAACTTCGCCCATGAGCTCCGAAAAAAAACTCTCCGGCAAAGTCGCCCTCATCACCGGTGCCAGCAAAGGTCTCGGCAAGGCCATGGCCCTCGCCTTCGCCGACGCGGGGGCACGGCTCGCCCTTGCATCACGCGACATGGAATTGCTCGCCGCCGTGCAGGTCGAATGTCGCGCCTGCGGGGCCGAGGCGGAAATCTTCCGCGTGGATGTCACGAGCGAAGCGCAAGTCGAACAGTTCCGCAGCGACGTGCTCGCGCGCTTCGGCAAGGTGACCATCCTCGTCAACAACGCGGGCATGAACATACGCAAACCGATCACGGACTTCTCGCTCGCCGAGTGGCACCAGATCATGGATACAAACCTGACCAGTGTGTTCCTGATGTGCCGCGCCTTCGTGCCGCACATTGAGATCGGTTGCGGACGCATTCTCAATCTCGCTTCGATGCTAGGGCACGTCTCCATTGCGCATCGTGTCCCCTACTCGGCCAGCAAGTTCGGCATCCTCGGGCTGACCAAGGCCCTCGCGCTAGAGCTCGCGGCGAAAGGCATCACCGTCAACGGCATTAGCCCGGGCCCCTGCGCGACGGAGATCAACACCCCGATCCTCAACAATCCCGAACTGCTCGCCAAGTTCACCGCGCAACTACCGGTGGGCCGCTTTGGCAAGCCCGAGGAAATCGCCGCCCTAGCCGTGTTTCTCGCGTCCAACGATGCCGGCTTCATCACCGGCACCGACGTGGTGATCGACGGCGGCTGGATCGCGCAATAGGCCAGTCACCAACCTCGCATGGCCGCCCCCGACCCCGCCAAACCTGCGCCACCCGCGCTGACCGGTGACGCCTTGTGGCTCGCCCGCTTGCGCCGCTTTGGCCACCGCGGCATCAGGACAGCTCTGCTGATCATCGTCGCCCTCTGGCTGCACGAAATCGTCTTCGTTGACCCGCTCGGCGACCTTCGACAAGTGTGGAAGCTTCGCGTGCTAATCGTGTTGATCCCGGTAGCCCTCCTCTCGGCACTTGCGCTTTTGATCGTGTGGCTCCTCGAAAAGATAAAAGCAATGACAAGCCGCCGCAGACAAGGAAGTGGTGGGCCCGACCGGATTTGAACCGGTAACCAAGCGATTATGAGTCGCCTGCTCTAACCATTGAGCTACGGGCCCAACTTGCTTATAATAACCGATTAAGACACGAGGCGGGACCACGAATTGCCAGTCTCATACTGGTATATGATACCGGTCGCATGCGCGCAATGCCCAACCAGTGTTCACCGTAAAAAACTCCGGCGGCAAACCATGGTTCGCCACAAGCCATGAGCGCATTTATTTTGCGCGGCACAGAGTGGGCGGCAAGTTAATTCGCCAGTCACTGAAGACCGATGTTCTGAGCGTAGCGCAGCTACGGCTTGGCGACTTGGTGAAGGCCGAGCGCGAACACTTGGAAGCCCGAACGAAAGAGAGCCAGGGGAAGCTGTCCTTCGATCAGGCAGTGGAGATATACCGCCAGCGGGTTGTTGATCACCCGAAGCTATAGCCCAGCGCCAAGCTCTACCGCCAGAAAAGCATCGACGCATTGCTGAAAGCGTGCCCCGGCCCAACCTCGATATAAGTTCGAAAGATCTCCGAAAAGGTCTGGTAAGAATGGGCTGCAGCATTCGTCACGAAATACTCCCCGTCGGTTTACAACAACACCGTTGACACGCTGCGTCAGATTCCCGCCATCGCCGTGTCCGCTGGCGCCCGGTATGGTAATCCGGCCTTGGGAATCAGAAAGGCGCGGATCACTCTCAAAAAACTAAAGCTTCCGGAGCAGGCGCAGTTCAGGAAATTCGTTCAAGAGATTGAACGAGCGGGTGCGTGGTGCAGCCAGGAATGCGCCGACTTGGTGCGCTTTCTAGCGTATGGCGGGTTCAGAAAAACGAAGCTGCCAATGTTACCTGGGCTGACTGCGATTTTGCGAAATCCGAGATCACCGTCCGCGGGGATCCAGACACCGGAACCAAGAGTGGTGCCATCCGCACCATCCCCATGATCTCCTAGATGCGCACACTGCTAGAGCGACTCAGATCCTCCACCACCGAATTCGCCCCCTCCGTGCGAGTGATGCGAGTTTAGGAATGCCAACGTGCAATGGATCGCGCCGCGAAACTCGTGGGTATGGCCCGCATCACCCACCACGATCTGCGGCACCTTTTCGCCACCCGGCGCATCGAATCTGGGGTGGATATCCCCACCGTATCGCGCTTGCTGGGGCACAAGGACGGCGGCGCACTAGCGATGAAGGTATATGGGCACTTGCGCGACCAGCACTCTCAGGCCATGGCCAGCAAAGTGACGTTTTGAGCCAAACCGCCATGAGCACTGAACCGCCCCTCACCGAAGAAGCGCTGGCCTAAGTATGCAACTGGTGGAGGCAAAGTTTTGCAAAGTCCTCGCAGCAAAACGCCACAGACATGGCGGTCATATTGCAATCGTTGAAGAATTTCGACACCGGCAAATACCTCGCGACCGTCACCGAAGATGCGGTTAAGCCTATCCACACATACTTCGGACGCACCCCGCACTCCGGTCGTCGGGAACCCTCCGCAGCAACTTCAGGGAACCGTTAGCGCCATTTTTGACGAAGTCTGTGTCTACAGCGCCTGGATTTAAGAGGTCAGCTGACGGGCCAAAGGCAAATATGAATTCGACAAGCCATAAATAAAATTGAGCATTAAGAGGAAGGCGCAATTGGCCGAGCGTTGGCCTAATCCGGTGGTGGCACCGAGCAGGGAAAATGTTCGGGTTTCGATTCGGGAGGATTTTCTGCCCCAGCAGCGGGGTTGGAATCCACCAGCGATGATGTCTTGGAACCTAAATCTGGAGAACAACGAGCTGACTCGTGGGTTTCAGGAGATGATCGACCGAATGCTAAAAACTCAAGGCATTCCGAATCCCCACCCGAACATAGGCAAGCGGCGGCGGCACTTTGGTTGGCTCGATGTGGAGTTGATGGACATTCAGCAGCTTCGGCTTCGTCCACTGGATGAGGCAGAAACGTCCCAAGTTTCAAAGGCTAAAGCTGAGTTCTCAAAAGCCGAGGCCACGAATCGCAACCGCAAGTCTAATACCGAGGTGGGTAATAGACTTTTTGGTCGCCTGCTGGATTCTCCCTAGCAGGTGGGGATGCTAAATCAGATCTCGTCTGACACTGAGTGAGCTGTTCAGCCCAATCTGGCCCCGCGCGCCTACCAACTCCAAGAGGCAGCAGCGTTGCTGAACATCTCGTCATCCAGCGTCCTCAAACTCGTAGAGCGCGGGCGACTTCGTCGCGTGCCCGGCTTCAGTTCTCCGCTGTTTTCAGTGGAAACAGAACTGAGGCAGACGAAGTTTGCCGGCGGTGAAGTAGAGCCTGGCAATGAGGTGGGTGG